>NZ_JBBODA010000013.1:0-164512 GCF_038002705.1 Paenibacillus sp. FSL H7-0716
TTCGCGGCCAGCCCCTCGTCTCCACGGGCAATGGGATAACGCACCATTGCCCGCACCATATACCAGCGGCTCCAGACCGCTGGTACCAAGAGCAGCGGCAGCTCGTAGTAGGCGTAGCCTTCGATTAGAGCTGCCAGCAAAGAAGCTTTAAACAGCAGGAGCAGCACGCAGGCGAGTACGCCCATCGCACCCACACGGCTGTCCTTCATAATCTCCAGGGCACGCTCCCGTGGCCGATAGCTGAGCAGACCATCTGCGCTGTCCATCCAGCCATCAAGATGCAACCCGCCAGTGAGGCCTACCCACAGAATCAGAGTGAGCACAGCTGCTGGCCAAGCAGGTAAAAGCAATCCCGTCAGGGCTGCTCCAGCAGCTACACACAGCCCAATTGCTGCGCCTACCATGGGATAGAAGATTACACTCCGGCGCAACAGTTCAGGAGAGAATCCCGGATCACCTTTTACAGGAAATCGGGATAAGAACTGAAAAGCAGCTACGGCCGCATCCCTACGCTCCCTCATAAACGATACTCCCTGCTCTTCAGCTCAATCGGAATTCCAACAGTTACTAGAAAGACCTGTTCGCATTGCCGAGCGATCAGGGCGTTCATTCGTCCCGCCAGATCACGATACAATCGGCCAAGCGCATACTCTGGAACAATCCCGTCGCCAACCTCATTAGTGACCAGAATAAGCGTCCCTTGAAAAGAACGCACACTGTCTTCAAGTCTTGTTATTTCACTCTCAACAAGCTCTTGTCTATTTTCAAAACCCTCCACGGCCAATAATGCATTGGATAACCATAAGGTCAAACAATCTACGAGCACCGCTTTTTCACCCGATAATCGCTTTAGCAGATCTGGTAAATCATACGGTTCCTCAAGCGTCTCCCAAGCGTAACCACTTTCCATTCGTTGATGCTGATGCAGAGCAATCCGTTCCTTCATTTCGTCGTCAAAGGCCTGTCCGGTTGCTACATAGAAGGCCTGATCTGCCAGTGACTGTATCAGTTTTTCTGCAAAACCACTTTTCCCGCTACGTGCGCCTCCCGTTACAAGAATGCTCATCGTTGACCAGCTCCAGAGATGCCTGCACTTTCAAAGGTTGCCATTTCGCTCAAAATGCGGCAGATCGCCTCGATTAAATGAAGGCATAATACGCCCCCTGTTCCTTCACCCAATCGTAGACCTAGGTTAAGCAGCGGTTCAAGTCCAAGCTGCTCCAGCATTAGCTTATGACCCCGTTCTCCTGATACATGAGAGGCTATCATATAAGCGATGGATTCAGGTGCAAGGGCTTTTGCCACAAGCGCTGCCGCCCCCGAAATAAAACCATCCAAAATGATAGGTGTCCGATTAGCAGCCGCACCAAGAATCAGTCCCGCCAAGCCAGCGATTTCCAGTCCGCCAACTTTAGATAATACATCCAACGGATCTGCTGAATTCGGCTGATTTACCTTTAAGGCGCGTTCCACCACTGCAATTTTATGTAGTAAACGTTCATCATCAATTCCCGTTCCTCGTCCCACAGCTACTTCAGGGGCTATTCCTTTGAGAGCACATAGAATGGCAGCACTAGCCGTAGTATTTCCAATGCCCATTTCGCCTGTTATAAAAATCTCCGTTCCGTTCTTAACCGCTTCCTGCGCAACGCTTATCCCAACAAGAAGAGCATTCATGGCATCCTCACGACTCATCGCAGGTCCCACAGCCATATTATCCGTTCCCCGGCGCACTTTACGATCAATCAGATCGACATGACTAAGATCGCCGTTTATGCCGACATCAACAAACTGTACCTCTGCCCCAGCTTGACGTGCCAATACATTCACAGCCGCTCCACCGCTGAGAAAGTTATGGGCCATCTGTAGCGTGACTTCCTGTGGAAATGCGCTAACCCCTTCGCAGCACACCCCATGATCAGCAGCCATCACAACAACTGTTCGTTTGGTGAAACTAGGCTGCTCCGTACCCGAAATTCCAGCGAGCTTAACAGCCAGAGGTTCCAATTGTCCCAAACTGCCCGGAGGTTTGGTCAGAATGTTCAGCCGATGCTCCGCCTTGAGGATGGACTGATCATCAGCCGGAATGATTTGTTTAATTACGTCTTGAATATCTGAAAGCATATAATTACGACCTCCTATTAAATGTATCCGTATAACCTATTCTATCTCATATTCGCAGAAAAGCCCCCATCTATGATAGAGGGGGACTTCTAGAATTACAACTTCACTTTCATAAAATCTTCGATTCTCTCCAGCGCCTCCGTCAATTTTTGTAAGGAAGCGGCATAAGAGCAGCGAATATAACCCTCTCCGCCTGCTCCAAAAACATGACCCGGAACCGCAGCGACACCGACCTCCCTGAGCAGCTGCAAAGCGAAGTCTTCTGATTTCATTCCGGTATGAGCGATGGAAGGAAAGGCATAAAACGCACCCGCAGGTTCATGGCAAGGTAGTCCTATGGATCGAAATCCACTAACCAGCAGCTTTCTCCGCTCATCGAAGCATTGCTTCATATGTTCCTTATGCTGCATTCCGTTGCGCAATGATTCAATCGCAGCAATTTGACCGAGCACGGGGGCACACATCGCAGTGTATTGATGGATTTTTAGCATCGCAGCAATTAATTCTCGATTGCCACAAGCATAACCCACTCTCCAGCCAGTCATTGCAAAAGCTTTGGAGAAGCCGCTAATCACAATCGTCCTTTCCAGCATCCCGGGAAGAGAGGCGATGCTGACATGCTGACTGTCATACGTAAGCTCGGCATAAATTTCATCTGAAATGACCAGTAGGTTATTCTCTTTTACAATCTGTGCAATCGGCAGCCAGTCTTCATAAGTCATTACTGCACCTGTAGGATTAGTCGGAAAATTTACCATAAGAAGCTTGGAACGCGGGGTAATCACCTTCCGCAACGCTTCAGCAGTAAGCTTAAACCCCTGCTCGGCCGATGATTCTACCTCCACCGTAACCCCCCCGTTCAAATGGGTAATCGGCGAATATGCGATATAGCTCGGAGAAGGGACGATAATCTCATCCCCGGGTGTAATGAAAGCTCGTAATGCCAAGTCCACAGCCTCGCTGCTTCCCACCGTAACCATAATCTCATCGTTTGGCTCATAACGAAGCTTGAAACTTGTGTGCAGATAAGAAGCGATCTCCTCTCTAAGCTCCAGTAAACCGGAATTTGGTGTATACATCGTTTCCCCATTGTTCAAGGCACGAATACAGGCAGCTCTTACATGCTCCGGTGTAACGAAATCTGGTTCCCCTACACCCAGCGATATAATATCCTGATTCCCCGCACTTAGGTCAAAAAAAGCCCGAATCCCCGAGGGTGCAATCTCCCGCACACGTGGAGCAATCAATTCATTATGCATGGCTGTACACCTCTTCTTTTGCACTCTTTTCCGTTAGGGAAAGGGAGATGATTTCGTCCAGCAGTCCGCTGAAGGTGTAGCCTGCCGCTTGCGCGCTTTTGGGTAAAAGACTGGCCTTCGTCATGCCTGGTAACGTATTCACCTCCAGCACATAAGGAATCCCCTCTTTAAGCAGCATATCAACCCGTGCATACACGCTACATTTTAGTGCTTTGTAACAGCTCAAGGCAGCCTCGCGTACCCGCTCATGCACCTCAGTAGGCAATTCAATGACCCGTTCATCTGCCCCGCCTTCTTCATACTTAGCACTGTAATCGAACCACTCGGCATTTGCTGAGGTAATTCCCAGAATAGGCAGCAGCTCTCCGTTTAGAATAGAACAGGTAATTTCTTGGCCTTGAATGTAGCTTTCAATCAAAATCGACTGATCACAGGCAAAAGCCTTCTGCACTGCACACAACAGCTCCTCGCTGCTGCTCACTTTTTCCATTCCGATACTCGAGCCGCCTGAACATGGCTTCACCATAACAGGATATCCGAGCCGTTCCACCTCTTCAGCCGAATAATCCTTTATGCTGTCCCAGCATAGCCAATCTGCTGTATTGACGCCTGCGCAGCGCATAAGCTTTTTGGAGAGATCTTTATCCATGCAAATGCTGCTAGACAAAACCCCGCTGCCCGTATACGGAATCCCCATCGTCTCCAGCGTTCCCTGAACCGTACCATCCTCGCCGTAAGCTCCATGAAGTGCAAGCAGTGCGATATCGATCCCTTTTGCCTGCTCAATAAGCTCCTCACGCTTGGTGATCACAATTGGAATAATTTCATATTTATTGGGGTCTAGATTCTTCATTATTTCTCTACCGCTATTCATGGATACCTCATACTCTGAGGATACCCCGCCCATAATTACGCCTACCTTCATCTCAAGCACCTCTTTATCCCATTAGTTGTCGAGCAGTTCTGCCAATAATCTCAATCCCCTTGCGGATATCCTCATCCGTCACTCTGGAGAAACCGATCCGTATCGTATTTTGACCCTTACCGTCTGTAAAGAATATATCTCCTGCTGTAAAAATAACCCCTTGCTCATGACAGGCCGCCAACAGCGTCCTTGTATTAAAGCCCTCCGCGAAGGTTACAAAAAGATGCAGGCCACCGTCCCCTGACAGCGCCGTATAAGGAATAAAATCCTTGCAGCATTGCAGGGTTAATTCATACTTTCGTTTGTATTCCGCTCTGGCTTTTTTCAAATACTTCTCTAAATGACCACCCAATAAATACTGATACAAAATGGATTGATCCAGCGTCGAGGTGTGAATGGTACGTGCACGCTTGACGCTTTCGAGGGAATTGATCAACTCCTGATCCGCCAGCACCCAACCTACACGTAGTCCCGGAAATAATACCTTGGAGAAGCTGCCGAGATAAATCACGCTGTTGCCGCTGCCTGCTGCTGCGATAAGTGGAGCCACATGTGAGCCCGAATATCGTAATTCCTCGTTAAAACCATCCTCAATCACCGGGACTTGGTAGCAATTCATCAGCTTCATTAGCCGCTGTCT
The DNA here is from genome assembly GCF_038002705.1 of Paenibacillus sp. FSL H7-0716. Taxonomy (NCBI): domain Bacteria; kingdom Bacillati; phylum Bacillota; class Bacilli; order Caryophanales; family Paenibacillaceae; genus Paenibacillus; species Paenibacillus sp. FSL H7-0716. The sequence goes on from NZ_JBBODA010000013.1 coordinate 4,949, forward strand.
TTTCTCTGGAGACATTACAATTCCGGTTGGATTATGATAAGAAGGGACGAAGTATGCACAGTCAAAAGCTTGCTCTTGCAATGCTTTCTCCAGCTCCGCCAAATCAATCCCATCACGCTCCATCGAAATCCCGGTGATCTCAAAACCGTTCAGCTTCAAATTTTTGATCGCTGTATGATGCGTCGGATTCTCACAAATGACCGAACCATTTTTTTTACTCAGAGCAGATAATACAATATCGAATCCCTCAGTAAAACCATTGGTGATCAATATATCCTTGCCCCTCATTTCAACGCCCTTGTGCTCCATATACTGCTTCAAATAGTCTATTAAAGGCTTATACCCTTTGGCATAGCCGTAATTTAGCAGAACGTTGCCTTCTACCGACATCCGATCCATAAAGGATCTCTTCACATTATCCAGATCAAAAAGACTCTCATCAGGCGCTATGCTGGTGAAGGAGATCGTCCCCTTCTCCGCTCGGATCCCGCGCTTCATGATATCCAGTTCCTCTGCCAGCACCGCGTGATCATTGAGACGTGACTTCCAGTCCATCGTCCAGGAAGAGATCGTTTCACTGCCGGGCGGCGTAGCTGCAACATAACTTCCTTGCCCTTGCACGGCATAAGCAAAGCCATCATCCTCAAGCCCTGCATAAGCAGAGATTACGGAGTTGCGGCTAACCTTAAGCAATGTGCTGAGCTCTCGTGTGGAGGGCAGCTTTTGATTGCCTTGCAGACCGCCTTTTATGATTAAGTGCTTCATATAGTCTTTAATTTGTATATACACCGGCCGTCCGGCTATGAGCTTAAAATCCTTAAACATCTCTCAATCGCCCCCATGACTATCATGGCACAATCACTCGCTTAAAAAAAGAACCACAGCCATGGGATTTTAATCCGGCTGTGGTTCTATGAGAGGACAAATGCCCAAAAAATCAAGTTACAGCTCTATGCTTCAATCACAAGCTCCCCTTCTCCAGCAGGAATCTCAAAACCATTTAAAAACCGGGTTAGTATCTCCTCAGTAATCGGAAATGCGGCATTGGCGTCAAAACGTTCACTCCGGATAAGCAGTCTCTGACGCAATTCATCTGGCTGAACCTTTAAGTGAATCAGTTCCCACACGCCACCATAACTCTCAATGAGTTGCTTGTAATCGTTCCGTCTCTGACGTTGCCAGAAGCTGAAATCGATGACAACATGGTGTTTTCCCTGAAGCAGATTCACAAGCTCCCCCCGCAGCTTTATCTCCGACTCTTCCTTATAGGACTCATAATTCTGCTCTGAATAATCCACCCCGAAACGGCCGTGCGTGGCCCAAATATCTTCATCTATCGAAAGTCTGGCGAATCCCTCTTTCTCCAGCTTTTTAGCAAAGGTTGTTTTACCCGACCCCGCTACCCCGCACATCATCACTACGATGGAAACAACACTCGTACGCTTTTGCTGAAGCAATTTTTCAATAACCAACTTTTCGCTCAGCATTATAAATGCATCTCCCTTCCGCTTGATGGTATACTCATCGTTACAAAATACTTTCTCAAGGGATTGTGATAAGGATATGGTGAAATCAGTCCAGCAGACCTCCTAAAATGAAAAACGAAATAATTTTAGGAGGTCATAATAAATGAGTTTTAACCCGATTGTCATTGATAACTGGAGTAGAAAACCCTATTTTGAACATTATTTAAACAATGTCAGATGCACCTATAGCATGACCGTAAATATCGATATCACCCTTCTACTGTCAGAGCTTAAGCATATGGGAATTAAGCTGTACCCAGCACTAATCCACATGATAACTACGGTGGTGAACCGTCATAGTGAATTCCGCACATGTTTTGATTCTGAAGGTAGAATAGGTTATTGGGATAGCTTGTCACCTAGTTTTACAATTTTCCATGCTGATGATAAAACTTTCTCAAGCATCTGGACTTCGTACGGTGAACAGTTTAATGATTTCTATAACCGTTATCTCGATGATATGAAAATGTACGGAAGCGTGAAACAATTTATCGCTAAAGCAAACGAACCACCGAACACCTTCCCTATCTCTAGCATTCCGTGGGTCAGCTTCACGAGCTTTAACTTGAACGTGTATAACGAAGGAACCTACCTACTTCCCATCTTTACGATAGGGAAATATTTTCAGCAAGACAAAAAAATACTATTACCCATCTCGGGGCAATTCCACCATGCCGTGTGCGACGGTTACCATGCCAGCATGCTGTATAATGAATTACAATCACGTGCAGATACCTATAAGGAATGGTTACCTAACCTCTAATTAACCACGTTATTCAGCTGACTGCGAACGATAGTTCAAACATAAAGGGCTCCACCTATTAGGTTTTCCTAATGATGTGGAACCCTTTTTCATGTAATCATCCTTTTTCCACAATATCAGCTTTATCAGCTGACCATTGTCCATGCTGCCAGAGTATTTTTAGTACCATTACATTCCCTGGAGAAGGAGCCACTGCACTGTAGAATGTGAGGTCAGGAACTAACTGTGCAAGTAAATTCCTGATTACACCCCCATGCGTCACTACCAATACTCTATTCGATGTAACCTCACTTTTTTTCTCCTTGATAGCACAGCATCCAAATGCAGCCATAGCAGCTTGACCTAGATCCAACAGGAAACTACGCAACCGTGCATCGAATTCTGTCCATGATTCTCCTTCTGGCGGTATAACCTTTGAAGGATCATCAATCCAACGTCTATATAGAGAGTTATCTTTCAGCTGCTCATAGGTATAGCCTTCCCAAGCTCCGAAGTTCATTTCACGAAGCCGCTGATCGTAAACAGCGTCCTGCTCTCGTGAAGGTACTACGAAAGCCAAGGTCTCCCGACATCTTAGCAAATCGCTACAGAACACACGCCAAAAACCACCTGATAACTCAGCCTGCATGCAGATCTGCTGCTGAAGTTGGGACAGCCGCTCACTTGCGTCAGGAAGCAATGGAAGATCCGTATGTCCCAGGTAACGATGCTCAACATTCCATTTCGTCTGCCCGTGTCGGATAAGCACCAGCTCAAGCTCTATAGAGGGAATTGCCATACCGGCGCTCAGCCTCCAATCCATATCCATGCCGCAACCGCACATAGACCTACAAATATTGAAGAGCAGAGCATCATCATCCGCGAGGTCTGGATGATATCATCCGGTTCCATCGTACGTACCGGATCACCCATATAAGCCCGAAAAGAAGCGACGCCATGATACACATTTTCGCCTCCGAGTCGGATGCCTAGTGCGCCAGCCACAGCTGATTCTGGATAACCGCTGTTAGGGCTTGGATGTAGATGTGCATCCCGCTTCACCATTTGCAGGCATCTGAGCCAATCCAGACGAAGCATCCCTGCACATAGCGCCAAAAGCAATGCCGTAATTCGTGCCGGGATAAAGTTAGCAACATCATCGAGCCGGGCAGATGCCCAGCCGAGATCACGGTATTTATCATTCTTATAACCGACCATTGAATCGAGTGTATTGACCGCCCGATAAGCCATAGCAAGCGGCGCACCGCCAATCAGCGCGTAGAAAAGCGGAGAAATAATCGCATCTACAATGTTTTCTGCTACGGTCTCCACCGTTCCACGGACAATTTCCGGGGCGTCTAGAGAAATAGTATCACGTCCCACGATCATCCCCAACGCCTTGCGGGCAGCAGGGATATCGCCCTTCTGCAATTCCACGTACACCGCTATTCCTGCATCCTTTAGTCCCTTGGAGGCAATCGTGGTTGAAATCAACCAAGCCTCGGCTATCCAGACGAGCCACGGTGAGATAGATGACAGCAGCCATAGCAGGATGGCTGTCAGTGCCCAAGCACCGCCCGCCACACATAGCGGAAGTAACACCCCTGCTCTGCGCAGGCTTTGCGGGCGGGACCATAAACGACGGATCGCCCGCTCCAGAGCCGTGATTGCTTTGCCCATACCAATTACGGGATGAGGCAGGTTACGAGGATCACCTACGATCCGGTCAATCACATAAGCCGCAAGCAACACCAAAGCGATTGTCACAAGCGATCACCTCTGAACGAGCTTCCACATCTCCAGCTATCCATTCTCATTAGCTGTCCTTCCTTGCCTGCACCGACAGCAGGCTGCCCGTCACAGCGCTATATACAAGCCGGCCGATAGCGCCTCCAAGATCGGTCGCTGTTCCGGCATATACATGCTCGGCGCTGTATCGCCCGCTTTGGCTCACAGCGAGCACAATAGCATCCGTAGTTGTGCCGGTTGCGATCAGGCCATTCTCGGGATCGGTAATCCCGAGATCTGCCAGCGCAGCAGCTTTGGCTTCGACAGCTGTCTGCACAGCATTGACCATGGCCGCCGGTGTCAGGCGGCCATCCATGCAGAGCATGATGTTAATCGTACCCGGCCGATACACAGCCAGCACATTACGTTCCACACCTGCGCGCGCAGCATTTCCTGCGGCGGCTGTAACGCAAACAAAAATCCCCGCTGAACCCGTGTCCTCTTCAGCTACCGCTGCATGCTCTAGCGGCACAGCCGTCATCAGACCGGCACAGCCGGATAAAGGATAACCCCAATCGTGCAGCTTATTCTCCATATCCTGGACAGGATCACTACATTCGTAATTGCGATCAACATATAAATTGACGGCCCGCTGCAGCCGGTTCATTCCTCCGCCGTAGAACGCGCTCGATAAACCATCAGCTTCTGCTGGCAGCTCCAGCAGCAGATGCTTATCCTTCCATTGCAGAGCAAGCCCTGGCCAGACGGCCGGACGATACTCCCTGATTCCCCCTGTAAGATTAAATGGAATCTTCACTTCCACCATAGCCGATCCCGCTCCTTTCACCGCTCATTTCTTTCATTGAATACTTACAACCATCCGCGAAAGGATGCCCCGCTAATCGCACTGTCAGCTCGCTCCGCACATAGAGTCATTAAACACTACATCCACCTGTCACTTAGTCGCTAGAATCTCCGCCATCTGCAGCAAAAGGCGGGCATTATCCTCATGTCCCTTAACGGCAACTCGAATATGCTCAGCACCTAACCCTGAATACATAGCGCAGCTGCGCACTAGTATACCTGCGCGGCCAAGCCTAGTCTGAAACTCAGCCGCGCTCCATGGTGATGGCAAACCACAGAGCAGAAAGTTGGCTTCTCCCGGTGGGACATCGCAGCCCAGCTGCATAAGACCCTGCCGCAGCGTTTCGCGTTCTGCTGCAATAAGCTCACGCGTGCGCTGTTCATAGTCACGTCCACTTGTAAGGCAGGCTTCCCCTGCCAGCAGCGCCAAGCCGTTCACACTCCAGGTGACCTGCTTTCCGCTCATCGCCTTCGCCAGCTCCGGATGCGAAATTGCAAACCCGAGACGCAGTCCGGGAATTGCATAAAACTTCGTCATCGACCGCACCAGAACCGTATGCGGAAACTGCTCCAGCTCCGGCAGGAGTGTATTTCGCTCTGACTCCGGGATAAAGTCAATAAAAGCTTCATCCACAGCCAAATAAGTCCCACAGCTTTCAGCCTTCTGCGCTAACAAGCGCAGTTCCTCCACCGCATACTGAACGCCATTGGGATTATTCGGCTGTCCGAGAAATAACAGCTCCACCTGTTCAAGCAGCCCGGCAATCTCCTCCACTCCAGCGCGGAAATGCTGTTCCTTTGTCCCCTGAACCGATAATACTTCAGCGCCAAATTGTATAGAAAGCTGCTGATACTCAGAGAAACAAGGCTCCACGATGCCAACCTTTTGCGGAGCTATCGCCAGCAGCAGCAAAGCCATAGATTCCGCTGCTCCGTTGCCTACAGTTAACCAGCTATTATCTACGCCAAGATTTTCCGCCAGCAGACGTTTAAAGCGTCGGTGTCCAGGATCCGGATATGCCACCACCGTCGACAGTGCTGTTCTGAGCAGCTCCAAAACTTGCGGTGGAGGACCGAGCGGATTGATGTTGGCACTATAGTCGAGAAATGTGCCCCCAGCTTCTCCATAGAGCTCCGCTGCCGTCAGCAAATCACCGCCATGCCCATATTTTTCAAGCATAATTACACTCCCTCTATCTACTTTCTCTAGCACGATATGTATGTCATTGCCACCATTATTGACTCTTTGCCGGAAGAACGTCAATGCTTTCGCAGAAGGAACCAGCTAAATCCCCTGCTTCCCCCAAACCGACATGAATCTCAAAGATGTGATCTCTTTTGTTAAAAAACCGCTTTTGGTTTAAAATGAAGGTTGTAATCAATTTTGCTGCGACGGAGGAATTCACTATGCTTTTTATTGATAACACAGGGATTACTGACGCATCCATCAATTTGGCGATTGAGGAATATGCGCTGAAGCACTTGCCGATGGACGAGAGTTACCTGCTTTTTTATATCAACAGCCCATCCATCATCATCGGGAAACATCAGAATACTATCGAAGAAATTAACCAAGAGTATGTAAAAGATAATAATATTCAGGTCGTACGTCGTCTATCCGGCGGTGGAGCTGTTTATCACGATCTTGGAAATTTGAACTTCAGCTTTATTACCAAGGATGACGGCCAATCCTTTCATAACTTTTTGAAATTCACCCAACCGGTCATCGATTACCTGCAAAGCATGGGCGTTAACGCCGAGCTAAGCGGAAGGAATGATCTGCAAGTTGGTGAGCAAAAGATTTCCGGTAACGCTCAGTTCTCCACACGCGGACGTATGTTCAGCCATGGTACCTTGATGTTCAATCTTAATTTAGATGATGTACAAGCCTCTCTAAAAGTGAATCCAGAGAAGTTTAAATCAAAGAGCACCAAATCCGTACGCAGTCGTGTAGCGAATATCAAAGAGCTGCTGGGTACAGATATGACGATCGAGGAGTTCCGCGCCGGCCTGCTGCGTTCGATCTTTGGCATGGATTCTTCTGAGGTTCCTCAGTACAAGCTGCAACAAGCCGACTGGGACAAAATTAACGAGATCTCCAAGGAGCACTACCAGAACTGGGACTGGAACTACGGTCTGTCACCAAAAAGCAACGTTAAGCACACGCGCAAATTCCCTGCCGGAATTATTGATATTCGGATGGATATTGAAGATTCCCTCATTAAAGACATCAAAATCTATGGTGACTTCTTCGGAGTCGGTGACGTAGTAGATGTTGAAAATGCACTTCGTGGCAAACGTTATGACGAGGCTGAGGTTAGAGAAGCATTAGCTGATCTCGATTTGAAGCATTATTTCGGTCGTATTGAGCCGGAGGATTTTATCGGATTGGTCTTCCTAGAGGAATAGGATGAATTCACTGGTCATGATTTGAATCAAAAAGAGGACTCCTGCGCATTCGCCAGAAGTCCTCTTTTGCATGAATTAATACTCTTCGCTTTATCCTTTTACAGCAGATCCAACTGTCATTGCCCGTTCTACCTGCTCACTAAAGAACAAATAGACAATAACCATTGGCAGACTCGCCATCGTCATAACCGCCCCCATGCCACCCCAGTCTGTGCTGTATTGGCCTTGGAAGAACAATAGACCCAGCGGCAGTGTTTTCATCCCCTCATCAGAGATCAGAATATAAGCCAGCAAAAATTCATTCCAGTTGTTCAGAAATTGAAAAATGGCTACTGTTGCGACAGCTGGCGTTACAACCGGCACAATAATCTGCAGAAACATCCGGTATACATTCGCGCCGTCCATACAAGCGGATTCCTCCAGCTCCCCAGGGATACCCTTCATAAAGCCGTAGAATACCAGACAAGAGAACGGCAATCCAATGGCGACATAAGGAACAATCAGCCCACCGTAGGTATTCGTCAGATGTAAATCCCGTACGAGTATGGCAAGTGGAATCATAATTACCTGCAGCGGCATGAACATTCCGATCGTCATATACAATCTGACCCCTTCACGGAATCTCCACCGCAGCCGGGAAATTGCGAATGAGAACATCAGCGATAATATGATAATAAGTAGCGTTGAAATCGTAGAGACTACCAAGCTATTCGTAAAATATCGCGGTATATTGAACTGTGACCAAGCGGCCACATAGTTTTCAATCCGGAAATTAGTCGGAAATCCGAAAGGGTTGGTGACAAAAATCTCATCGTTATTTTTCAGAGAATAAGAAATCATCCATAATAGCGGATAGATGGAAATGATAAAATAAATCCATAAGGGAAGCTGTATGAGCAATGCTCTCACTTTTTTCATAACGTTCCTTTTCCTTTCCGGCGTACTGCCTTATGCTTCATTTCGGTCAAATGTCTTGTTGATAATAATGGTGGCCAGAAGCGACAGAAGGACAAGCACAACCGATACCGCACAGGCATAGCCGTAGTTGCTTTCCAAGAATGCATAACGATAAATCATAAAGGTAAGCGTATAGTTACTCGTTCCCGGTCCGCCGTTAGTCATAATCAACATTTGTACAAAAGCACCGATTCCTGAAGTAATGGCAATGATCAGACAGAATTTGAACGTCTCCTTCATCATTGGAATCGTCACCTTACGATGCGCCATCCATTTGGAGCAACCGTCAATCGTGGCAGCTTCCATGTACTGCTCAGGGACAGATTTAACCCCCGCATATAAAAGACTGAACTGGTAACCCATGAACTGCCAAGCATTAACAAAGGCAATCGCAATAATGGATGTGGTTGGCGAAGTGAGCCAGTTTTGTTGATAAGGAATATGCAAAATTTCAAAAAGCTTATTGATCAATCCGTTATTCGGATCGTAGATGGCAATCCATAGCTGACAAACAACCGTAACCGACAGAACTACGGGGATAAAATAAGCTGTTTTCAACAACTTACGCCCTTTGATTCGCGGATCGGCACAGGCAAGTGCAAGAATGGTTCCCAATCCGATCTGAAATACAGCGAGTACCAGTGCAAAAATAAGGCCGTTACGAAGGGATGTCAAAAGCAATGGATCATCAAACATCTCTACATAGTTGGACAATCCGTTAAAAGTAGCCGTACTGAGCCCGTCCCACTCGAAAAAGCTACGATAAAAGGATTGAAGCACCGGATAGATAATCACTACGCTATAAATCAACAGAGCGGGAAGCAGAAACAGCATTATGGCTTTCTTATTACCTAAGTATTTATGCATGCGGTAAGATTCCACTCCTTCCTTGCCAAGCCGCTCACCCGATATAAGGACTCGATCCGGGTGAGCTGCAGGGCATGGACCAATTTTTATTTATTTTATTTCTCTAATTATTTATTTTCTTTGTTCAGCACTCGGTTCATGTTATCCGTGAACTGCTTAGCCGAGAATCCTTCGATCAACATATTTTGTGTATTGTCGTCCAGTGCATTTTTAATTTGAACACTGCTTACCGCATTAGCGTAACCCTTCACGTTTGGCAGCACTTCTTCAGCGATTCTTTTCATCATGGCAGGCACTTCACCGGTCATTTCTTTATCCACTTTAGTCGCTACGATCGGGCTACCCAGCTGTGTATATTTGTATTCGCTATATTTTTGTGCGATGAAACTAGCTACTTTCACTGCAGTCTCTACATTCTTGCTGCTTGGAGAAACGGCAAAGCCACCAGGACCTCCTGCACCGTTAATGTACATTTTGTTGTTCTCATAAGTCGCTTCGTCCTTAGCTGGCCAGTACATCCAATCCACTTTATCCCCAAGCTTCTCAGCACTGCTGTAGATTTCCCACTGCCCGTTGACGAACATGCCAGCTTTTCCTTGGTAGAACAAAGAGGAAGCTTGATCATAATTGGTATTCGTAGCATTGACGTCGAACAAGCCTGCTTCTTCCAGCTTCTTCATTTGTTCTGCTGCTGTTACATAAGGCGAAGGCAATGTTGTCGTTCCCTTCGTTTCGAGTGGGCCAAACCCTTTCGTCTCCTCACGAGTCACAAGTCCGCTATAAAAAGAAGTAGTGATCCATTTCTCCTTCGCGAAAATGGAGAGCGGTGTATACCCTGCTGTAGAAAGCTTCTTAGCCGCTTCAGCCAGCTGATCGATCGTCTTGATCGGCATCTCGATGCCTACCTCTTTAAAGATATCCTTGTTGTAAAACAACATTTGGAATTCAATTCCCGTATACGGGAATGCGTATACATGACCGTCTGGGGCAATCAGACGGGACTCATTCCCTGTGTTTAGATTCGCTTTGAAATCTTTGGTGGCTTGGTATTCATCAAGCAGCTCGACATTTTTAGATTTGGCGAAGGTTTGCAGCGTAGGCCAGTCTGTTTCATAAATATCCGGCATGTTCCCAGTCGCGGCATATGTTTTCAGCTTCTGGTAGCCATCTTGAACAGCCTCATCCAGTACAATCTCCACCTCCGGCATTTCCTTTTTTAATTCCTCTACGGCATAATCAAATGGCTTTGAAGTATCTTCGTCAAAATGCTGTGCATAAATTTTTATTTGAATTTTCTTATCGGTATTCCCAGCGGTCGTATTGGAACCTTCAGAGGTTGAACCACCGTTTCCGGCATTGTTACCACCACAGGCTGTAAGTGAGAAAGCTAAGGATAAAACGGTTGCAACCCCCAGTGTTCTGAATAACTTGTTGCTCATAATGAATCCCCTTTCTGATGCTCTATTTAGTGGAGCTAGTTGAATCCGCTATTTGTTAGCGTTTTCATCGTCCTGTTTCTATTATATTTGAGCCTTGAAGACCCAAAAAGAGCCATATCGGGCACAATCGGTAATAAACAGGACAAAATGAAAGCGGCCTCACCAGAGAGCCGCCACCAAATTTGTTTATTAAATTTCATTATTAACGCCAATATGGCGGGAACGGGCAGCCAGCTGCTCAAATTCAGACGGCGGCATGCCATAGTGTTTTTTAAAGCATTTACTGAAATAATTCGGATCATTATAGCCAACTTTACCGGCGATTTCAGACAGTCTCACATTTCCTCCAGCAAGCAGTTCCTTGGCCTGCTTCATACGAGTATAGGTAATGAAATCAAGTACAGAGATTCCACCTTCTTTTCGAAAAACCTTCCGTAAATAGCTGGTATCTACATACACGCCATTCGCCACCTGGTCAACTGTCAGCTCACAATCGGAATAATGCTCCCGGATGTACTCTTTGGCGGCAATGAATAAATTGTAAGACTTAGAGGGGCGGTGCTCACGACCTTGATCAATGACTTTACTGTACAAGCCTTTTATCCAGCTTTCGGTCTCATCCCAGTTATCCATCTCCCGTAGCCGCTGCTCTGATGAACCTGCTGGTTTCCAGAGACTTTCCGGATTGATCCCTCTTTCTCCAGCATAGGCAAGGCAAAGGGATACTATACTCATTAATAGAGTAAAGGAATAGCTGCCTCCCCCTCTCTGGCGTCGTAGAATCTCAATTAATTTGCTTATGTCCTTCGCCGCTGCATCGCCATCCCCCATCTTTAACGCCATCAGCATGGCATCCTGGATTCCAAGATGAGTGATTTCTTTGGATGGAAAGGAGAACCCCTCTATCCCTTCAGAGGAATTCTCCTCGTCCATTTGGAGTGGAAAGAGCTTATTGGAAGCCGTTCCTTCTGCAATTATTTCCGGCTTCCCAGCTTTGCGTGCACCTATTTTATGTGACTGAAGGCGCTGCTTCACCTTGATCATCATCTCGTTAAACTCTTGCTGGTTAAACGGTTTCAATAAATAATCTTGTACACCTAAGCGAATCGCTTTTTGCGCATAATCAAATTCATTGTGCCCTGTTACAAAAACAATCAGCATATCAGGAGCATTGGTCTGTAACCGGGTAACCAGCTCCATACCGTCCATATAGGGCATGCTAATGTCCACTAAAGCCAAATCAGGTTTCGTCCGTTCCGCTTCTTCCAGCGCTTCTCTGCCATTTGACGCTTCACCACAGACACTGAAATCATATTTACTCCAATCCAGCTTGGTCCGCATATAATAACGAAACAGCGGCTCGTCATCTACAACCATCACTTTATACATCTATGCTGCCCCCCTGCGCTTCCGTTCCGGGAATCGTCATTTTCATAACAGTACCCTTTCCCAGTTTACTTTCCACCGATAGGCCATATGGTTCTCCAAAATAAAGCTTAATCCGTTCATGAACGCTGTATATACCAATGGATGCCGGTTTTCCTTCTCGTGAACGGTATTCTACAATCCGGGACACCTGCTCCTCTGACATGCCAACACCGTTATCCTCCACGGTAATGATAACTTCTTTTCCGTGTGTATAAGCCTCTATTGAGATTAGCCCCTGACTGCCCTTTGTTTTTAATCCATGGTAGATTGCATTCTCGATGAGCGGCTGCAGGGACAATTTGGGTACCTTGACTTCTTCGAGAGATTTCGGGATATTAATCTCGTAACGTAATACGTCGGGGTTTCGAACCTGCATAATAGCCAAATAATCAGCTGCATTTGATACTTCCTCGGACAGTGGAATAACCTCGTTCCCTTTGCTAAGAACAACCCGATAGAAGTCTGCCAGTGCCTTGGTCGTATCCCGAGCTGCTTCATTAAGCTCCAAATCGTTGAGTACATAAATCGTATCCAGTGTGTTGTACAGAAAATGGGGTTTGATCTGGGCATGAATCAGAGCTAGTTCATATTCACGTTTCCGGACTTGTTCGTTCGTAATCGTCCGCATCAGCTCCTGAATACGACCAACCATAGAATTGAATACGGTGGAGATCAGCCCCGTCTCATCCTCTGTAGTCACTGGTGAGGTGACATTCAGATCGCCTTCCCTTACTTTACGCATCGCCTTCGTCACCTGAAGAAGCGGATTTACGATAATCTGTGACAGCTTTCCTGCAAGCAGCAGAGACAGTAACAGGCATCCTATTCCCACGAATATAGTTAACGTTATATTGCGATGAATATCAGCGGTTAACTTTTGCAGCGAAATCGTATTCACAAGCTTCCAATTCAGCTTATCATAATACGTCACTGTGACCAGCTCTCGCCCGCTCCCCCTGCCGATAATTTCCGAGACAGAGCTTCCCGTCTTCCTAAGACTGCCGTTCAGCCTGTCCTCAGGCTTCAGTAGAAGCTTTGATTTATCAGGAGTAGACACGGTCCTTTGCGTTCCGTCTACTACAAAATATTTCTTGTCCGAAGAGGTTTCTCTAGCGGTTTCCAGAAAAGCAGAGAGAGTATCTTCTTTTACGTTCACAAATAATGTACCTATTAGGTTGCCCGTTTTAAGATTGTACACGACTTTACTTAGTGTGAGCACCGGAACTGCCGGATCACTAACCAGATAATCCCTCTGTTCCATGGGAAGCCAACGGTTGACTCCGTAGCTGCCTTTTTCTTTAGCCTTCTCCAGCATATCGCTGCTGAATACCTTCTGCTCGTTAGGATTACCGTAGGCGTAAGAGGAATAAATCTGGCCTTCCGTATCTACGAACACAGCAGAATCGACATCCGGAAAAATAATCAGATCGATAGAAAGCTGGCTCTGCATTAAATTGCGAAACCGCGTCTGCTCCACCGTCGAGGATAACAACGGACGTTCAGCATACATCCGATGGATGTCGGTAGTAATAATGTTGGCACTGCTCTCCGTGTTTTTTACAATCGTATCTATTTGCTGCATAATGAGCTTGGATTCATCTTTAAAATTGTACTTAGCCTTTTCGATCATCGAACGGCTGAACATCTGCCCTGAGAGCAAGCCTAAAGCAAGCAATGGAAAAATGATCAACGGTATAAAAATAAGGATAATTTTATTACGAATCTGCAATCTTCCAAACCACTTCACTAAGGAATCCCCCCGCATAACAGCCGCCTCCTGTGTGTTCTAGCGGTAATTCATTATGTGCTTCATATCCGTAAATCTCAAGGAGAAAGTATAAATACATATACAACTAGGGCGAGTGTCAGCAGGATAAAAACATTCTCTACAGCTCCACCTTTTTTCGTGCCTGTACTCATTAGCTTTAGACGCAGCTTAAATGGAATGGGTGGCAGGGGCGTAATTCCCCTTTGGGTGAGAGAGTCGGCTAATAGATGAAGCGCATAAGACATGCCGCCTGCTATCCATAGACTGCCACCATCCTGTATACCCGATGAAGCAAAATACAATAAAGTACTCCAGCCTGCAACAGCATATAAGGTATGAGTTAATCCACGATGCGGGACAAGTGATGTAACTACGAGTATACAAGCTACTATGTAGTTCCAAGGATCATATGCCCCTCCGTATGCAAATACTGCAGTAGCGATTAGTACCATCACCAGATGCCGCAGCTTTCTTCCCGGCAGGAAAGTCACACTCCCCACAAGTAGGGCCAGTACAATATTCCAAGGGCTTTCAACGATTCCTGCAAAATAAAGATAAATTGCTGCTCCTATCAAAGCAACCTGTAGTACCCTGAGCAGAAAGTCAGGAATCGCCTTGCGTACCAGTAACGAATTCGGTTCATCAATGTCTGGCAGGAGCGAGCTTAATGCCGCGACGGCAATAACCGGGATTGTAATCTCATGGGCCATCAAACTCATAACAGATAGGGTAACCCCGGTGCTGATAATTAAATGGGATCTGCCCATCATAGTGAAACCGCTCCTTTCTAAGATGCAAAAACAAGAACAAATGTGCGGTTATCGAAGTATATCAAGACCCGGTTTTTTTGTCTACATAAAACGCTGAAATCGCTTAGTCTATAAGCCTTTACGCGATTTCTATCTTGTCCTCCCCATGAATATACGATACAATTTGGACAACTTGTCCTTGTCGTCTACATAGAGACGGCAGCTGCTGAAGAAAGGATGACCTAAGTAGTGAAGCGTTCCCGTATAGCCGATTCCAGCCTGCTATTGGTGGCGATGATGTGGGGATGTACCTTTCTGATTGTACAAAATGCTGTCAAGGTGCTGCCACCGCTCGCGTTTAATAGCATCCGCTTTATGGGCGCTGCCCTGTTGCTGGCTCTAATCACAGTTATTTTTTACCGCAAGGATTGGAAACAGCTAAGTTTCCTCATGGTACGCGATTCTCTGCTGCTTGGCCTTTTTTTGTTTATGGGCTATGGCTTTCAGACTATGGGACTTCTATATACAACAACCTCTAATACCGGCTTTATTACCGGGCTATCAGTTGTCCTAGTACCCTTTCTGTCTCTAGCCTTATTGAAGCATGCGATTTCACGATACACTTGGTTCAGTGCGGCACTCGCCGCAATCGGGCTTTATCTGTTGACCTTCACGGGCTCTGCATTATCCTTGAATAAAGGCGATGCCTTGATTCTTCTATGTGCCATAGCTTTTGCGTTACAGGTAGCCTATACTGGCGTTTATGCACCTCATTATCCGGCGTTGCCGCTAGCTACTCTGCAGCTTGCTTTCGTTGGGCTGTTCAGTATTGCTGCCTCGCTTATTTTTGAAGGGGCAACACCTCTCGCCCACAGCGGGGAGCTGATTAAGGACCCAGATGTGCTTTGGGCTCTGCTGATCTCCATCGGGCCAACCAGCGCTTTTGCCTTCTGGATTCAAACCGCCTGTCAGAAATATACTACCCCATCACGGGTAGCCATTATTTATGCCACAGAACCGGTATTTGCCGTTCTGACGGGTTTAGCCTTTGGCGGGGAAACACTCGGGTTGTCCGCTCTGCTCGGTTGTGGTTGTATTCTGGGGGCTATGCTTATGGCAGAGCTGAGCCCGGAACCGGGTCAGAATCAACATAAGAAGAGTTATTTTTCCAAATTACATCTATTTAGAAAGAGATAAGGAGAGAGACAAATGTACAAATTGATCGCGATTGATATTGATGACACTCTGATTAATGATGACAAGGAAGTAACACCCGCTACCCAAACTGCGCTTGAAGAGGCTGTTGCCGCAGGTGTTGTTGTAACCCTTGCTACAGGCCGAGCTTACGCTTCCGCTCAAGCCATTGCCCGTCAAACTGGACTAAACGTACCTATCATTACTTACCAGGGTGCACTCGTTAAGAACTTGCTCGATGAAAAAGTACTGTATGAGCGTTACGTCCCGCAAGATGCAGTCCGCAAGCTGTTCACTTACTGCGTGGAGCATAATCTGCATTTGCAAACTTACATTGACGACAAGCTATATGCCCGTGAAGACAACCAAAAGATCAAAGACTATACGGACTTGAATAAAACGCAATATTTTATTGAGCCTGACTGGGAAAAGCTTGTTCCGCAAAAAACACCAAAAATGCTAATTATCGATGATCCTGATTTCTTGGATGAACTGGCTCCAATCCTGCATGAATTGCTTGGTGATTCCGTGCATATTACCAAATCCAAACCACACTTTCTAGAAATCATGCATCATGAAGGAACCAAGGGCATTGCACTTGAATTCCTAGCCAAACATTACGGCTGTGAGCTTTCCGAGACCATCGCTGTAGGTGATTCTTGGAACGACCATGAGATGCTGGAAGCTGCCGGACTTGGCGTCGCTATGGAGAATGCTATTCCTGCTCTGAAAGAAATTGCTGATTTCGTGACCTTAAGCAACAATGACGATGGCGTGAAATATGCGATTGATAAATTCATTCTTAATAAAGTAAACTAAATTTCCTTAAGCAAAAGGGTGCAGCAACGCCATATTTCATGACGTTGCTACACCCTTTTTTATTCCACCACTCAAACTCCTGTAGAAGCTAATTCCACTTTCTCGGGTCCCATTCCACTCTCTTCTTCCTGCTCTAGCTGAGAATAGTACAGATCATTATATCTTCCTCCGGCAGCAAGCAGTACATCATGCGTTCCACTCTCCACAATTTCACCATTCTCCATCACGAGAATGATATCAGCGTTCTGAATCGTAGATAAACGGTGCGCGATAACGAGTGTAGTTTTGTCTCCCATTAGTTTACGAATGGCCTGCTGCACCAGTTTTTCTGATTCATTGTCAAGCGCAGCAGTAGCTTCATCCAACAGCAGAATAGGAGCGTTTCTCAGAATTGCTCTTGCAATGGATAACCGCTGACGTTGTCCCCCGGACAGTCGTGAGCCTTCCTCACCAATATCAGTATCCAGTCCCTCAGGCAATTCCATTACAAAATCATAGGCATTCGCTTTTCGCAATGCTTCCAGAATTTCTTGCTCATCCGCCTCTGGATTTCCATTCCGAATATTATCACGAATGCTTCCCGTATAAAGACCTGCCTCTTGCGGCACATAGGAAAAATAACTTCTAAGCTTAGCCAGACTCATCTCGTTGATCCGCTGCCCATTGATTATTACTTCGCCTTCATCGGGTTCATACAATCCAAGCAATAGTTTGAAAAGCGTAGATTTCCCTCCACCACTGGGTCCCACAACCGCCATCTGTGCTCCTTTTTGAAGCTCTAAGCTGATCTTGTTTATACTTTGTCTCTCTGCTCCCGGATACGAGAAAGAGATCGACGACATTACCATACTCTCAAATTCTGGTTGCTTTGTGTCCACTTCTGGAAGGGTCTCAACCTCCACCGGGCTATCCAACACCTCAAAGATCCGCCCCGCCGCCCCAAGTGATTGCTGCATCGAATTGATCAGTCCCGGCAATGACGAGAACGGCATTACTAAATAATTCATGAGCTGGATGAAAGCAATCATCGCACCAACCTCAAGTGATCCTTTTGCCACAAAATAACCAGCCACGACCAGCGCCAGAAGAAACGTAAAGTTTCCCAAAAAAGAAGAGAATGAGCCAGTAGCTCCCTCAATTCTTCCCCGCTTCAATTCTTCAGAAGTAATATTCTCACTATGCTCCTGATACTGCTTCATTAGTCTGCGTTCAATGCTAAAGGATTTAAACACCATACTACTGCCTAGAATGTCATGTAAAAAGGAAGTAATCTTGCTCATATTAGTCTGAATCTTCACACTGTTCTCACGCATCGCTGAACCGAAGATTTTTCCCGTAAGGAACATCAAAGGCCCCATTGCAAAACAGATCAATGCCAGTAGCCAGTTAATATAGAGCAAATAACCAAAAGCCGCAAGGGCTAGTAAAGGGTTACGGATTAGATCAATCATTACTTCGCCTGTAGCATTACCCACAGATTGATTATCATTGGTAAAGCGGGACAACAAATCCCCGGAATGATTACGGTCAAAATAAGACTGAGGAAGAGCTAAGGCATGCCGCATCATATCCAACCGCAGCTCATTTCTGATCTTGGCAGAGATTTTATTTTTGAAATATCGATCGATAAAACCATTAATTGCACTCACTAATAAGTAGATTAATCCGAAAATAACCAGCCCTTTAAAAGCTTTCACATCGAGTCTAACCGCAGCATCCGTAATTACTGAGAGCAGCCAAGCAATCGTTAAATCTAGAACAATCCCAAATAAAGTCGTAAATAATAAAATCGTATACAAAAGCTTGTGCCTTAACATATATGTACTTAATCTTGAAAATACGCCTTTTTGCTTCAAAGAACCAGCCCTCTCACTTAAAATTCTATACCTCTAACCTTAGCGAACACCTTATTATCATGCCGTTCCCCGTCATACCCAAGACTCGCACTGCGCAGGATCCCTTCCAGTGTAAAACCCGCACGTATGGCAAAATTGGTGATTCCATTTACGGCTTCTGTCATATATCCTTTGCCTGCATAGGTGCTCCGGATCCAATAACCAATCTCAAAACTGCGGAGTTTCCAGTTTAGATGATGCAGGCTAATGCAGCCGATAAAACCCTCCGTATCCCTTCTAAAAATACGCATATGTAGCTTATACCTTTTTAGAAACTCCAGTCTGCCTTCTCTATTAACTTTCTCTGATTCTTCTAGTGGGGGTAATACTTGAGCAAAAGCCAGGGGCACGAATGAGCAGCTTCTCTGTTTCAAAACTCTCAGGAAAATCAAGCAGGAATGGATCCTTGGAGTCAGCCACTTCATACGCCTCCTCTGGCGATGATAATTATTCTAAATATGTAAAAATAATACGATATGCTTTTTGATTATATAGTATAAATGGGGATCTGAATACTGAATGCAAAAGAAATCACAAAAGGAACATCAACAGGCGGAAGTTGCCCGAATGATGTCCCTTTTTGATTTAGTGAATATCTCAGCTAAAGCGGACCACTCCATTTCTTGGCTTGAAGAGTTAATTAAACGGATTCAACAAGGCGGAATATAACAGGTTTAAATAGGATCATGAAAACTCCCTTCCAGCAAAAGAAGGGAGTTTTCTTTTTTATCTAAATTTCAGCCGATCTCCGAAGACCCTAAGGGTATTCTCATCCCCGTTTCGGCCAGCGTAACATTTTCCGGTAAAATATATGATTTTCTCATATCCACATCATGCGACATATGGGTATAAATTGCCTTTTGAGGCTTCACCGTTTGCAGTAGCTCCGCCGCTTCCGTCATATCGTATACAGAACGAGTGGATAACTCCGCGGCTTCGTAATAGAAGCTTGTACCTAATACCAGCAAGTCAGCTCCATGCATCAGGCGTGTCTCTTCAGCTCCAAGAGAAATGGAATCTGGACAATACACCCATACATAGCCCTCCTTCTCCAGACGAAAAGCATACGAGTATCCATTCTTGCCATGGTTCACTTTCCAGGTATCTATTGTCCAGCCATCTAGCTCTATGCCTTCATCACAAGGAATCATCTCGATCTGATTGCGCAGCCATGGATATTGCCGCTCTATAATCGGAATTACTTCTGCTGGGGCATAGAGCTGGCCCTTATATCCCATCCAGCGGCAAGAATCCGCCCATTCCGGCAGCCCACCAATATGATCAAAATGAGCGTGTGTCACCAGAAGTCTGCGCATATTGCGTACTCCCTGCGCCTCCATCTGACGCCGCCAGTCAGGCCCACAATCGATCACTAAAAAATCACTGCCATTATCTATAAGTACAGAAGAGCGCAGGCGAATATTTTTTCCCTGTTCCCTTGCCTCTGTACAGGTCACACAGCTGCAATATACCCGAGGAACCCCCATGGCATCCCCTGTACCCAAAAACACCAACGTATCCATCTGCTATCTCTCCTTCAGGTTCTCTTCAACGAAGTCTTAAATCTAAATTACCCTTTCTCTATCTTAAAGAGACCCACCAAAAAAAGCCATCCCCACACAGAAGAACTGTTGGGATGACTTTTTACTATACCTCTACCTTATATTCCGGCAAGTACCTGATACCAAATTCCGCGCTTGGAATAAAGTGAGCTTCGCAC
Organism: Paenibacillus sp. FSL H7-0716; assembly: GCF_038002705.1. Taxonomy (NCBI): domain Bacteria; kingdom Bacillati; phylum Bacillota; class Bacilli; order Caryophanales; family Paenibacillaceae; genus Paenibacillus; species Paenibacillus sp. FSL H7-0716. Next base: position 25,054 of record NZ_JBBODA010000013.1, read on the forward strand.
CTCATCCCAGCCTCCTAAATAGTTAATATCAAAGAGGCCCGCCGGATCAGGGTAATCGCTTTTGTGCTCGGCATAGACTTGTTTATCCACGGGACGAAAGCCATATTTTGCAAAGATCTCTTGTGCCTGTGGGGTTATCAAAAAATCAACCAGTGCTTCTGATGCTATGCGTGTCCCATGCTCATCCGCATATTTCTCTACGACAGCCGCCGGATTCTCAATCAGAATTGTATTTTTAGGAATAATAACTTCGTATTTGACTCCCTGGGCAATCCGCGCCAGCAGTTCATTCTCATAGGTGACAATTACATCCCCCACTCCATACTCGAAGGCTGCCATAGAAGCGCGGCCACTCTTATCCAGAGACTCTACATTGGCATGAATGCTTTCCAAAAAAGCTTTGGCTGCTGCTGGATCCTTTGCGCCCTCCTGCTCCTCTGACAGCTTCAGACCAGCCCCATAGATCGCGTTGATATCCCATTGCGCACCACCAGAGGTCTTCGGGTTTGGATATAATACTTTAATCCCCGGCTTGGCTAAGTCCGCAAAATCGCGAATGCCTTTAGGATTTCCCTCGCGGGTACCAAGAGCTACTACTGAACGTGTCACCATGCCTTGTTCACCCTGCTCTTTCCATGTCGGCGCTACGAGTCCAGCCTTAACTAGCTTCTCGACATCACCTTCCATGGCTAGCAGCGTCACATCCGCTTCAAATCCACCTGCAATCGCTCGCGCCTGTGTCCCTGAAGCCTCATAAGACTCCTGAAAATTAATATCCTGACCCGTATCCGCCTTCCACTTGGCAGCAAATAACGGCAAAATATCCTGCATCGCATCCTTAGCCACACTGTATGCGCCAATTACCAGCGTAACATCCCCTTGCTTCGAAGGCTCTGCCATCGTCGTAGCTGCCTTCTCATTCCCGCAACCGACTGCTGTCAGCGTGAGTATGGCCAGCATTAGGGCAGCAAAACATCCGTGCAGTTGTCTGCTCCTTTTGACATTCATTGCGGCCCACATCCTTCGAGGTAATGATTTTTAATATTTCCTTGAAAGTAGCTCTATGGCTGAAACTTAAAATTCAAGTAACCCACGTTCGGTATTTGCCGTAATTACGCGGAATGTTTGGACTTTCGGCCGCTGTTGTTCCCAGATTTATTAATTTTATATCCTCAGCGGATTAAATCCGGAAACAAAGGCGGTCGCTCCGCTCCTACAGTTCCAAACTTCCACTTCATTACTTCTGACCTTCACATCAGTTCCTCTAATCCTAGCGAATCACATTCGCTACTATCCAAAAAAATTGAAAATCATTTTATTTATTTTTAAATAAAAATCGGCATTGGATCTTCTTTCAGGTTGTTCTCCTGGATCCAGCTGCGCTCATCATTAAACAGATAAGCCCGATGTACCAGTACTGAGATTTCCCGACCCGGCTGCAAGGTTTCTTTCTCCAACGAACGGTAGGTGACCAGCTTGTGGCCATTTACTTCAACCTCAACGAGCCATTCGCTGCCGCGGAAATGCAGATGTTTCACAACACCTTTTTCCGTAGCAGAAGCCATCTTGAACTCATGCAGGTTTCCCACTTCAATATATTCAGGACGAATCAGCGCTTTGGTAGGTTTGCCGTCCCCCGCACCTGTAAAGCCTTTAACCTCAGAAGCGTTCTCAATCAGCGTAGATTCGCCGATAAACGTTGCCACGAACGGTGTTTTGGGTTCCTTGTAAATATCCCACGGGGTACCCTTTTGTTCCAAGCGTCCTTGATTAATGATCATAATTTCATCCGCTACTTCAATCGCTTCATCTTGGTCATGGGTTACAAAAATAGAGGTGATACCTACACGCTCAATCAATTCACGCAACCAAGCGCGCAGCTCCTGGCGGATCTTCGCATCAATAGCGGCAAAAGGTTCATCTAAAAGCAGCAGCTGTGGTTCAGGCGCAAGCGCACGTGCAAAAGCCACACGCTGACGTTGTCCCCCTGATAGCTGATGCGGATAACGTTTCTCGAACCCTTTTAACCCTGTAAGCTCTACAAGTTCCATAACGCGATCGCGGATAGCTGTTTTGTTAGCCTTTTTAACCTTTAAGCCAAAAGCGATATTATCAAATACAGTCATATGTTTGAAGAGTGCATAGTTCTGGAAGACGAAGCCGATCCCACGTTCTTGAGGAGGAAGATTGTTCACCGTCTGACCATGAAAAATAATCTCTCCGGTATCCGGTGACTCCAGTCCCGCCAGCATACGTAGAATTGAGGTTTTCCCGCCTCCACTTGGGCCGAGCAAACCAATCAGGTGACCTTTTGTAATGGTGAAATTGACGTCCTTGACCGCATGAAAATCTCCAAAATGCTTGTTTAACCCCCGCACTTCTACATGCATATTACTGCACTTCCTTTCTTCTCTTGGTCCATTCCATCAACAGCAGCAGACCTGCGGAAAATGCAGCCAGAACTAGCGCTATTCCTCCAGCAGCCGTCACATTAAAATTCTCAACATCCTGATAGACTAAAGTTGTCGCCGTCTGAGTTTTGTTCATAATGTTCCCCGAAACTACGAGCACCGCGCCGAACTCTCCAAGTGAACGTGCCACCGTAAGAATGACACCATACACAACCGCCCAACGAATCGAAGGCCAAGTTACCTTCCAAAAAATAGTCCAGCTACGAGCGCCCAATGTCGAAGCCGCTTCCTCCTGCTGTGAACCAATCTCCTGAAGCACCGGCATCACCTCGCGCACCATTAAAGGAAAGGTAACAAATAAAGTGGCAATGATCATCCCGGGAATCGCATAAACGATCTTTAGTCCAATCCCCTCAAAAATCGCTCCCAAGGTACTATCGGGACCCAGCAACAGGACAATCATCAATCCTCCGATTACAGGGGATACCGCGTAAGGCAAATCCACAATACTGTTCAATAATCCTTTTAGACGCTTGCCGATCCAGTTCGCCCGAACAAGATACAGAGCCATCATAATACCGAACAATGTATTTAATAACGTAACTACTATCACAACAAGCCCAGTCATCATAAGCGCATGCAGCGCTTCGGGCCTAGTCAGAGCATTCCAGAAACCACCAAATCCTTCACTAAAAGCACCAATAGCCATTTTTCCTAATGGAGCAGCAATCAGCAGAAAAAACACTAAATAAGTAAGAGCAATCCATAATTTTCTCATGAGCGTCTCCCCCGCATCTGCAGCATATTAATCAGCCAAAGAATGAGAAAGGATAAGGTCAAGAGAATAACAGAAACCGCTGCGGCGGAGACCGGATTATCACTTTCAACTTCACCAAAAATAAAAACAGAAGATACAAGCGTACGGCCCGGAATATTACCTGCGACGAGTACCACTGCACCAAATTCCGCAAGTGCTCTAGAAAATGCGAGCATCCCACCACTGATCATCCCAGGCGCCATTGATGGAAGAATAACTTGCCAGAATACCCTTGCCCCCTTGGCACCCATTGTATATGCTGCTTCCTCTTCGGATGGATCCAACTCCTCCAGCAAGGGCTGAACCGCTCGAATCACGAATGGAAACGTCACGAACACCATAGCAATTACGATAGCCGGTTGATGAAAAACAATTTCAAATCCAAGTGCCTCAGCTGCTTTGCCGATAAGGCTCCCTGGTCCAAGCAGCAGTAGAATCATCAAACCTCCGACAGCTGTTGGCAGTGCAAAAGGTAAATCGACCAGACTGTTTAGCAGCGCTTTACCAGCAAATTGATAACGAATAAGGACCCAAGCAATCATAGTTCCTAACAAGACATTAATTAAAGTAGCGATAATCGCCAGCTTTAAGGTTAGCAGCACCGACTTCCAAGCAATTGGGTCGCTGACGCTTTCCACAAAATTGCCAAAACCAAGAGAAAAAGAGTTGTAATAGACCCCGAGTATGGGCAACACGATCAATACTACAAAATAGAGCAAAATTGTAGTTCGGAAACCCCAAGTCCAGCCTTTGTGTCTAAGCAGCGAATTCAATGATTTTTGCCCTCCCACCTCCGGATAACCGGTCGGTATACTAACCAAAATCCCCATTAATTATTCCTATTTATATACTTGGTTTTATATTATTACTACTTTACCAAATCCTTCTCACCGCCGTCAATTACTTTCAAGTGAATTTGGGTTAAAATATAGGTATCAAAGGTACACTAAAAATGGCACCTCACAGGAAGGGGAATGTATTATGTTGCATACTCTGGAGATCACTACTACAAAGCGGGATGAATTACGTGATATTACTAGGGAAGTCACTTCTTATGTAAAAAAAAGTGGAATTCAAGACGGATTGATTGTAGTTTATTGTCCCCATACCACTGCTGGTATTGCTATTAATGAAAATGCGGATCCTGATGTGAAGCATGATGTTCTGATGCGTTTGGATGAGGTCTACCCTTGGGAGCATCCGAAGTATCGGCATGCGGAAGGCAATACTGCCTCTCATCTTAAATCTATTACGACCGGGCCTTCCCAGACCCTGATCATCCACGAAGGTGAATTAATTCTCGGTCGTTGGCAAGGTATTTATTTCTGTGAGTTCGATGGCCCTAGACGCCGGCAATGTTTCTTAAAAATAGTAGAGGGATAATAAACATACAAATGGCCGCTTCCGTTATCGCTGCGGAGCGGCCATTTTGATAATAACTAGAGTCTAGTAATACTTTCATCAAGCAGAGAAGCAGTGTTATACCAATGCACAGCTTTAAAGTGAAGATCTATAAAAAAAACAGCATGTTAAAGGCTGCGACATAAAACCTTTATATGAGCTAACGCTGCCTCTTTCACATCGTCAAATGATACTTTATCCTGGATATAATAAGAAATGAATCCGTGTGCAGACAAGAACATTGTTAACGGCACATTCTGCCAGTCCTCAGACACATATCCCTCTTCCTTCATATGACGGCGCACAATACTTGAGAATAAATCAAAACATCGTCCCTGTTCTGCTCTACAATAAGCTAGCAATTCCTCATCGCGAATCATGAACATAATTTCATATTGATAGGGGTGATCTATTCCAAATCTAATAAATTCCATAATCAGCTGTTCTACCCTTGTCATTCCTTCTTCAGGCGGTTTATTCATTACTTGGCTGAGTAAAGCAGCCACATGATTAAAATCCTCTACAACAATAGCGTAGAACAACTCCGCCTTTTCCTTGAAATGATAATAGAGAGAGCCGTGGCTATATCCCAAATGCTGACCAATACTTCGCATTGAAATTGCCCGATACCCTTTGGTTATAAACAGATGCCTAGCGGCCTCTAGAATCCTTTCCCTCGACAACTCCTGCTCCACTGCTCTCCTTGCCATATACTAATCCCCTTCGCTGTAGTAAATCCGCCGCCCTTCTGTTATCAGGGCTTGCCCTTGGGTTAGATCTGTCATCCATGCCATAAAAGTCTCACCCTCATCATTTCGCGGCAAACATAACAGCGTTACTTTGTCGGTGAACAAAGTCTCGCCAGTCTGAATCCCTCTTCCTCGAAGTTCGTTCTCAACCTTGCCCAGCCAAGTGTACTCGATCTCTACGAATACCTCTCGTCTCAGTACACGGGTGATTACTTCTCCTGCTTCAAGCGCAAGCACTGCTCCATCCGTATAAGCTCTAATCAGCCCACCGGCACCCAGCATAATGCCTCCGAAATAACGGGTAACTACGATTGCGACATTTTTAACTCCCTGATTGCGGATTACTTCCAAAATCGGTTTGCCGGCTGTACCACTCGGCTCCCCGTCGTCCGATTGCCTCTGGATTTCGTCTCTCTCCCCAATCACATAAGCAGAACAGTTATGCGTTGCGTTCCAATGTTTCTTCTTGATGTCCTCGATAAACAACAAAGCTTCTTCTTCATTCTCCACTGGCATAACATGACCAATGAAGCGAGATTTACGGATCACAACTTCTTTTGAGCCGGAAGAGCGGACCGTTTGATATTGTTCTAACATAATTATTCCAGTCCTTATTTACATATGATGTCTTCATATAATGTCAGGAGCAGTCCCGGTATTGGATTACCTATGGACTGCTCCTGGTGACTTACATTAGTATGAATGTTCTGTGATTAATAGCCATTGTAAAACCTACTGCAATACTATTCAGTAAGTCTTGCTTCCAGCTCTGCTTTTTCTTTTTCGTAACCTGGTTTGCCAAGCAATGCGAACATGTTTTTCTTGTATGCTTCTACGCCTGGTTGGTCAAATGGGTTAACACCGAGCAAGTATCCGCTGATACCGCAGGCTTTTTCAAAGAAGTACACCAAATATCCAAAGGTGTATGGTGTTTGATCAGGAATAGTAACGATAAGGTTAGGTACTTGACCATCTGTATGTGCAAGCATTGTACCTTGGAAAGCTTTCTTATTCACGAAATCCATAGTCTTTCCTGTTAAGAAGTTCAAGCCGTCCAGATCATCCGGATCATTCTCAATCGTAACATGATGAGCTACTTGATCTACTTGGATAACCGTTTCAAAAATGTTGCGGTTACCTTCTTGGATAAATTGACCCATGGAGTGTAGATCTGTAGAGAAATCTACGGAAGAAGGATAAATTCCTTTGAAGTCCTTACCTTCACTTTCGCCAAACAATTGTTTCCACCACTCAGATACAAAGTGTAAGGAAGGTTCATAGTTGACGAGGATTTCAGTTGTTTTACCTTTACGGTATAAAGCGTTACGAACTGCAGCATATTGATAAGCTTGGTTAGTAGCTACATCTGGATTGTTGAACTCATCCGCAGCGGCAGCAGCACCTTGCATCATTTCTTCAATGTTAATGCCAGCTACAGCAATCGGCAGCAAGCCTACAGGTGTCAATACGGAGTAACGTCCGCCTACATCATCTGGAATGATGAAGGATTCATAACCTTCTTCAGTTGCCAATTTCTTAAGGGCACCTTTTTCCTTGTCTGTAGTAGCGTAAATGCGTTTACGAGCTTCTTCCTTGCCGTATTTCTTCTCCAGAGCAGCACGGAAAATGCGGAAAGCAATTGCTGGCTCAGTAGTAGTTCCTGATTTGGAGATTACGTTCACGGAGAAGTCTTTGCCTTCTACTAGATCAAGCAGATGCGTGATGTATGTAGAGCTAATGTTATTACCAGCGAAATAAACTTCTGGAGTTTTGCGTTTATCTTTAGAAAGGTTATTGTAGAAAGAATGCGATAGCGCCTCAATAGCTGCGCGTGCTCCCAGATAAGAACCTCCGATACCAATTACAATCAGTACCTCGGAATCGCTTTGGATCTTCTTAGCAGCTTGTTGAATGCGAGCAAATTCATCCTTATCATAAGCTGTCGGCAGATCGATCCATCCAAGGTAGTCAGAGCCTACACCAGTTTTGTTATGCAACTGTTCGTGTGCTAGCTTAACTGGGGCGGCAAGGTTGTCGATTTCTTGTTGGTTAAAAAACGAAAGAGCTTTTGTGTAGTCAAAATTAATCTTCTTAGACATCGGTAATGGTAACCTCCTGTTTTATCTCTTTAAATTTAAAACCGTTTGTTACAACTTTATAATTAGGATACTTTAATTTGCCTTGACTGGCAAGGTCTTAGGGCACATAGAGGGCATTAGAACCAAGTTTTCCAAAGTTCCTTGGAAGCGTTTCCTGTATCAAAAGACATAGGTGTGCTGTGGTGCTGGACAAAGTGCCGTGATAGAATAAAGAAAACGGAAGGTGGCTATATAAATGAAACAAATCGGTTTTATCGGACTCGGCACAATGGGTGCGCCTATGGCCTCCAATTTACTACTTGGCGGCTTTCAGGTTACGGTATACAACCGTACGGCAGCCAAATGTAAACCTCTTGAAGCAGAAGGTGCCCAGACTGCTCTCACGCCCCGCGAAGCGGCTGAGGGTAAGGATGTTATTATTACCATGATCAGCAATGATGATTCGGTTCGTGAAGTGTTTTATGGTCAAGATGGTATTCTTGATGCTGTGAAGCCTGGTGGGCTAATTATTGATTCCAGCACAATTTCACCAGGACTAGTTCGTGAGATTGCCGCTGCTGTAGAAGCTCGCGGTGGGCATTTTCTAGATGCGCCAGTAACTGGAAGCAAACCAGCAGCGATTGAAGGAACCTTAGTGTTCATGGTCGGCGGTAGTGCTGAGGTCATAGAACAACATCGTGATATCTTTGATACTTTGGGTAAGAAGCTGCTACATATGGGTGAGAACGGCAGCGGCGCTGTGGCTAAGCTGGCTCACAATGCTATGGTTGGTATTCATAATGTTGCCCTAGCCGAAGGATTCGCCATTGCTGTTAAATCAGGCGTACCAGCAGACAAGTTCTTGGAACTGGTACAACTTGGTTCTGCGGGCAGCAAACAAGCTGAGCTTAAAGGCCGTAAAATCATAGAAGATGATTTCAGCAATCAATTCTCCCTTGCTCTAATGCTTAAGGATTTGAAGCTTGCCTCTGCCCACAGCGATTCAACAGGCGTTCCTTCTCCTATGCTGGGCTTGGCTAAAAGCATGTTCCAAGCTGGCTTCACCCAAGGTTATGGTGAAGAAGATCTCTCTGCCGTAGTGAAATGTTACGAAGAGTGGATCGGCCAAAAGATGGGTGCAAATGTATCCAATAAATAAATTCAAGAGCTCAAAACCTTCTTCATAAGAACATTTACGACCGCCTCGCACATGCTATTGCGATGCGGTCTTTTTTTTATGGACAATCCCATTTTGAAATTAAATATACGAACGTTTGTTTGTGTATTTATAATACCAAATTAGCAGTTGTAGTGCAAGAAAATATTGGTTGCTGTGGAGTTACTCCGAACGTTGTGGCGGTGTTGGTGGGATAGTTACTAAGGAGGTCGCGAAGTACTGGTTAGTCGCAAAAGTTACTGTATTAATGATGAAATGGTTGATAGTTGCTGGTGGAGTTACTGATGAGTTGCTAAATATTCGAAAAAAGTTACTGAATGAGTGCTGAAATGTTGGGTAGGTACTTGAGAAGTTACTGGATGGTTGCAACATGGTTACCAAGTTGATTGCTTGATGACTACGGTATATCCCGTATTTTCTGGAACCTCTCCCTCGCTCGCTCCAAACCTCAAGCTCCTTTAACTAAGTAACCTCTGCGTTACACAGCTATCTCTATCGGACTCAGCTGACCTTATTCGCAGTATAATCCCACATTTGGCATGATATCGGACTCCATAGTCGCTATTGGCATAAAAAGCGTCAATTATGAGCCTATTTCCATGGAATAGTTGACTGGTGTCCGAAAACTTGCTCAAAAGACTATAAATTTGCTAATAGCGTCATCTGGGTCCGTACGCAGTGGGTTGGCGCTAACCGGTGCACAAGTTAGTAATGACACAGCGCCATCGGACTCAGCTGACCTTATTTGCAGCATAATCCCACATTTGGCATGCTATCGGACTCCATAGTCGCTATTGGCATAAAAAGCGCCAATTATGAGCCTATTTCCATAGAATAATTGCACTGGTGTCCGAAAACTTGCTCAAAAGACTATAAATTTGCTAATAGCGTCATCTGGGTCCTTAGCGGTAGGATTGGGGTTGATTCGAGGCTACATTGGTGTTGATGCAGTGTTAATGTCAGCTGTGTCCCTACGCAGTGGGTTGGTGCGGATCCGATGCTAAGCTGGTGATGACACAGCGCCTTCGGACTCAGCTGACCTTATTTGCAGCATAATCCCACATTCGGCATGCTATCGGACTCCATAGTCACTATTGGCATAAAAAGCGCCAATTATGAGGCTATTTCTATGGAATAGCTGCACTGGTGTCCGAAAACTTGCTCAAAAGACTATAAATTTGCTAATAGCGTCATCTGAGTCCGAACGCAGTGAGGATGGTGGTGTCCCAGTGCTAATTTGTTAATGATCCGATCCAGCCCTAACGTCATTTGAGTCCTTAAGCCTCCAAAGAGAATGGTGAATACATAATTGAACATCAAGCAATCACCAGCCACAACAAAAAGCAGCGATCCTCCAATAACGGGAGAACCGCTGCCTTGCTGACTTTACGATTTTTAAATCGAATCCGGGTCGTCTCACTCATAGAAAAAAGCTACTTATAGGACAGCCCTTAGAAAAGTCTGTTTTCTATAGAACCGGGTAAGAACAGCAATAATCAGTTACTTCAAATACTTCCAACGCAAATTTAGAGTTGCCAGGAACATTGAACGTTGACGCTCCCTTAATCTCCTGCCATACCTCAGTGCCGGGAAGCAGCACTTTAAGATCGCCGGACAGAATCTCCATAATTTCAGGACCATCTGTACCAAATTCATACACACCCGGCAACATGATGCCCAGTGTCACCTTAGATCCATCTTGCAAAATTACCGTACGGCTGGTTACTTGTCCGCCATAATATACATTGGCTGCTTTTTCGATCGTTGCGTTGTTAAACTGACTCATTACTTGTTCTCCCCCTAATGATTATTCAGTTAATTACAGAAGTGCTTTCACACGGCTAACTACGTTCTCTACAGTAAAGCCATATTCTTTCATAACTCTATCGCCAGGCGCGGAAGCTCCGAAAGTAGTGATGCCTAGGATATCGCCTTGGTCACCAGTGTAACGTTCCCATCCGAAGGTTTGTGCCATTTCGATAGCAAGACGGGCTTTGACTCCTGGAAGAATTACGGAATCACGATATTCTTTGTCTTGTTTTTCGAACAGATCCCAGCTTGGCAAGCTGATTACACGAACATCGATGCCTTCTTCTGCCAAAGCAGCTTGCGCTTTAACTGCCAACTGTACTTCAGAACCAGTTGCAATAAGTTGTGCTTGTGGAGTGCCATTTTTGGAATCAGAGACAACATAACCACCACGTTTGATGTTTTCACGAACGCCATCTACGGTTCCAGCAAGAATTGGCAGGTTTTGACGGGTCAGAACCAAAGCAACCGGATTCTCTTTGTTTTCCATAGCATAAGCCCATGCTGCAGAAGTTTCGTTAGCATCAGCCGGACGAATAACAGTCAGACCTGGGATGATACGCAGGGAAGCCAATTGTTCGATTGGTTCATGCGTAGGACCATCTTCACCAACTGCAATACTGTCATGTGTCAGTACATAGGTTACTGGCAATTTCATGATCGAAGCCAAACGAATTGCTGGACGCAGGTAGTCTGTGAATACGAAGAATGTTCCTCCGAATACTTTAAGACCAGTGTGCAGGGCAATACCGTTCATTGCAGCAGCCATACCAAACTCACGTACGCCGAAATAAATGTTGCGGCCATCATAAGATTCTGGTGTGAAGGATGTCAAACCATTCAAATGCGTCATAGTGGAGCTTTCCAAGTCAGCGGAACCACCCACTAGCTGAGGAACGCCAGCAGTCAGACCGTTAAGCGCACTACCGGAAGCGACACGAGTCGATACTGCTTTATCTTCAGTAGTGTAAGTTGGAAGGTTAGCATCCCAGCCTTCTGGAAGATCGCCATTGATTACTGTTTCGAATTGTGCAGCCAGCTCTGGATATGCTTTTTTGTAAGCCGCAAATTTGTCGTCCCAAGCTTTGTTAGCTGCGATTCCGTTTTTCTTCACTTCTGCAAAATGTGCACGAACTTCATCAGGCACATAGAAATCTTCTTCGTAAACCCATTTGTAGAAATCTTTGGTCAGCTTAGCTTCTTCTGCTCCAAGCGGAGAACCGTGAGTACCGCCATGGCCGCCTTTACCTTGTTTGTTAGGGCTACCATAACCAATAACTGTTTTCACTTCGATCAAAGTTGGTTTGCTAGTCTCAGCTTGCGCCTCAGCAATAGCTTTTTCAATAGCCGGAAGGTCATTTCCGTCTTCTACACGCAGAACTTGCCAACCATAAGCATCAAAACGTTGAGCTACATTTTCGGAGAAAGAAAGATTCAATTTACCATCAAGGGAAATATCATTTGAATCATACAATACAACCAATTTTCCGAGTTTCAAATGACCAGCAAGAGAAGCGGACTCAGAAGAGATCCCTTCCATAAGGTCACCATCACCACAAATAGCATAAGTATAGTGGTCAACTACGTTATGTCCTTCTTTGTTGTAGGTTGCGCCCAATTGAGCTTCGGCCATAGCCATACCAACGGCCATACCAATACCTTGTCCAAGCGGACCTGTAGTTGCATCAACACCAGCTGTGTGACCAACTTCCGGGTGACCAGGAGTCAAGCTACCCCATTGACGGAATTGTTTCAATTCTTCCATAGGAAGATCATAGCCGCTAAGGTGCAGCAAGCTGTACAGAAGCATGGAACCATGACCAGCGGACAATACAAAACGATCGCGGTTTACCCATGTTGGATGATCAGGGTTATGATTCATTGTTTTTGCAAACAGTTGGTAGCCCATTGGTGCAGAACCCATTGGCATACCTGGATGGCCGGAATTCGCTTTTTCGATAGCATCAATAGCCAACGTACGAATTGTTGTGATAGACAGGTTATCTACTGTTGAGTTTTCTTCCTTCTGGATCGCTTGTTCTTGTTCACTCATTTAATAGTTCCTCCTCTGAAATCTCAAGAATGTCATTTTGACTCTTATTGTATCACTAGTGTGGAAGCAATTCCAATTGTTTTTAAAAACTCTTTGTTTTACAGCTTATGTTTTGCAATATCTACGCATTTATATACGCAAAAGTAACTATGTCATGAGACGGGTTTTTACTTAGCCTATGGTCTAGTTTTCTATTGCGACTAAAGTTTGTTTTACAATGCTCGAATATAAAGTAAGATGGAGTTACTCAAGTAAAATTTTCATTCATTATCCAATATCTCCAAGTGGAAAGGAATTCTGAACATGACTTCGAAAAAGGATGTTTATATTGTGCTTACCGGTACAGGTACAGCCTTCAGTGGTTTCATTAAGTGGTTTACAAAAGCTGATCTGAACCATGCTTCGATCGCCTTTGATAGTGAACTACGTGAGGTGTACAGCTTCGGAAGAAAAAAAATGCACAATCCATTCGTCGCGGGTCTGATTCAAGAAAATTTCATTCACCCTTTCTATAGCAGCGCAAATTGCTCTATTTATCAGTTACGTGTTAGTGCCGCGGAATACGATGCTATGTACAATCATGTCCAAGGGATGATGAAAAATCAGGAACGTTATAAATACCATCTTTTAGGCCTGATCGGCGTACTTCTAAATGTTAAAATAGATCGAGAGAACGCTTATTTCTGCTCTCATTTTGTTGCTTCCTTATTTGAAAATACCGCAGTTCAGCCTGTGAATAAGCCTTCCTGCTTTGTTACCCCGGAGGATTTCGCTCTTTCACTCTGTTCCCATAAAATATTCAGCGGCAAGTTATCCTATTATGTGCGTAGAGCTCAAAGAGCCTCTACACGTTCGACGAATATACCTTTACATACACCTTCCGTTGCGACAAGAATGATGAGAATGAATGAAGAACGGACTGAAGGAGTTATATAAGTTGTTGCTCGTAAAAAAAGGGCTATGCGGATCGTATTTCCGCGTAGCCCTTTTTAAATGGAATAAGGATACAGCCGTAAAAATCTCATTACTTCACACGATGGTTCCGAAAATATTCAGACCAATCGCCAGCAATCACAACAGTAACTGTATCTATTTTGGTATTGTACTCATTCTTAGCTGTGAAGGTAAAGGTCACTGGACCATCGGGAAGTTTCACAAATGCCGGATCATATAATTCGCCTGTCCACAAGGTTTTGTCACTGTTCGTTGGAATTAGTTGCGTAGAATAACCTCCCGTCATTGCCACCTCAACAGTATCGGGCAAGCCGGTTGCTGTCCCTTCCAAAATAAACCGTTCGCCCGCCCAAAACACATTGTAGCCTCTTGGACTCTCCTCATTACCGCTCTTGTTCAAATTGTAGCCTTTACGGTTGTTATTCCATTCCTCTGTGTGCTGGACCCCACCTTTAATACTCAGCAGATTAACCATAAAATATTTACGCGCTGAGATATTACTCCAGTTATAACCATCAAAAGCTTCCACTTCCACGGCATATTTTTCGTTCTCAACCAATATTCCCGCGGGCACTTGCCACTGTTTGACACTTGAGTTTTGTTCGCCAGACTCAGCCTTAACTCCCCCTGTCGCCAAGTTGATAATTTGTACCTTATACCGCTGTTGTTCATCTCCATCCTTATCTTGATAATCCCACTTGATGATTGGTGTAAGCGTACTTGCGATCATAGGCTTACTTGAGTCAGTACTTGTTGGGTACGTTATCGTTACGGTCGGTTTACGGTTGGCTACAGTGATACTCAGAGATAGCTCTCGATACAGTCCTAGAGAATCCGTAACGGTTTGTTTAAAGGTAAAGACGCCATTTGAGGTGAATTTCTTCGTAAATTCAGCTTGAGTACTAGCCAATCCTTCCGTCCCGTTAGATGATTTCAAATCATACTTATGGCTGATCGTATCTCCTTTTGGAAGGTCTAGATCCGTCGCTTTGCTCTTGATATTTAGAAGATCCGTGCGATAAATTGGCTCTTTGGCAGCATCTCTACCTGTATCCGTGATTACTGTGAATCCAGGCTGCGGCGGATTGTCGATGATAAACGTTTTTTCGTTAGATATTTCTGACCAGGATAACTTGGAATAAGCCCGACCATATACAGTGAAGTATTCAAATCGATTGAATGTATGGTTAGGGAGTTGATACTGCCGCAGCTGACCTGTGGTGTCAAGGTTCTCAACTGTCTTAACTAACAGTCCGTCTTTTGAAAAAAATTCTAAACGGTACTTCTCCTGCGGATCACTCTCTGGGTCTGTATAATTCCATTTTATTAATGGATCTCCTTGTATTTCGGCATCTATTACGGATGGATTGGTTACGGTTCCCACCGGGGTTATCAATGTCATTGAGGGCGCTAGATTTTTAGTAACATTCACCTTCAACGTAGCTATATTAGACTTATCACCGATCTGATCGATAACCCAGTGTTCCAATGTATAGATACCGGACTCAGGAAAATTAACATCAATATTAGGAGTTCGAAACCATTGCGTAATGCCATCACTATCTGTTACTTTCCAGAAGTATTGCAGACTAGCGAGATCTGAGGGATCTCCATCCTCATCAAAAGATGTATATTGTCGGGTATCATATTGGAATACTGCCGATGGGCGACTAATAGCAGCTGTTGGAACATGATTTTTAACAGTAAATACACGTGTTGCATTGGAACTTAAAGCTCCAATACTCGAGGGATTAGGTACGTCTGTTGCCTTAAGGCGCATTTCCCATCCTTCTGATATAGCCTGCTGCGGTGAAATTCCGTTTCCAGCAATAAGATCTCGTATCGTCAAAGATTGGTTGCGGTTACTGCCAGCATAATAATAAGGACTATTGCTGAGTTTGGTGTACCATAAATAAGCAAGCGAATCTCCATCTTCATCAGGATCTGGTGTTAGATTATCCATTGTAATTACAGTATCTCGATATACTTCAGCTGGCATGTTAAATGCTGCTGCGGGTGGGTGATTAATCACTTGGACATTTTGGCGATACCAATCTGACCATAAACCTCGGTTGTCATGCACTTGTAAACTAATTTGATAATTACCGATCCCAAAAGCTGCGATATTAGGTGGCGTTGTAGCTCCACCCCAATGCTCCCAAACTTTGTTCCAACCGTCTTTGATAACCGTCCAGTAATACACATCTAATGGATCATTATCCGGATCAAACGATTTGTCTGTTATGGTAGTAGCTTTACGATAGGAAACAATATTAGGATCAACACTAAATAACGCTACGGGAGGTAGATTACCTGCAGCCCCCACCGTCCTTACACACCAGTCGCTCCAGACCCCTAACCCTTTTTCGCCATCGACATCACGTACTCTAAGGCGTATGTCATATTGTCCAGAACTCGGTAATTGAGCTGGCGGTTGACCATCTGTCCATATTTCAGAATCAGTTTTTTTATACTGCCATTGCCAAGCTATAAGTCCCTTATTAACAGCCGTGATGTGGTCCAAATCGTAGGAACTATCTGTTAGCAGAAGAGATCCCCACGCCAGTTTGGCAGCAAACAATGCAATGGGCTTCCGATGAACATGATAGGTCATTGAAGATAAATTATCTCGGCTCCATAAACGATAGACATCGAATCTGTCATCGTTTTTAGGATTATCTCGTGCTTGAAAGGTTGCGTTATAGAGTCCGCTATATGGAAAGGAGGTATACCTTTCTGAACGCCATAACCCACTATCCGAAATGATACCCATCGAATTATCGAAGAAATACGGGTTATGATCGTATCTATAGCGTTCTTGATATTTAGAATCTCCTTCATAGTCCTTGTATATGGTTGATACGTCTATAGGAGTGTTAATCAATATATAGGATTTATTCCTAAGCCTATAGGATACATTAACGACCAACGATTTCTCATCCTTATAATTATAGGGATCCACAACCTTGATAATGATATTGTGGCGTCCGGGAGGAATTCCGTCTGCCAAAACATCTATTGGGATGGAAAACCATTTATTATTTAGTGCCTGTTGGACATTGACTTGTTTATAGAACACATTAGGGATTTCAGCACTAACGACTAGATCATTATTGTCTACATCTCGAACATATCCCTCAAGGTTCATACCACTGAATCCTGGCTCATTTAGTAGCTGCTGCTCACTTGGTGTAGTCACTGTAAGAGTAGGTGCCGAATTTATTACTAGAGGTATGTTCTCCCAATCATAATATACGTTGTTATGCCAACCATTCATCCATTCGTTAGGTTGGTGTTGCGCATCACTTGCTCTTAGCGCGACTCTAAGGGCTTTTGGAATGCCATACTTCGCTGGATAAGCATAACTTTCATAAAAAGCGGTTGTATTTCTGTCAAGGTTAAACTGAAGACTATCCGAACTTTTCACAGGTGGCATTTCTTCAATTCTCCATGAGGCATCAGTAGCATAATCAGTATTACCACTTCCATCTGTCCTGTACATATAACTGTAAATATTAAGAAATCTAGTACGCTGCGTATCATAGTACCAATTAATATAACCTGATGTTAAAACTACAGGTGCATCAGGTACATAATCGTAGCGCAGTATTCTTGTTGTTAGATCAAAAGTAATATTGGTTAGGGTCATAGCAGGCATATTCAAACTTAAAGATCCTATATTCCCCATAGCCGGCTCCCAAGGAGTTGTTTTATTAAATCCTTCAAGACGGATATCCATAAAATTGATGATATTTGGGTCACCTGTCGCCTCTACCTTTGCACTCCCCGAATAAAATTCAGGGAATGAAAGAAGTAGTAATACAAGGGCCATAAACGTTGAAATTGTTTTTTTAAATTTCTGCATCTCTATTCCTCTCTACCATGACCAATCGACATCAGGTGCCTGATTTTTAACCGTGAAGATCCGTTCGATCACATTTTGTGTAGCTTCTGAATCAATGGATTGCCGATCAGCCTGCGTCACAAACTCCTCGATGGTCGGCTGGCCAAACTCTTCAAATACAGTTAGTCTTACTTCGTATTTTCCGACTTCCTTTACCTTGAGATTCAAACGATCTAAATTCTCATTATTAAAAACAACCCATGGTTCATCCGTAAAATTTCCGTTGTTATCAGAATCGTAGCGGTACTCCCAAAGCCTTCGAGCCACAATATCTTGGTCTGGTGAGTACGACATATCATCTATTGATAGGGTCGCTTGATTACCATCTGAAGGATTGCGATACGCTGTTCCAGCCATCGTAAAATACGCAAAAGGTTTCTGGTCTGGTGCTATATCAAAAGTTGCTTCGTTACTCGCAGTTAGCCCTAATGTATTCACCACATAAATGGTTGCTTTATATTTCCCAGGCTTCTTGAATAGCACATCTTTACTATATACCCCGTTCAGCGATCCGCTATATTTAATATCAGAATTCGTTCCACCTGATACGGCTGTGATGCTGATTTTAGTCTTAGCATCCACTAACGGATAGTGGGTCGGGCTACTAACATAACTTTGTATGATAACCTTTCGATTTTGCTTTAATGTACCATCTACCCTGATAGATGCATCTGGTTTTGGTTCGATGACGTTGATCTCAGTGCTAGTACTTCCAGTCATTTTGTCATCGTCCATCACAGTCAAAGCAAGGGTTTGTTCCCCCAAATGGTCTTTATCATACCAAAGCGTTCCCCTTGGCAAAGTGCTCAATTCTCCCTTAGCATTAGGCGTATCCCAAAAGTAATCCGTAATATAACCATCGGGGTCATACGATCCTGCTGCACTGGCTACAAACTCTTGTCCTGCTTTTACAGTTTTCGGTGCATTTATAAGGGCTACTGGAGGTTTTAACTCTCTCGGTAGTTCTGGCGGTGATGTAGGACCTGGAAACCCTCCTCCCGGAGGACCTGAGGTTGTATACGCTCCTGCTTTGACTGTAAAAGATTCTTTTAACGAATCGAACTTACTTCTTTTGGTCACGACTTCATTCTTAAATCTCACTACTATACTTAGTTCGTACTCTTGACTGTAGTTACTTTTAACTGCCACTTTCTCCTTCGGAATTTCAAACCTGAAAGTTTCGTTTGCCGTTAGAGTTTTGGTATACACCTTTTTTGTCTGGAGTGAGCCTTCATTACCTTTCTCTTTGGCATAAAAAATCCATTCTGAAATGTTCGAAGTATCTTTATAGGATACGAGTTCGCCCTTCAAAGCAATTTTAACTGGCACATTCTTATTATCAAACTTAATTGGGTTTGGATTAGGTTGTTCTAGAATTGCAGAACCTGTAAGAGTAGCTTCATCTGGGAGACCATATTCAAAGCTGACTGTTCCCCCGTAGCTGTAGGTGGTGACTTTAGCGTCTGCGGTGTAATAATAGGATGCGAATGCTTTATATCTTCGTCCCTCTGCTTTTCCAGTTAAATCCGTATTATCTTCAGGATCCCAAGGTACTCCTGCAGGAATCGTATAGTTCAAAATAATTCTTCCATTTTTAAACTTTGGATCTTGAGCATAAGAAGATTTCTTAACTACTTGAGGTTTTATAGTAGACTCAATGATATTTTGAGAATCGATAACCTCAGTTTTAGATCCGTTATACCATTTTAGGTAATCTTTATCTTGATAAGGTCCTGCAGTTACTACCGTTATTGGTGGATTCTTAGAAGGATAACTATCAGTTGCAACTTTATCATCTGTCACCAAACTATCTCTTTTTTCATCATACTGATTTATTTGCCATCTTCTTCCGTCAGAGTATAACCATATTGAATTATAAATATCGGTCCTATATAGCAACTCAAAGGATGCTCTATAACCCTGAACCTCTTTTATATATTTTTGATTTGCAACTCCTTGTAATGTCACTTTAATTTTCCCGTTCTCAAGAGAGAGGCTAGTTTTTTCGTTAGATCCACTATATTTTAAAGTACCTGTCTTAACTGAAGAACTAGATACTCCACTAGGAAGTTCCAAATAGAAGTCTTTAGCAGCATTGTTTGATCCTTGTAAACCTGTAGTAATTGGGACACCAACCGAGGTCAATTTCGTCTCGGCTGCTTTTACTGAAATAGCTGTCATAAGCTGAATGAGCAATAAAAAACATAGACATGAGATGATTATTTTTTTCATTTATACTTACTCCGTAGAATTAACTATAAATTTTTCGTCGAATCCGCCATCATGGAACAAGCGGATGGCAAAATAGTTGAAATCCTGATCATATAAATATGCTTGATAAGTAGTTAATTGCTCACTTGGCTTAAGAGTGTAATAATAAAACGCTTCTTTATTATTTAATTTTTCCACATTTACTTTTGGCCAAATTTGGTCTAATTGTCCCTTACCTTGTAAACTTAAAATCCATTTTTCTTTTTGATCATTTAAGGATCTTTTAACAATTTTATTGCTGTTATTCTTAATCGTAATCTTAGTCCAGATTAAATATTTAGGTTTGCTAACCATTACTCCAAAAGAATCATAATCATATTTCTTCACTAGATTTTGTGCATCTTTTGACTTGAAATCATAAATCATAAACTTCTCCAGCGTATAACTAAGCCCACCCGCCGTAACCGTAACCGGCAACTCCAAATCCTTTTTCAAACCATATTTACTTAAGTTATCCCTCATAATAGGTACTGGTGTAGCAGCAGGTTTTACTGTAGCTGTTGATGTAGCTGTAACTACTGGTGTAACCGCTGCTGCGTTAGTAATCACGTTCTGCCCCAATACCATGCTAAATAACATTGTCGTAGTCAAAACTGCCCTTACAATGGTCTTCTTCATCACTGAATCTCTCCCTTTTCTTTAATTGGATTTTCACTACTTATTGATCTTATACTCTTGAACTGCTGGCACCCTGATGGGCTGTTGTGTTTTGGATCGGGAGATCAGAACCGGGTGCTCCGTCTCAATGACGGCAATAACCGAAGGACCTGCGATGTATTTGGTTATGCCATATTCGCTATCCTCGTATAAAAGTGGAAACGTCACGCCATCGGAATCATCAATAATATCGAACTTTACAATCTTTACTTGTGTCTTAAAACGGCTGCCCGCTTGGGGGGAAAGGCCGCTATCAAGGCCTAGATTGTTCTGTAGGGTTTGCTGAAAAGTATCGTACGCATCTGTAGGATCTATAATCAGACGACCACGAGTCAATTCGGTCTCATCTAATTCCTGTGCGGCATCGTGAACAGCGATATTATTTGCGTCTTTTAACATGCTGCGCAGCTGGTCCCACTCCTGATTCTGGATCTGAAAGAACCAGGAGTAGATAAAGATCAGTAGCACAAATGCCAGCTTAATAATGTAATCCATAAATTACGCTCATCCCTTAGTCAATCGAGATACTCACTCATAATTGATCCGTGCCCATAATATCGAGTCGGCTGCGAAACCGTAGAAAAATTATAAGGAAACAGTTTTATCCGCGGCGCGGTTACATACACATCCATTCGTTGCTTTCGCTCTTGAACGGTTTCTGTACTACTCGTAATTTCTATCGAAGCTTCAGAAAATCCAATCGCCTTCAGATTTGAAATCACTTCATTCCGCATAGAAGCTGTAACCATCCCCTCTGTTGCTGCTTTTTGTGTGATATAGGACGTATTAGCTTTGACCTGTAAATCTAGCAGATAATCTATGTAGGAGAAGATAGGCTGCAGGATAATAAACAGGACTAGCCACATGAACAATGCCCGGAGGACGGTCTCCTTCATTAGACACGCCTCCTTCTAATACTGTTCCACTTGCTTAGTATGTGAGATGATGTCGTCCTGACTGCTGCCGATCATATGCGTAGCTACCGTGACAAACATCCCCGCAATTACAAAGCCAATAGCCAAAAACATAGCGACGGAAATAGAGTCTTTTTTCATCAGACTTATACCGAAACGTGAGTCATGGACATAGTTAGTGCAGTCTGGCTGGAATCCAGCGGTTGAGTTAGAGATACCCCCGGGATCGTCGGTCTATTATCATCGGCAGCATTAATCACGTCACGCACCAGAGGAATCAAAATGGCAATTACGATGGCCACACACAAAAAACCGATAGCGATAAATAAACCTGTAGAAATAGCGTCTTTTTTCATTGTTAATTTCTCCCTTTTTATTTTAGGTTTTAAAAATAAGGTTGAATATACAATTTTTCACTGGAACATGCCGACTCCATTAAAATTTCCTTTGATTAGCAAAATGTACTGCATCGCCATGGCAACGATCATCAAAAAAGTAGCAATCGATGGAATAACATTAATAATCGTCGATAGTTCACCGATGAAAGACCATTTTTTAAAATACTGATCGCTGGAGATTTTGGAGATAATCTTGCCTTGTTCACGTAAATAGTTTGCAGCTTCCGTGTCATCATCCATGCCTTCTGTAGCCAGTAAAATGGACCGGATGTCATTAATAAAATGATGGTTATCCGGAAATTTGGCACAAAACCATTCAATCGCCCCCTCCACTCCCTCATCTACTGCCCGTTCTGACAGCTCATACAAGTCCTGACGTATATATTGAAAATGTCCCGCTGTACTCCCACAAAAAGCACCAAACTGCACATATCCGCGCTTACGTAGGCGATTATTCTCATAGAGACGAATGAAGGAGATCAACTCGCCATCTTTTTGAATATTCGTCTTTTGGTGAAGCCACGCCAACACCCAACCAAGCGGAAGATAACGCATCGGACTGCTGATTACGAGAATAAGTAGAGCAATTAGAGGGTCATAGAATGAAAATGGAACAGATCGAATGAAATCGCTGACGACTTGGCTAAATAAATAGATGATTGCCGCTGAATAACGAAATAGCGTAACTTTTCGAGCCGAAATTGATAAACCGCATTCATTCAACAATTGCTGAAATCTATCACTCTGCACGTGTTCACCCAGCGAATTCCACCGGATGCCCAGTCGGACAAGATATCGTTCCTGCTTACTGCTGCTGCTCACAAACACAAGTAATGCGATATACACGATCCCGATCACTGTAATTAGTAGTAATAATCTATCCATAGTTCATCACCTTAGTGGTAGTCCAGTTTGGGCCTGGCAAGAATAGTACTGATCACAAAAGAGATAAAAAGACCGGAGACGATCACCATCAAAAAGGAAAGGCCTACCGTAGTTTCGAACTGCAGTTGAAAATAGACATCGGGCTTCAGCATATACATAAAGGTTCCAACTGTAGATACCAGCACCAAAAGATTCCCATATAAGCCAAGGCTGATCGCATCTCTGCTTCCTGCTTTTACAGTTAAAATCGTCTCTCTCTGCTGCTCCATAGAACGATTCAACAGCATTAGCGAGCTTTTTAAATAACGGGTTCCCTCCTTCTCGGCATAGAGCAAATCTGATATAAACTCTAAAGCGAAGGTGGTGCCAATCGCACTGGAGAATCTCCCTGCCTCCTCAACAAGCTCCTTCTCATTACTATAATTAGAAAATGCGGCACCAAGCAGCTTCAGAGGATTCTTTAGTACATTTTTATCTGTTAGAAAATCCGCTGTACGATCAAGAATCGAATCTACCGACAAATGAGTGAATTTGGTGGAGATTTTGACTACATCGAGGAGATCGTAGCTTCCATGTACCTTCCGCTGTACATAGATGTATCTCATACGAAAATAAGGAATCGTCGCAGATATTGCAGCTATAAAAAGCGGAAATCTCCACGCCCCCTGAATCGGCTGTCCTTCATTAAAAGTAATCCCCTCCAAAAAGGGATTGTTAAAACTCAACCTTCCAGGGAGCTCACTAAGTGTCAGTAGTCCTGATAAGAAAACCGCAATAAATAAAATAGCTGTATGCATAACAAAACGCATTACGCTAATGCCCGGCTCATACTTTCGGTGTACGAAATAGAGAAGCTTGTCCAGATGGCGGTAGAGCCACAGCCTTTTTTTTACCGAACTAACTCTTTTGCCAAAAATACTCATCTTATGTTTAATTCGAAAATCGACTTTCTGGACTACCTGCCGTAAATGCCTTTCGATGAGCAGTTTGGTGAGTAACCACAGTCCCCACACAACCCATAAATGAAGGACAAAACGAAAAATATACAATAGTAAATCCATAGCAGCACCTCCTCACTCATTAAGTACTATCTTAGATTTCAAGCTTTCTTTAAGCGGCTGATCCATCGGCTTTGTTGAAGCAAGTCGTCCCAGCTCTTTTTGGACAATCTGCGTAGCCTGCGCATTTTTCTTAGTCATTTTCAGCATCAGATTTTTCGTCAGCTTGTCATTGTAAGACCAACACATTTTCTCCGGCTCCCAGCGCATAAGATCATTAGCAAACACTGAATTTCTATCCTCTTCGTAAAAGATTTCTGATATTCGCGCCAGCCGCTTCTTCCCGTTCGGAACACTCTCCAAAATAAACACTAGCTCGCATGATTTCAGCGCAGAGATCAAATGCCCCTTAAGACTCCCGCCAATTCTTGTCGACACAGCAAACGCACCTTGATAAGGAATGTCCTCCGAATCCACAGTGTGGAAGGTTCCGGTAATCCCGTCGTATCCTTTTTCCCCACTCCACAAATAAAATTCCCACTCGTTATAACGCATCTCTGTCATATACAAAATATTCGGGTCATGCCGCAGCGACTCTACTCCCACCTCCATCAGTTCCTCATTCGCAGCTTGAATTGGAATAATCCGATGGCCTTTAATCTGATACGGTAAAATGGATTCCGGATGTTTCTCTATCATCACTACTCCCATGCAGGAGGAAGAGCCAAGCAGTTGCTCACCAACGATCGTATTGGCAAAGGTTGTTTTCCCTGACCCTACAGCACCCGCAATAATGGTATTGCGAAACGTGGACGATAACGCCCGAATGAACTCAACCGCCTCCACAGGGATACATTCCGTACCCGCTTGATCCTCCAAATCCAGAAATTCCACAACCTGTCGCCGCAGTGATATCGTAGTAAAACCCTCCCAGACCCTAGGTGATACCCAAATCGCAAGCCGAATAAATCTACCTGGCCAAAGCGGATCATCCATTTTGAACTCCACCGAAGGATTATCCTTGTTCAGCTTTTTATTGGGATCACTTTTTAGCAAGGAACGCTTCAGCTGCTCGACCCGATCCAGTGAAGGCATCTCATACGGATAAGCTATAAACTCACCTTTATGGCTATAAAAAATTTGCTTCCCAATCATTTGTAATCCGGTTGACTCGCTGTATGCACGATCCGTAAACCAACGATACGCTGGTCCAAAACCCTTCCACTCGTGATACAGGGCCTCTGCCGCCGTTCGGTACGCTTCTGGAACCTTTCCAGTAAAAGGTGTTTTTCGTAAGTACTTCTCAATTTCATTCATAAAAAAGCTAACTGCCTGCGGATCGCCAATTAATGCCTTTGCATTTAGCTCGAAGTAAGCGTCATCCTCACGTTCTAATCCTTCGTTCATCTCGGTCTTCATTTTTTGTAAAAAAGCATAAAAGTCTTCCTTGCCCGGTTTGCTAGTGCGTAACACGCTTTGTTTTAGAGAAAAGAGTGGACGACTCGCGAGAGTTTCAATCATAGAAATATCCCTTTCTTTTTGGCCTCTGGCGCTAATCCCAACGACACCAATAGAGAATGTACCTTATCATCCACATGCTGCAGCTCTTTTTTGCCTAGTGGCAAGCTTTCCTGCAAGGGCTGGTAATACGGTAGCTCCAGCAAGATTTCAGTGCCAAATCTAAGGGCCATATTTTTGGACGAAGATATTTCATCCACATTACTGCGGTTAATGATCAGCTGGAAATCCTGCGGACGCAGATCTATATGCCCCGCAAGCTCGAGTAGAGGTTCTAATCTGTATTCATGTTTAGGATGAGTGACAATCATGCGTAACAACGACTTTTGCATACCGACATACCACGCAGCACTCTCGGGAATTGAACCGAAATCAGCAATAACCACATCCGCATTTGCTCCAGCTCTAGCCAAGAAATATTCGATCTCCTCCTCCAGATAATCCTGTACACTTAAGTAGTCGTAATTTCCCGGTAGATACAAATAGCCATCCTGTCTAATCAATTGTTCGAAATCTTCATCATGAATCATCTTCCCTGTAAGCTTGGGACGCAGTTTGTCTAGACTGATCGTCGCTTTGCGGTCATACCCGGGATCATATAAATCCAAACCAAGTACAAGAACACGTAGACCTGCCGCAGCAATTCGTCTTGCGAACAGCTTCGCCACACTTGTGCAACCAATGCCTGGACCTGAGCCAAAAAAGCCAACCAAATTGCTCCGTTGCTCGCCATCCTCTTCCAGGATAAAACGAACCTTCTCTATCACTGCTGACGAGGTAGAACGAGGAGGAATAAAATATACCCCTAAGCTTTCACATAACATATGCACAGCTTGATAGCCGCGAATTCCCTTTTGCAGATATAAATACAGGATCATAGAGCTTGGATATTTGTGTCGCAACTCGCTAAGCGCTTGAACAGGTACCTGTTCACTAGTAACCATTAACATATGACCTTCGGTATGCGCCGGATCGGGATACACGTTTTGTGTAATTACATTAAATCCCGCGTTTTTGATATCATTAATCGTTAACTGATCTATGCCCAGACTAAATATTTTCAAGGCAATCTCCCCCTACTCTACCCGTACGATCCACAGCTTTTTGCCCTGCTCCAAAAATTGCCCTAGCCTTTGACCCTCACTTTTCTTCAGCTTCAATTCTGGTGTCGCCACTTTGCCAGTAGAAGTGAATCGGTTATTGTTGTTGCCTTTCTCAGAATCCTGCACATCATTATTGTCTTCTGTTCGTACATAGTTCACAGTGACTCCAGATAAAAAGATCTCTTTAGCAGGATCGCTAAGCCAGCTTTGTTCTTTCACCTGTTCCTCGTTTTCTTTTTTACCTGTATTTGAACCAAGCACCTCTCGCTGCTTCTCTCGTTCACCTTCTACAAGATAAATGTCTACCTTATCCCGGCTTCGCAACGAACCATTGATCGCATAGATGGCCTCCTTCGGAATAGGAAATATCCCTTCATCCTGCAAAGGCTCTAAATCACTAATATCCACCAGTGATGCTGTCAAAATACTACCGTTAGTCAGATTCACATTCGTAATTTTATGCTCCACTTGTGCGATTTGCGTGATTACACCAGAGGGTATGTCCTTGGTCTGAACAGAATCCAGATACAAATCACTTGCTTTCAGCTCATAATTTTTAGGTAGAGATTCTCCAGCTCCCACCTTAACTTTGACCACGGTTTGGGAAAGCACGTAGGGCTTGAAATAGAGATCATAACCTAGCAATCCCCCGAATCCAGTAATCAAAATAAGACTTGCGAAGAAATAATTACGTTTTAACAAACGTCCCCGCTGTAACGCCAAACCTTCCACCTCCTTAACTACATGATTTTTGAGAACGACAAAAAGCACCTTGGCATAAATAGCCAAGCTGCTGGTAAAATGCTTTTTTACCGGATAGAGATTTAGTGAACTATTAAATTAAAGGTTTCCGGTGAAAGCTCTTGGGCATAACCGCTTCTTTCACCGGAGAATAACCTTTATTTAAATACTACAGTTTTGTTCTGATGGACGAGAATCCGGTCCTCGATATGCCATTTCACCG
Organism: Paenibacillus sp. FSL H7-0716; assembly: GCF_038002705.1. Lineage (NCBI taxonomy): Bacteria > Bacillati > Bacillota > Bacilli > Caryophanales > Paenibacillaceae > Paenibacillus > Paenibacillus sp. FSL H7-0716. The sequence goes on from NZ_JBBODA010000013.1 coordinate 52,115, forward strand.
CACGAGCCAGAACAACACGCTCAATGGTACGTCCAATCCGCTTCAGTTCAATAACATCATCACTGTGACTAACCCGCTGCACATCCTGTTCAATAATCGGTCCACCGTCTAGTTCTTCAGTAACATAATGAGCGGTTGCCCCGATAATTTTCACTCCGCGTTGGTACGCTTGGGCATATGGGTTGCCGCCAATAAAGGCAGGCAGGAAAGAGTGGTGAATATTAATAATCTGATGGCGATAATGCTCAATAAAGGACGGCGAGATAATTTGCATATACCGTGCCAATATAATCACATCGATATCGTCTCCGATGACCTCTAACTGGCGTTTTTCTGCTTCAGCCTTAGTATCCGCTGTGACTGGAATATGATGAAATGGAATGCCAAATGACTCGACATAAGATTTCATATCCAAATGGTTACTAACGACGAGGGCAATATCGGCATCGAGATCGCCTGCTTGCCACTGCCAGAGCAGTTCAACAAGACAATGGTCTTCTTTAGAGACAAATATGGCAAGTTTCTTCTTATGACGAACATTAAAGATCTTCCAGTCCATCTTAAAACGCTCCGCCACTCCGCCAAATTGAGAGCGAATCTCTTCCAGACGATCGCCTAATTCAGGTAGATCAAACTCGACTCTCATAAAGAACATTCCACCATCTGGATCCATCGTATACTGATCCGACTGCACAATATTTGCGCCATGCTGATACAGAAAGTGTGATACAGCCGCCACAATTCCCGGTCCGTCAGGGCAGGAAATGAGCATACGCGCCCGGTTAGAATAATGTTCGACACCCGACGAATTGTTTCTCTTTACGTGTAATTCCATGACCCTCTTCCCATCCTCTCATCTACATACACAATCTGAAGTATACTTAAGCGTTCATGAGCACTTATTTGCCTGCTAACCAAGCAATCAAGCGATGATTAATAGCTTCCTCGCTTAGTTGCGGGAACAGCTGAGCAGCGACAACTTCATCGTATAGACGCTCTAGCGGTTCACGTGGATCAGCTTTTTTAGCTTTGGCATCATTTTTCAGTAACTCCCAGACATTTAGTACATATTGACGGGAATCGATTTCCTGTTTGGCAAAAAATTCACGTAATGTCTCAACATCCTGCACGAACTCCGGTCCAAAGCGTTCAGCTACGTTACCACGCAGCAAAGCGATCTCTACCTCATACATCGGACGTTGTGTCTTAGCATCTTTACCAATCCATGGGGTCTCCAGAATGAAAGGCAGACCCTCCAGCTTTTCATGGTGTAAGATTTTGTTAATCGTATCAAAGCCAATCCAACCCGAGCCAATTGGAGTGTGACGGTCTTTGCGAGCGCCACATGGATTTTTACTGTCATTAATGTGGATTACACCAAGACGGTTCAATCCGATAGTCTCATCAAATTTGTTGAGAACACCGTCCAAATCATTAACGATATCATAGCCAGCATCATGAATGTGGCAAGTATCAAGACAGACCGATAGACGTTCGTTATGTTCGACCTTAGCAATAATAGAAGCGATTTCTTCGAAGCTGCGGCCGATCTCTGTTCCCTTACCAGCCATAGTTTCTAAAGCGATATGCACTTCCGTTTCGTTCGTGCCTCCAAGCACCTCATTCAGGCCATCTGCAATCCGCTGAATACCATATTCAGCATCTTTATCAGTGAACGCACCTGGATGTAATACAATATGCTTGACCTCAAGTGCATGGGTACGGCGAATTTCCTCTTGCAGAAAATCAACAGCCAGTTGGTACGTATTCTCTTTATAGGAAGCGAGATTAATAATGTACGGTGCATGGACAACAATCTCCTCTACACCATTCTCTTTCATAACCTGCTTCCCTTCGTTGGGATACATGGCATCAATCGGCTTGCGGCGCGTATTCTGCGGCGCTCCTGTATATATCATAAACGAGCTGGAACCATACTCATTTGCTTCATTTGCTGCGGTCAAAAGACCCTTGTCCGAGCAAGACACGTGTGAACCTATTTTCAGCATACTTCTTCCCTCTTTCCTTCACGAATTACCCCCTATTCTACCGTGATCGGAAAAATAAATCTAGACGAGGCCAATATGCCGGGTTCTGCTTCGCAAAACTTTGGAAATAAGCTATACTTTAATATGAGAATAATTCGTGTGAGAATCCTCATTGCCAAAAGGTGGTGTATGCATGTTTATCCAATCAGGACTTGGTTTATTATCCACACCGAGCAATTGGTTTATGAACTCTATCGCTTTCTGGACATTTATGCTGCTTGGTTCCATGTGTATCGGCGGTTTTTTTATGTTCCGCAAATTCCTAAAGGTCCTGCCCAAAGCTGATGGAAAGTCAAAGCTAGACTGGCAAAATTACTGGGTGGAACGCAGCCGCCCGCTCTGGAGTGACGAAACAAAAGCCTTTTTGGACCAGCTTGTTCAACCTGTACCTGGGCCATTTCGTGATATTGCGAAGCATTCTATTGCTGCCGAGATCGGAAAGATCGCCGTCGAGAGCAATGCAAAAGAAGTTACTCGCGATCACTGCATTAAAGGTTACATAGTTGCCACACCCCGGCGCGATAACCGTTTTCTTGTCAATTTTCTCGAAAAGAATAAAATCGATTACTCTGCTTACCAGCATTTGTTTAAGTAATTTTTAATGAATTGTACGATTTAGAACGGAGGCCCTCCTTTGAAATATGTGATATGTGGCGGCACCGGTTTTATAGGTAGCGAACTAGCAAAATACTGGTTGCAAGCAGGTAATGAAGTTGCTATTGTAGGTCGGAATTTACCAAAAGACGCAACAACAATTCATCATAAGCTGAGTTACCACACCTGGGACAGTCTAAGTTCTAATCCCGCTCCAGTGGAAAATGCAGCTGCCCTAATTAATCTCGCCGGAGCTTCCCTTAGCCAGCGCTGGAGTCCAAGTGGCAAAAAAGCGATTATGCAGTCCCGACTTGCAACCGTTTCCGCAGCAGCTAAGTTAGTAGATCAAATGAAGCAAAAGCCTTCCGTAATCATTCAGGCTTCCGCCGTGGCGATTTACGGTACCTCTTTAGAGGATACTTTTAGTGAGTCCTCACCAGCCCAGGTCATGGATTTCCCTTCAGAAGTAGTTAAGACATGGGAAGAGGCTTCAGATGAAACCTACCATGGTATCCGCGTGGTCAAGCTGCGTACCGGAGTTGTGCTCGGCAATGAGAGCGGAGCATTCCCCAAAATGAAGCTTCCTTATTTATTAGGTTTTGGCGGTAACATTGGCTCCGGAAAGCAGTGGGTCTCTTGGATTCATCTGACGGATATCGTCCGTCTAATTGATTTCTGTACGCAAAATCCCACGATTAACGGACCTGTTAATGCGACTGCTCCACATCCGGTAACGAACGAAGAGTTCGGCAGAACGATTGGCAAAGTCTACAAACGGCCGCACTGGTTCCCTTTGCTAGCCTTCCTGTTAAAAACAGCAGTCGGAGAATTATCCGAAATCTTACTCAAAGGTCAGCGCGTCCTGCCCGCAGCGGCATTAAATCATGGCTTTGACTTTACCTTCCCTACACTTCAAGTCGCTTTAGAAGATTTGAAAAAACAAAAATTGTAGAGCCACATTCATCGTTAGAACTCACCTTCATACTGTATGGAATGTGTAGCTTCCTTTTATAATTTTAAATGTGGTCCCCTCTGTTAGTGGATACTCTTTATACGGGACCATGGCTTCACCTTGAAAAAGCGTTCCATTTCTGGAGTCAAGATCCTTCAGAATATATCCGCTGGTGCTTCTAGATATCTCAGCGTGTACTCTAGAGGCTCCTTCTGATCTTTCCACATATTGAGCCACCTCTGCCGATCGGCCGATAATGAAGCTAGTTCGATTTAACTCGATCATTTCCACCTCTTCACCCTCCTCACCGCTTCTTTGGAGATAAGGAAGACTCGGATCCAGCTTTTCGATTTGTCGTCCTTGCTCAGGCGTTTTCTCCCGTGATAATAAAGTTGTTGGTGCTATGGCTTCTGGTGCTTTAACAGAACAATGTTCCTCTGCTAGTGATTCATGACGGGTTGCCGGAACGTTAGCTGCTGAATCTGAGGATTGCGGAGTTACCTTTGGAATTGTTGCTGGAGGACGCATAGAAGCCACAGGGTTCCTGCCAAAATTCCACTCCAATTCTTTTCGACTCGGATTACAGTTAGTATCTTCAGAATCCTCACTCAGACTATCCTCATCTTCTTTACCAACCTTCAGCCTTCCGCTCCAAACCATCCAGCTTAAAACAGCCAATACAATCGTCACAACTCCACAGACGGCAAGCCATAACGGCTTTGGGCTATCCAAATATAGAAACTTCCACAGGAGTGCATCGCCTAATAGACACCCTAACGCTATATAGGTTCTTGAGCTTGAGGCTTGTGGATTCATTACCTGCTCATCCTCCAAGCCTAGAGACACGCTCTCCTCCTCTTTTATCTTAAGATTAGGATAGCTGCTGATCCAAGGAGTAGCAGTCGCTTGTAACTCCAATTCCTTAGCTTCGCGGTGCTCATATGTTTTTCTTAATGGCAGAGCTGCCTCTTTCACTAGATATTCCTTTACACATTCATGAACCGGTCTTTCTGGTGTAACGGGCTCTCTTTCTGTCAGTAATTCTGATAAAAGAATCTTTAAGCCAGCTGGAGTAAATCCCTCTTCACTGCAATATTGCAGCAACCTTTGCACACCACTGCCAGTAAGCTCTGTGATAGATGCCATTAACACCATGATTAGCGACTTGAGTGACTCACCAAGCTTTGAACTAGACTTATTCTCCTGAATGGGTATGTAGGTCAGGTATACTTTACCGCTCTGTAACGACCCTTCAATAAAAATGTAATCTGCATGCAAAGCATACTGTTCCGCCCGCAGCATATATAACCTGCCATCTTCCATGCCTTGGGCAATTTGCAGCAATAACCCGAAAAACGAGTTCATACTTAGCTTCTCTCCTTTGAGTAGATGACTAAGCATTTTTTTGCGTAAAACAGCGTATTCCATAGTAACCTTCATATCTATTTCTCTAAGTAGCAGCCTCAAATGATGAGGAATGTCGGTGTTCATCAGCATGCGCGCCTGAATCAAATTAAGCTTCTCCGCAGCTATTCCTTCGGGTTCACCAAGGATCATATATATACCATCCTGTTGTATAAAATCACGGGTTAATCCGAACAACAAACATCACCTCCCGAACTAAAAGTATAGATAAGCGCATATGGAACCAGGGATTACTGCCAGCATGAAGGGAAATTTCAACAGTTCACTATCGTTATTTTTTAATAGAAACGGGCTTTTCCATAAAATAAATCCGGAAATTCTACTGATGATCTTACGCGAACGACTGACCGCCTCCCGTCTCTTTAAAACAATTAGCCAGCCTATTAAAGCTCCAAATAGTACGGAGTACATCACGACTTGCAGTGTAAAAAACATCCCTGTCCACGCGCCGATTCCAGCAAAAAGCTTAACATCCCCCGCGCCAACCGCCCCTATTAAATGCATGATCAGAAGGACTGCAAATCCTACAGCAGCTCCCCCGAAAGCCCTCAGCAGTCCATGCCAGCTATTTATCACTCCTTGTGCAAGCAGACCGGTGAGCAAGCCTGACAAGGTGATCCAGTTTGGTATTCTCATCGACTTTAAATCTGTAATAAGTGCCGCTGCTAAAAACGGTAGACATCCCCAAAATGCCCACTCTGCCATTCATTACACTCCTTTTTTCACCCTTTCATTTCACTACTGTAAACATAACCTCAACAGATCTACCGTCATCCAGTTGTATAACAAACGGCCACGAGCCCGGTGTGGTATTTACACCAATTTTCCATTCCCACTCGATATATCCATCTGTATCCGCTTGTTTCCAGCCTAAATATTTGGCAGTACTGCCCCCGCTCTTATAAAAGACTGACAAGCTGGCAGAAGCATTCGGCGGTATTCTGGCACGAACCTTGCCTTGCTTATTCGCTACAGCCGGGTTCGGCTTTTCTAAGATTTCAATGAATTCTTCTGGTTGGCCAGTACCGTTCCCCTCCTTGGCTGTGCCTTCTCCCGTATCCCCGATCCAGAGACGTTCAACAGCACTTGCTTCTAAAACAATACTTTGGTTTAGAAAGGGGACCTTCATCGGCAGCTTATAACTAACCACTAGTCCAAGGTAGGGACGAGTACCCTCTTTTAGCTCCGGCACCATAACATTGGATACATGAATTCGCTCATAATCCAGTAAATCTGATGTCAGGTATGGTTTCAATAAAGGTTTGATCGCAAGATCAAGTACACTTTCACTAGTCTCTGCCTGAAGCTTCTGCAACGGTCCCTCACCACTTTCTAAAGCTGACATAACCCACTCATTTAACGGCTTGGGTAAAGACTCAGCATAACTATTGCCCCAATCAGTAAGTGACAAGCAAGGAATATTCCATTTCAGGCCAGCAGAATGATCACTGTCACCCCCTCCTGAATCATCACTTACTTCGCTTGATGTTCCCCATTTCTGCACCGCCAAAGCCGCAGGATACATATGAGTTGAAAGAGACTTTACAGTGTCTGATGCTGTACTTTGCAAAGCTGTCGAATACAAGGTCATCTGTACGATAGAAATCAGGAACAGGACGAATAACAGGAAGAACGGAAGAACCATCGCCGCTTCTACTACCATGCTACCTTCTTCCTTGTCCTCCCCTCTGATTCCATGCCCATCCCCCATCTCCTTACCAACCTCCCGCTAATAAGAATAATCAGCTTTTACTGCCCTCAGATACTTATTCCCTTGTACATCTCCCGGAAAACTAGAAGTATAATTCAACATTTTAACTACACCTGGCAGAAACCATAACTGCATTTGGAGCTTAATTTCCGATGATACATAGGTGTTTCTTTCCTCTGGATTTATTCCTGTGTTCAGTTGAATCAGAGCCAGCATCCGCGATAGCTGCACTTCCCCGCCTCCATGCATTATCATGAACAGTCGCAGATGATCACGGTAAGTCAGCTGTGCCGGCACATATTTGGATAAAGGAATCGCATCCTTCTCACAAAGCTGCAACATATCCTGAATGGCATGCTGGATTCCATACAACAGTGCCGCCGCTAGAACAGCCAGTGGATTTCCCAAGGTTGCCTTCTCTATAAATCCTTCCATCGTACGAATGGACAACCTCATCGCGAATATTTCGGCATAGGCAGCAGCCACATTCCCTGCGGGATTATGAAATCCGTATAAAATGTATTCCAGCTCCTGAGCGCGAGGATCAAGCTGATCTGTGAGCTCACTAGTGTCTTCCAGAGAATTCAGTGCCAGACTAGCTAACTTTGAAACATCAAAATGCTGAAAATAAAGAGCGGAATACTCCGTTTGAAAAAGCCTGTCTCTAGCGCCCCCCATAATGCCACTCATTGCTGCATAAATCCCGTCAATATCCTTCATCGCCGAGCTTCCAGCAGCATAGGGATTTGAGGATATTCCAGATTTATCAGAGGATTGAGACTCCAACCCGTTGTTAAATGAAACATTGTCCTCATAAAATTGATGAAGGATTTGATAACGTTCCATAGAAGCTGCCGCTCCGCTACCTAGCATCCTAATTTTGTCCAGCAGTGCTCTAACCTCGCCCAGCTTGGATTTGGCTTCCCACTCTACTTGCTTACGTGCTTTATCTGAGCTGCGATGCTGTTCAAGAAATGCCAAATCACTAGCGATAACACTTCCCTTCTTACCGTATTTTTTATAATAGTTGCCCACTACATGCGAAGCCCCTAGAACAGAGGAAATCATTTGGTAGGAATCGCCGTTGACTCCCAAAGCTTCATGCAACACTCCTGATAATCCTGTTACCGTCGGTTCAATAGACTCGTACGCACTTTGCTGCTTAAATAAACTATTCTCCATACTACTAATGTCAGCCGAAGAGAGGATTAAGGCATCCTCCTGTTCATGCAGCTTTTTAAGTGGCTCAGCGCTTATTTCCCCGGAATTTCCCGGAATATCCCAGTCCTTAGCAGGATCGTCTGCCAGATTTGCGCCACTTATTCGGGAAGTTGCCAAAACATCTCTCATCTCGTCATTCAATTGCTGCGCCTTGTTTAATGCATCCTTCGCTTCCTCCATTGAATGTCCATGTTCTTCACGAAAGGTTGTTAATAAGGCTGGGAGCCGCGACAACATCTCTGAAGTTCGGCTCTGATAAAGCGCCAACTGATAAGTGTACTTTGCAGGCTTTTTACTATCGCGATACAGATCGTCGTAATATTTCCCAAGATAGTCGCTATACTGTGCAGGTATATCTGCGGCTGCTTGCATGTTTCCGAGAGAATGGGCCAAGATAGAATCTCCGGGCGGATTCATAATCCATAGCAGCACTCTTCTTCCACTCTCCGCTGCCTGACTTCTCCGCTCTATCATTAGATCCAAATTCTCTTCACGTTCATCATATAAAGGTTGCAGCTTACTAAGTAATTCGGTAGCTCTTGAGGCCTCTGCCATTACGCACGACAACGGCTTAAATTTAGCTGCCAGCTCCAAGGCGAAATCTACCGGAGCCTTATACTTCATTTCTTCCAGTATTTGATGCCGAAAAACATCATAACTTCCCAGCGGCCGGCTCCATTCCAAAGAGGAGGACTCCAGTGCAAAGGGTAAGAGATTGAACGTATCCCCCCGCCCACTTTTATGCAAATTTTCATTGAGCACTTTGGACAGCAGCATATCACCATCACTATCACCGAATGCAAATAAACCGTATCTCTCACGCAATTCAACATGATATGAAGACATAACAGAGCGGACACTGGCTCTCGCTAATCGTTCCTCCTGAACGTTGAACGCAGCGATTCGCGCATAATCAATCAGCACAGCAGTAAATAGAAAGACGAAAGCCAGCACCATGATTAGGAAAATTGTAACTGAGCCTTCTGTTTTGTCCTTAGCAGGACAACCCGTAATTATACTTTTCATTAAAACCCCCTCCCTTGAGCAGAGATTTTACTTATCCTGAAGCTTGGTCAGCATAGCAGAAGCATCCTTCTTATCCATGTAAACTGCAGATTCACTGCCCTCAGAGCCACCTTTAAATTTAGCTCCAAAATAACGCATCAAATCGACCGTGCGAATAAACTCAACAGGCTCGACAATGATAGACAGGGCTTTAACAGTTGGGTTAGCCTCATCCGCTAGAACACTATCAAGCACAGGTAAGCTCAGCAGACGATTTAACTCAGCATTTACTCTCCGTCCTGTAAGGTTGTGAGTATAACGCATAGTTCCTGGCATATTGTCGGGAATCATAGTTGACGAATGGCCCAGTTTAAGCACTGGCAAATCACTCTTCTCTGATACTTCACCAGGCAACTCTATTGTCACGCCAGCACTGCCAGCTTCTCCACCGAATAATGAGGTTAGCAAGGCATCATCCCCAATTCTCCAATAAAGGGAGTCATACTCACCAGCCATGTAAGAACCAGAGACCTCTTTGTGACTGTTGTCCCAGTTGTACGCCGCCCGTTCAGTAGCTCCTGAAGCCACCTGCAACAGCATGGACTTCTGATAGCTATACAAGCAAAAAAACAAAAGAAGCATTGTAATAAACATGACGATCGGCAACAGAAGTGAAGCTTCAATGGTAAAGCTGCCTTGATCCCCCTTAAGCTTGTTCAATCGAATACTTCCTGGCTCTTTTCACCCGCCGTTTTAATTAAGGCTTCTACTACCTCTTGAATTTTGTCCTTAAACAAAAGAACAACCGCAATCAACACAGCAATAATCAAAATCATCTCCAAAGTTCCCAAACCTTCCTCGTCTTTCCAAAAGTTACTCATACTGTCCAACATTGTTGATACCATCAGCTTCAGCCTCCTACATTTTTAACATCAAAAATGCTGGCGTTCCCACCAGTACAATTACTATTAAAAAGATAACTACCATCGGAAAAACTAATTTAGAGGATGCTTGCTCTCCGCGCGTCCGGCTAAGTGCCTTTCGTTTATCCCACAACATCCGCGACAGATCACGTAGCGATAGCACAAAATCCGCTCCACCTCTGCGATAATTCAGCAAAACTGTCGTTGTGAATACCGATACCTCCTGTACAGCGCATCTCTTGCTAAAATTTTCAAACGCCTGTTGGAAAGAATATCCGCCCTCCCATTCACTAGTCATAGTCATTAGCTCCTTATACAGAGGATGATTCGTATCCCCCCGGTGGCTTTCCACACAGCGAATAATAGCTCGTTGCACGGTCTCTCCTGCGCCAACCAACAACACAATACTGTTCAGCAGCTCTGGCAATTCGAGCATAATATTCTGCTCCCTAACTCTCACCTTTTTGTGCAGATCACTGACCATAGCGGTTGGTAGAGCAATTGCCAAAAATACACCCAATATCATACCTGCCTGTTCGCCATTAAATGCTGTAATCAAGCTTCCACCTACAAGTAACAACCAGCTGTAACTTAGCATCTCACCCATGAACAGCAGGGTCCGCTCTGCGCTATAACGCATCCCATAACTGCGCTGTAGAGAACGCTGAATTCTGAACAACAGTGAGGGAAACCGACTGGCGATACCACTCTTCTCAATAAGCAGTAATAAAGGTTCGCCTAACTTCCGAAGCCGTAATCCTTCCATAGGAAGACTGCGTAACGCGACATATCTGTTGCCACATTGAATTCGCAGTAGAACCCAGACTATGAGCAAAATAACAGTAACCACCGCACATAGCCAGCGCATGATTTCACCCCCTTCACAGTGGAATGTCCATTATTTTAGTAGTCCAGAGATAACATAGAAATAAAGCAACAAGCGCTAATGTCGATATGGCTATACCCGCTCCTGTATACATTGGCTTCATATAATCTCCAGCCGTCAAACTCATAAACATCACCATGATCAGCGGAGATATCAGCAGTGCCTTAGCCTCAAATTTCTTCTGAGCAATACTTACAGCAATATCCTGCTGAATATCCAGCTTCTCACCGATAATCGTTGATGTACGGCGCACCACTTCTACAAGATCACCACCAGTACGTTTACAGACCGAGAACACATCCGCGAATCGCTCGATGTCCTCCATTCCCGCTCTTTCACTAAAGTTCCGCAGCGCTTCTTCCACAGGCTGTCCATATTCCATGCGTGCACAGATAATGTTTAACTCGGAAATCATAACACTGCTTCCCTCCGGATCGAGCATACGTAAATCCTGAACCGCCTCTCGGAATGCATTCTCCACCGAACGCCCAGCTGAAAGGGAGGAAGACAGCGAAAATAACGTCTGCTTAAATTGTAAATTCAGTGCATTTCGGCGTCTTTTCAGTAGATAGTTACGCAGCATATGCGGGGCATAAGCTCCCCCCGGCATAAGCAGCAACGACAGCAGCCAATGATGATAAAAAAGATATCCAATTCCATACATCAGCAGTCCACCTGCAGTAAGGGTCAGAATCCTCTGCAGCAAGGTCAATTCGTATACCTTATAATCTGGCAATAACGAAGGACCGTCAGGATCCGCTTCTACAGGCTTTGCAGCAACAAATTTAAACTTAAGCATGATCTCCCCCCTTCTGGAATTTTGAATCTCTATTGAGCCAATGGATAGGAGGTTACACCAGCCATCCTAAGCTTCGTTGTATGCAACAATGGGTTACCACAGGGAAGCAGCCCCCCTTGCACCCTTCCCTCTCGTTCACCAGCTTCTTGAAATTCATATAAGGGATTCAAGATCACTTCCCCGTCTTTCAACCCCGCAACCTCACTGATCTCCATCACCCGCCTGGAACGATCACGGAGACGGGATAAGTGTACAAAGATATCAATTGCCGATGAGATTTGCTGGCGAACAACAGCTACCGGAAGCTCCGCAGCACTCAGCACCATCGTCTCCAGTCGACTGACCATATCGTGTGCGCTGTTACTATGGCCCGAAGACAAGCTTCCATCGTGTCCGGTGTTCATAGCCTGCAGCATATCGAGACATTCCGCTCCCCGTACCTCCCCCACAACAATCCGGTTTGGGCGCATTCGCAGGGAAGAACGAATTAAATCTCGGATGGAAATCTCCCCTCTACCTTCCGTGTTAGCATTCCTGGTCTCCAGTGAAACAAGGTTCGGCACGGTTACAATCTGCAGTTCAGCCGAATCCTCTATCGTAATGACCCTCTCCTGTGGGGGGATATACTGAGATAACGCATTAAGAAAAGTAGTCTTCCCAGAGCCGGTCCCGCCACTAATGAAAATATTGTATTTAGCAGCCACTAAAATTTGCAGCAGCTCTGCGGCTTCCAAGCTTAAGGCTTCACGACGAACTAAATCCTGCATCGTCATCGGTGTTTCAGGAAATTTACGAATAGTCATCGCTGGGCCTTTCAGAGCTACTGGCGGAAGCACGATATTTACACGCGATCCGTCTTTTAGCCGAGCGTCAACGATAGGAGAAGAGTCATTTACAACCCGGTTCACACCGGATACAACCGTCTGGATAATATCCTCCAACCTGCTGCTGGACTCAAATTCCAAATGGAGACGACGAATCTGGCCCTCCTCTTCTACAAAAATCTCAGTATGGCTGTTAATCATAATCTCAGTGATCGCCGGATTATCCACTAATGGCTGGAGCACATCCAATCCTCGAAAAGAATCGAACAATCTCTTCACGAGCTCATGTTTCTCCTGTGCTGTTAAATATCGCAGATTTTCGTTGTCCAAAATTGTCCTTTCAATATATTGGGTGAGTTCACGATTCCCAACTGCAGAAGTAACATCTAATCCTGCCCGGATATCACTGCGAAGTGCCTTAAACATTTCCTCATTCATGTAAACCCTTACCAGTGAATACTTGCGGAAGCGACGGTTCTATAATTTGCTTGCACAGCTGTAAGATCTCCTTTTGAAATTGTGGTGAGTTCAGAAAAAGTTCCTCACGGTGCTGCAGCGTCCAAGATGGGATATAAGGAAGTACACCTTCAACGGTAATTCCTTCCGGAGGTGCCCACACCTCCAAACCATCTGCGGCAAAATTCACGGCAAATCTACTTTTGTCCATCACTTGGGTGGGCATACCAGAATTAGGAGCATTGCAATGGGATAGCCATCTCATGGTCTTATGAATGCTTACCTCGTCATTTCTAACTACCCACAATAGAATTCCGCATTTATGTAACACAGCTTTGGCACGTTCTTCTTCAATACTGCCGGTATCTATTATAACTACGTCAAAATTTCTTTCCGCAACCAACAGCGCCAACAAATCTAGCGTATCCTGCGTAGTCATCTGCAGCATTTCTTTTACATTAATAATTGGCCTAAAAGCAGCACTTCGAAGGTGATCATACCTAATCACGTATTGTCCCAAATCAATCGCATCGGCTCCGCCCTTATCCCGGCTGGCTTTGATTTCATAAAGGAGCCGCTCTAGTCCAGGCGTATTTCCTGCAGGGGGCCGTAAAAATAATCCACTGCTGTCCACACTTTCAAGATTCAAATAAAAGACCGAAAGCCCCAATTCACCTAGCTGCTTAGCCATATTCATAGCTACTGTAGTTTTGCCCGTATTCCCGCTTGAGGAGACGATACCGAGCAGCAGCGTTTCATCTAATACAGAGGAACCTCTAGCTCGTTTCACTTCACATAGTTGAATAAATGCTCCCAGCAGAGAAGGCAGTGCCTGATATTTCGCAATCATGATGCCTCCAGCCAAGCTTTTAGAACTCCTGCTAAGATAAGCTCCCTCCTCACTTAAAACTGCCCAAGGCACCTTATTTCTTCCCTCCACAAGCCAAGCATCGATAAAAGTAACGTCACCTACAACAGCATCGGGCATATCCTCTCCCCTCATAAATTCGATAAAAGCATCCAGCCGACTAAAAGCCGTGATTCGCAGCATTTCTCCATACTCACTATGATGAAGATAGTGTAGCAATGGTTCGATATATTGACTTTCACGCACTGCGAGTACAATCCTTGCCGCCATAAAACCTCTCTCCTTTCGCAAGAAATTTATAAATATTGTCAAAAAAAAGACAGCAAAAAAGCACCGACAATAACCGTGGATACGGTACATTGAACGGTGCTTCCGTTACTATCCCTTTAATTTACAGCTATAGTAGCATATATATAAGAAGGCAGCAATAAGTTTTTTCGCACATCAAGTGGTTTTTAGACTCTCATCGTATCTTCACGCCAATTCTTGATGGCAGACCGGATATCGGCAGGACTAAGCTTTTCCTTCACCGTCCGCTGACATAGTGCCGGAAACTCTTCATCTCCTGCATACCGAAGCGCAATAATCTGAGCTAATTCAAGCTCTGGATTTAATGCTTCGCCTGTCAATCGGAAATACCGGAACTGCTCCTCCACCCTCACTACTCGATCCTGATTTTTTGTGGCATAAATTCGAATTCGAGTAATCGCAAATAACAGGCATAGAGATAAACCAAATAATAGCAAGGGTACTGTTAAAGCACCATCATCACGTAACACCTGAACGACATAAATTCCCGACCATACAAATATAATCAGCGCTAGCGGCATAGTTACAAAATGATAAGGCCAATCAAAACGCATAAAACCTTTAGGCTTCCCCTTGTTCATAATTCATCTCCATATTTATATGACTTGTATATTGCTTAAAGCTTAGTCTCTCCGGGAATAGCTACGACAAAAGGTTCATTATTCCCCCAGTACAGAGACTGACCTGAAACTTTAGTAGTTCCATCCGCATTAACCATTCCATAAATAATCTGACTTCCCCAAACACTCGTATAAAAGGAGGCATAGGATGGAGCTAGAACAGGTGCTTTACCATATTCCTTGGCAACTGGGTAACCGAATATCGCGGTAAAATCTTTACTTTTAGCCTCTTTGGATATATCCAGATCAGCTTCCCAAACTACTTTTACAATATTATCTTTGATCTCATAATACTTTACGAAATGGCCATACAATATAAAATAACCATCAGATCTGCCTTCAGGAAAATAATACGTCATGGACAATGCTTCATTATCACCCGTCAATTTAGATGCTTCTCTTTCTTCAAACGGGAATTGCAGAGCAGCTATGCGGGAAACAACTAAGTCATTACTATTATAATTCTGCACAAGTTTAGCATTGGCCCGTTCCTGAACCCAAACCGTATTCGTAGCAGCATCTACTGTTACTCTCGCTCCAAGAGCCTCCGCAATAAACCGCAGGGGTACCGCTACTCTTCCCTCCACTATTTTGGCGGATACATCCAGTTGTACAGCTTCCGAGTTCTTCCAAGCCGTCCGTGAGCCAGCCGCAAGCTTAATCTTCATAGAATCTCTAGCAATCGTAGCTTGCTTGGTATTAGCATCCCATTGAATAGAAGTATTCTTGAATCTTTCAAAAGCTTTCAGCGGAATCAGCGTCTTCCCCGAGACGATTTGCACACCAACATCCACACTTGAATTGTTCACCATAACGCGAAGCTTGGGGGCAGCTGAGGCCGTACCGATCATACTTAAAGATAACAACATGACTATAAAAAGCAGAAGCCCTTTCCGTTTCACTATTCGTTCACCCCTAGTGATAATATGAAAAAACTGTACTCATTTATAGTTTCATTATAACATTTTCCCAGATTATGGTTTACAAAAATCTCCGTTTGATCTCTGGGGTAGGGAGCATACACTGCTCATCACGTCCGAACCAACGATAGCGATTCTTAGCTACATACCGATAAAGGGCATTGCGCAATGGGCGTGGTACTAAGATGAACACGTACGCGGCAGGCCAAGGAAATCTCAATTTACGGGCAATTCTTAGCACAGCGGCCGACTCTGTATAATACACTCCGTTCTCCAGTAAAATCACCGTGTTTAATTGTCCAGGCTGAAGTCCGGACGCTTTCATTAGCTTTGCCGCAATCTCATTCTGTAGAGGTGCGAATAGAAATTTAGCCTCGGGGTCACGCGGGATAATGAAACGAACTACCCCCTGGCAAAGATGACACACTCCGTCTATCAACACGATGGACTTATCTTTCATAAGGTTCAGTTCCTCGTTCATGGCTCCCCCTCCGTCATAAAGGCGTAAATTTCTGCTTTTTTGGGTAAACAAAAACGCGGGATATCCTCCCGCGCCATCAAGTGCCGTTCTTTAATTATTCTGCGATTGCTTTTTCAATCCATTGATCCCCGATCATTTGCCCTTCGAAATCAGCAGTGAATGCCTCCATGCATTTGCAGATGAAATCTTTGCGGCAAATTGGACATGGAGTTTTAAGCAGGCGGCTGATGTTCGTCATTTTCCATTCCGGAAACCGATGATAAAACGCGCGGCACTCCGTTCCATCAGCAAGCTTGATAATGAACTCGTACAATCCTTCCTTATCGTTGCTGCTGGCTTTGGTCACATTCGTAATATTCGGTCTGTAAGACATCTTCATCACCCATTATTTAAATTTTTGGTTGTAAATTGCACACGCAGGCACATTCTCAGATACTTAGACATATTAAAGAATTTTAAGGGTGATGTCAACCAAAGACGCCTAACACGGCAGCTATTTATTACTCTTTTATGATTTACGTCTCTATTTAGCCATTATTTCCATAAAATATATACAGATACATTTAATCAACAATCTTTAATTCAACCTCGATATTACCTCTGGTTGCTTTGGAGTAAGGACAGAATTCGTGAGCCTTCTTCGCCAGTTCCTCTGCTTTGTCGTGTTCAATCCCTGGCAGCTTCACATCCATTCTCACAGCAAGTCTAAAGCCTCCATCGCTGTCATCCTTCCCAATGGACACATTACAAGTTACCTCCACGTCATGGAGTTTCACGCCTTCTTTACGGGCGATATTCGCTAGTGCACTCTCGTAACACGCTCCATAACCAGCCGAGAATAGTTGCTCTGGATTGGTACCGGAACCTCCCGGTCCTCCAAGCTCTTTAGGCATGCTTAGATTATGCTTTAACACGCCATCCGAGGATTCAATGGAGCCTTCACGACCGCCATGGACTGTTGTAGTTGCTGTGTATAATGCTTTCATGAGTCATCTTCTCCTTCATCAAGCTGTATTGGTCATGCTCATACTTTATACTTTAAACAACAGGTATAATTTGAAACGATGATGAGGAATGATTCATAATACTTTCTTATTTGGCTCCAGACCATAAATAGTGTACAATTAAATTGTTAAAAACTTAAATTAGCTATGGAGGTGTCATCCATGAGTATTTATGATTTTGAGGTCAACACTCTTAAGGGTGAAGAGGAATCATTGTCAAAGTACAAGGGTAAAGTACTCCTGGTTGTGAATACTGCCAGCAAATGTGGATTTACTCCCCAGTATAAAGGTCTTCAGGAAGTGTACGAGAAGTTTAAGGACCGCGGGTTCGAAGTTTTAGGATTTCCAAGCAATCAATTTGCTGGACAAGAGCCTGGCGAAAGTAATGAAATTGCAGAATACTGCGAGATTAATTATGGGGTAACTTTTCCTATGTTCGAGAAGATTGACGTAAAAGGCGATGAAGCACATCCATTATTCAAATACTTATCCAAGGAAGCCCCTGGTGTCTTAGGCTCAAAAAGTGTGAAATGGAACTTTACGAAGTTTCTGGTTGACCAAGATGGCCGTGTTCTAAAACGGTTTGCTCCTAAAACCACTCCACAGCAGATCGAATCCGATATCTCCAAGCTTTTAAAATAATTCATTAGAAAAAGGATACTCACCACATCACACAGCCCCCTGTTGTTATGCGGTAAAGTATCCTTTTTAACTAGAAAGAACGTCATAATATCGCTATATATCAGCACCCTTTAATCTCTTGGAATATTTTATAATATGGTTGAAATATTTTTGCTGGGAGGGAAAATCGGTGACTGTTCAACTGCTTGATATACCCGAACTAAATGTTATTGGCTGGGCAAATGTAAACTCATCCGGGGAGCCTTACGCGAATCTTTGGGAATATGTCTTTGGCGAGCTGGATATTGATGCAAAATTTGATGCTATACCCACAAAAGTTCAAAGCAGCGGTTGTTATCTCGGTCTATTTCAGAACCGTACATCCGTGCCTAAACTGTGGGAGCATACCGCATGGGATATTGATTTTTTCCTTTGTGTTGAAGTCGGGCAGTTAGATTGTATCCCTGAAGGCCTTGTTCATAAGAAACTTCCTGCGTCTACTTATGCTATATTTACTGCAAAAGGATTCCCTCAGTTGGCTTTTCAACATACCTGGAATTATATACATAATGAATGGCTGCCGGATTCCGGTTATAAGTTCAACCCTGATGGAGTCTTTTACATCCAATACACGGAAAAGTCCGGTCCGGATGATGAAGGATTCGAAGCCAATCTATGCGTGCCGCTTGTAAAGAAGTAGGTTATGTGATTGAGGATTGAACAAAAAAAAGAAGCCTTGCATCGCAAGGCCTCTTTCTTCATTCTGTATGCGGTAGAGAGGACTCGAACCTCCACGGGTATACACCCACTACCCCCTCAAGATAGCGTGTCTGCCATTCCACCACTACCGCGCGGTGTGTTAAACATAGAACATAAATTTGTTTGAGGTCAACATTCATTATTATAAATGTACTTTTCTCAAAAGTAAAGATGCAGATTTTAAGATTCTTCGTCGACCATTTTCTGTTTACGATATTCAGCAAAAGCTATATATTCCTTGATAAAATTCTTTTCTGCTGGAAGTAATTCATCTACTCGGCTTTCCGATAGCTGAACATCACTCAAATCATAGTCTACGCCGCTCTCTCTTACAGTATCCGGTATATCTTTGCCGAGAATGAGCCAGTCCAGACTAACATGAAAAAAATCACCGATCTCAATCAGCTTATGCGTCCCTGGAGTAGTCTTCCCCCGCTTCCAATCTCCCATATTACCTGTGCTTATGTTTAACTGCTCACAGAATGATTTTTTGGTCAAACCTTTCTGCTTAATCAGGTATTCTATACGTTCGTATATGGTCTGCATCGGTGAATCGCCCTCCATCTAAAAATAAATTACTTATTTACGTAATTACCTATTGCAAAATAACGTAAAAAAGTATATAATTAGTATTGTTATGTATTATCCGATTATATCATATGGCTGGAGTGACGATAAGAGGCGACTCAGGTGACAAGTATCTGTAGAATACCGTCTGGCCCCCTTTGTTAACTTATCATCCTGAATGATCTCTAGGAGGGAGCGGTGACTTTTGTCAAAATGCTTATCATCTTCCATTATCCATTCACTTGAAGCTTTACCGCACAATGCGGTGGTAATCAACAGTCATGGGATTATCCAGTTCACCAACAGTAGGTGGAAGGCCTTTAGTCATGAATATGGTCTTTCTACTAATAAGAAATGGATGGGTGCGTATTACTCAGAGCTCATGCAAGATGTGATTATCGATCCCGATCAATGGGCCAAGCTTTATGAATCAGTGAAATATATACTCCGCAGAGAGCATCAGGTTTATACTTCCGAATTCTCCATACAAACCGCTAATAAAGGGAAACGAATCTTCCGTTTGGAGATCTATCCATTTCTCTCAGATCCGCACCCAGAAGCCACTTTTATAATTTCACTATATGATGTGGGCCCCTACAAAGAAGAACCTCTTCATCCGGAGATCATAAACCTCCGTTCAACCTTACCATCATCTTTTGAGCTAATCCCAATCTGTGCTTCCTGTAAATGTATTCGTAATCCCAAGGATGAATGGATCACCATTGAACATTTCTTAAAGCATCAGCTTTCTTTGCAATTCACCCATGATATCTGCCCAGACTGCATAAGACAGCTCTATCCCCAGTATGCTGGGGCTTTTAAGAGATGACCTGAGGCCACTGAATTTCACTTCTAATCTTATAAAAAAAAGTAAGAAATCCTCTGCGAACAAAGGGTTTCTTACTTTTTATTTGTATGCGGTAGAGAGGACTCGAACCTCCACGGGTATACACCCACTACCCCCTCAAGATAGCGTGTCTGCCATTCCACCACTACCGCATAATATGACCCGTATGGGATTCGAACCCATGTTACCTCCGTGAAAGGGAGGTGTCTTAACCCCTTGACCAACGGGCCATGCTTTACAAGTTATTTTCTTGTCACAACAAAAATGAGTATATCAAACCATAAGAATTTTGACAAGCCTTTTTTTAAAAAAAGTTTAAACTAAAAGAAACGCGCACCAATAAAGGTACGCGCCTCTAATCATAACGCTTATGGATTTACTTTTGCCTCAAAGGTTTGTACTCCATCTACAAACTTTAGCACCACAGCTGCTTTTACCGGGTCATGCGTTTCATTCATTGTGATTTTACCCGTGGCCAGTTGTAAATCCTTTGTCCCCGCCAGTGCATCCTTCAGCTTCTCAGGTTCTGTGGAATCCGCACGTGTAATCGCGTCTGCCACTAGTTTCACAGCATCATATCCAAGCGCAGCCATCCCATCTGGAACAAGATCACCGTTAGCAGCCTTGAAGGCATCTACGAACGATTTTACTTCTGGCGAGCTATCTTCAGGTGAATAGTGATTGGACATAAACGTATTGTTTAGGGCATCCGCTCCGGCAATCTCAGCCAGCTGAGGTGAATCCCAGCCATCCCCACCCATAAACGGAACGGTGATCCCCATTTCGCGAGCTTGCTTTACGATTTTGCCGACCTCCTCATAATAGCCTGGAAGGTAAATAACATCGGGATTAGCTTCTTTAATACGTGTTAATACAGCTTTAAAATCAGAATCTTTTTGTTGATAGGATTCTTCACTTAAGATAGAGCCACCGTTCTTAGTAAACGTTGCTTTAAAGAAGGTCTGCAGTCCTTTGGAATAATCGCTTGAAGCATCCGTATAAATAACTGCCGTCTTCGCTTTAAGTGTATCCTTAGCAAAGTTAGCCATTACTTCGCCTTGGAAAGGATCAATAAATGAGGCCCGGAATACCCATTCGTTCAAATCTCCAGTACGTTCATCAACTGTTACTTTGGGATTGGTGGCTGAGGAGCTAACCAGTGGGATGCCTTTTTCTTGAGCAACCGGAACAATCCCGAGTGTATTCGTAGATGTAGTTGCACCGATAATAGCTACAACTTTATGGGTAGTAATCAGCTTTTGCGCTGCGCGTGTCGCCTCTTCCGACTTGGAGGCATTATCCGCTTCAATCAGTTCAAGTTTTTTGCCTAGTATTCCACCTGCGTCATTAATTTCTTTTACCGCCAGCTTTGCCCCTTTGAGTGCAGAATCACCGAAGGAAGCCTGGCCGCCTGTAAGCTCAAGGTCTGCTCCAATCTTGATGGTCCCTCCACTAGCATTCCCACCTTCTGCGGTAGTGTTGTCTGTCTTGTTCCCACAGCCTGCCAGCAATCCACCAGCCAGTAACGCAGTCAGCAATATGGCCCCGATTTTCTTCATCCTCTTCCAGCCTCCCAAAATAAATAATTTATAGGTTCTTTCTGTGATGCTGTTGTGAACTAGCCGATGAATTAATGTCCCAGATAAGCCATTCTGATCTCTTCCGAATCTGCCAATTCCTTGGCATCTCCCTCAAGCACCACTCTGCCCGTCTCAAGAACGTAAGCCCGATGAGCAATTTTAAGCGCTTGATGGGCATTTTGTTCTACAAGAAGCACTGTTGTTCCAGAGGCATTTACTTCCTGGATGATCCGAAAAATATCCTGAACGAGTAATGGAGCAAGCCCCATCGAGGGTTCATCTAATAATAAAAGCTTGGGATGCCCCATCATCGCACGCCCCATAGCAAGCATCTGCTGCTCCCCGCCGGATAATGTGCCGGCAAGCTGTTTTTTTCTTTCTAAAAGACGCGGAAAGGTGGAGTAAACCTTGGCAAAATCAGCAGCTAAGCTGCCCGAATCTTGTAAAAAAGCTCCTAGCTCCAGATTTTCTTCCACAGACATATTAGCAAATACACGCCTGCCTTCCGGACAATGAATAAGCCCCTGTTTTACGATGGACTGAACACTCTGATTCGTAATAGATTTATCCATGAAATCTATACTGCCTGTTTTGGGTTTCAGCAGTCCCGAAAGCGTCTTAAGCAACGTGGACTTGCCTGCTCCATTTGCGCCGATTAGAGTCACAATCTCGCCTTCTTTTACATTCATACTTAAATCCTTCAAGGCATGAATCGCCCCATAATATACATTGATCCCCTGTACGCTAAGCATGGTCCACTACGCCTCCTGTCCCAAATAGGCTTCTATGACTTTGGGATGATTCCGTATTTCAACGGGCGTACCTTCAGCAATCAACATTCCGCGATCCAGCACATAAATCCGGTCACACACCCCCATAACCAGGGACATATCGTGCTCGATAAGCAGGATCGTCAGCTCAAACTCTTCACGGATCCAGGCAATAAGATTCATTAGATCCCGAGTTTCATTCGGGTTCATCCCTGCGGCTGGTTCATCCAATAGCAAAAGCTTAGGTCCTGCTGCAAGCGCGCGTGCAATTTCCAAACGCCTTTGATTTCCGTAGCTAAGATTCCCGGCACATTCATCACATTGATCGGCAAGATTAAATATTTTGAGAATATCCATAGCCTTTTGCGTAATTCCGTTTTCTTCTGCAAAATGCTTAGGCAGGCGGAGCATGGAAGTGAACATCGAATGTCTGGCATGCTGATGAAATGCGATCTTAACGTTATCCAGCACCGTCATAGAGGTAAACAGACGAATATTCTGAAATGTCCTCGCTGCCCCTTTTCGGTTAATCCGATAAGGCTTCATCCCGCCTACTGCCTGATTGCCGAGGATAATATCGCCACTGGAAGGCGGGTATACACCTGTCAGCAAATTAAAAAGGGTTGTTTTTCCCGCGCCATTAGGTCCGATGAGCCCAATCAACTCACCTTTATTAATATGGAGGGATACCTCGTTAAGCGCCTTAAGCCCGCCAAATGCACGACTCGCTTGTTGAACATCAAGAAGCACTTCCACTGTTGATGCTGTCACTTGGTTTGACCTCCTTTTTAGACCATTTCAAAAAAGAAAAACCCGTGCTGCCAAGCAGCCCCTTAGGCCGAAAAATCATCATCAGAATTAGAATCGCCGAGTAAATAATCATCCGCAGCTCCGGATATTCCTGAAGCACCGTGAAGAGCACCGTCAGTACAATCGCACCCACGATGGCCCCGCTTGTACTTCCTAGTCCACCTAACACAACCATGACTAGAATTTCGAATGATTTTAGAAAATTAAAGCTTCCAGGATTGATGACGTAGAACTTATGAGCAGAGAGACCACCCGCTATTCCCGCAAATAATGCTCCAAGTGAAAAAGCAATGACTTTGTACAAAGTTGTATTAATCCCCATCGCTTCAGCAGCAATTTCATTCTCACGAATCGCTATACAAGCCCGGCCGTGAGTGGAACGTATAAAGTTATTGATCACAACAATCGTGACCAATGTGAACAGAAACATAATCGTCCAAGTCGTTTGATTGGGGATGCCGCTTAGACCTGAAGCTCCGCCCACATATTCTGTATTGAGCAGGACAATCCGGATAATCTCACCAAATCCCAGCGTAGCAATCGCCAGATAGTCTCCATTCAGCCGCAAGGTCGGAATCCCGATTAGCACACCGAAAAATGCAGCAACCAGTCCAGAGATCACTAGCGCCAGCACGAATGGCATATCAAAGTTCAAAGTTAAAATGGAAGAAACATAAGCACCAATGGACATAAATCCAGCATGCCCGATTGAGAATTGCCCTGTTATCCCATTAATCAGATTCAAAGACACCGCCAGCATGACATTTATACAAATTAGAATTAGCGTAGACTCCATGACATCATCAAATATTCCCGTTGTTAGAAGAACTTGAATGATGATATAAAGCATGATAGAAAAGACAATGCCTATCCAAAATGACTTATTTATCTTCTTCATACGGCATCTCCCTACACTTTCTCGCGGACATTTTTACCAAATAGCCCGGATGGTTTAAAGATAAGGATTAGGATGAGTACAGCAAATGCCACACCATCACGCCACGAAGAATATCCCAGAGAAGAAACCTCTGTCTCGACTGTGCCCAGCAGAAGTCCCCCTACCAGAGCACCAGGAATACTGCCAATGCCACCTAAAACCGCAGCCACAAAAGCTTTAAGCCCCGGAAGTACCCCCATCATCGGATCCACTGAATTGTAAGTCATTCCGAAAATAACGCCTGCTGCTGCCGCAAGTGCAGATCCTATAGCGAAGGTGGCTGAAATGGTCCGATCTACATTAATCCCCATCAACCGTGCTGCTTCCATATCAAAAGACACGGCCCGCATCGCTTTACCAATCTTTGTTCGGTGCACAATATACTGAAGGATAATCATTAAAATAACCGTCGTCCCCAAGATCATGATTTGATTGGAGTCCACCTGAATCGAGGAACCAAACAAGTTGTATTGCTGCTTATTAAGAATCTCCGGAAATCCTTTAGCCTGAGGACCAAGCACAAACACACCGCTGTATTCCAGCAAAAAAGAAACGCCAATTGCAGTAATCAACACAGCGATTCGCGAAGCTTTTCGTAGAGGTTTGTATGCTAGCCGTTCGATTGACATCCCCAGCAACGCACTGATTGTCATAGAGATCACCAATGAGATAAGTAAGACCAGTATCGGAGAAAGCCCTGCTGAAGCCAAGTACCTGGCACTGAACAATCCAATAAACGACCCAACCATAAACACATCCCCATGGGCGAAATTGATCAATTTAATAATCCCGTAAACCATGGTGTACCCAAGTGCGATCAGAGCATAGATGCTCCCTACAGAAATCCCGTTAATTAACTGTTGAATGAAATACTCCATCGCCGTCCCCCAATCCCCATATTTATTTTTAAAAACACCTTTCTTTAGCTTACATTCATTTTCATTGTTTTATGTCACTTATATTAACACAGTACTATACATGCGTCAGTAAAATTTGTGCTTTTTACTATAATATTCAATATTTTATGTTATATTACATAACATATCGAGTTAATTCTTTGGGATGTATAAAGATAGAAATTGGGTAAAGAGAAGAAAACAGGAGAATTACGGAGATTTTTAAAGTTTGATTTTCAGGGGGGAGTCTTTGATTTTACCTACAGATTGCATTTAAAGATAAATAATATAACATTTGTCTCTTTCGACGTGTGTTTTTCGAGTTTATTATGAGTTACCGGTCAAGTTGTTTCTCTATTTTTGCACAAAAAAAAGCTCTGTCCCACACAATAATGGAGTGAGAGAAAGCTAATTATGGTGGTCAGCTCCATTCTTTGTACTTCCGTCACGGGTCAATTACTCATCATTTTCTTTTTTAGTTCTTTAATCTGCATCATATGATGTAGGTCATGCGATATAAAATCCTTTAAATAGGACTCAAAGGAAAACCTTCCGTCCACATATTTGTCTGAGTATTTTCCCTCTTCAAGACTACCTATACAATCTAATATTAAGTTACGGTACTTCATAGTCAATTCTATTAATTCGTCTTTGGTTTTTGTCTTACCATATGTAACAGCATCATTATTGAATTGATCGAAATCAATAAGTTGAAGTGTTATTGCTTTATCGCATGCTATCGGTTCGATCGTCGATTCATAGAAGTATTTATCCCATAACAAAATATGACTAACAACATCATGAATGGTCCATTTTCCTTCAGCGATGGGTGTTTTCCAATCTAAATCGATAATTTCTAGAACAAATCCATTCCATTCCTTAAACTGATTTAGCAAATCTGATCTGTTATTCATTGGCACATCTCCTTTTTTGGTAATCATCAAAATTTCCTCCTGTTGTTATTACCGCTTCTTCAACCTCACAACCTCCCCTTTGACTACGAATTTTCATGCAATCCTCTAATATCGCTTTTCCACCAGCTCTATGGATAGCTCCATCTACTCCGCCTCCACCCATCAAGCTTGTGTTTGCTGCATTGACGATAGCATCAACATCTAATTTAGTTATATCTCCTTGAATCAACTGAAATCATTGAGTTATTTATAATTACACCCATCTGAAATCCCCCCGAAGTATATTGGTTGCGAACAAGTATCAAGTGCTGATTGACATTCAAGCGGCTTAAATCACCCTAGGAAACAGTCGTTAGCATTAGACTCGTGGGGTTGTCCACTGGCTAACTCTTCTTCAAACCTTTACCTTCTATCGAACCAACACCTCGTGGTCCACAGCGTGCACGTATTGTTCGCAGATATCTAGCTTTTTCGGAGCTACTAATATGTTCTTCAGCATCCAGCTATTTTTTATATATGTAATCGATAAATCCTTGTCGTATCCATTCGCCTTCAAACTTTCTTTCCAGCACTCGATCTTCTTTGCATATTAACTGCAAATCATCAAACATAGAATCCGCTTCATGATAATCATAATAAGAGTGTATTACGAATTCATCATCTTCCATCTGTTCAAACTGATTATCCCCCAAATCAACTCCATCGCCGACTCTAAAATCCTTTAGGGTTAAAAAATTTACAAATAATAATCCATTAGGTTTTAGAACGCGTTTCATTTCATTTATCGCTTTTTTCACATCTTGTTTTCTCATATGAAAAA
The DNA here is from genome assembly GCF_038002705.1 of Paenibacillus sp. FSL H7-0716. Lineage (NCBI taxonomy): Bacteria > Bacillati > Bacillota > Bacilli > Caryophanales > Paenibacillaceae > Paenibacillus > Paenibacillus sp. FSL H7-0716. The sequence goes on from NZ_JBBODA010000013.1 coordinate 78,682, forward strand.
TAGAGTTATATGAATACACAAAACTCATCGACTCATCACTTAGCGCCAACTGTCTCATGTCGCCTTGTTGTATATTTAGATTCTGTCCCCTTTCAGTTGCGAACTGATTAGCTCTTTTAATTTGTTCGTCATTCATCTCAATTCCGTTTGTACTGTATCCATAGTTCGCAAACAAACTTAGTGGAGGTGAATCCCCTCCCGCTCCGCAGTCTAATATGTTTTTTTCCATACCACTTTCATTGCATAATGCCAAAAATCTGTACAAGGGGATTTGCTTAAACAGTTCCATGTTGATTCCACTCCTTTGATCATGTAGTAATTGGATTTACTCATAGATCTTTTCCATATAAATTATTTGAGCACATCTCTTCCGTGGGTTTTCAGGTTTACTTTATTGAATCCCCGCAGTTCCAAATGTCTCTTTAATAACTTTTTCGTATTCATCCCATTTAAAGCAAAAAGGGCCTATATCAATAGCCTTATTACCGGATTCTAATTTGAAATCTCTCCATATAATAAGATCCCCTTCTCTCTCAATAAACACTGATATAAAGCCACATTCTTCATCGCCACACCAGGGACAGACTAATATTGGGTACCTGTAGTACAAATATTCATGCATTTCGTTTAACAAAAAATAGTTAATCATTTTCCTTTGATGCTCTTCACTACCCCACCCGAGGGAAGGAACCCTATCATATTTTTTTAACATTTGGTAAAGAGATCTACCATCAATTATTACGTCGGCAAAAACAGTATTTTTATTTCCCTCTTGATCCGGATCAAAACTATCATATCGTCTTGACGGTTTTGTTTGTATTTGATTTATAGTTTTCATGCTCCCTCCTTTAAACTTTTCACACTTATCAAATAAACATTCGATCCCTCCACTCCATTCCCCTTCCAAAATATTGAATTCACCTTTCTCAGAATCGCATATAGCAACCGAAAAATAAATTCACACAACAAAAAAAGAGCTCCCAGAATGGAAGCTCTTCTTATGTAATTCAGAACGGAGAGAGTGGGATTCGAACCCACGCACCGCTTACGCAGTCTAACCCCTTAGCAGAGGGTCCCCTTATAGCCACTTGGGTATCTCTCCATGAAAATGGCTCCCCGAACAGGACTCGAACCTGTGACAACTCGATTAACAGTCGAGTGCTCTACCAACTGAGCTATCAGGGAACATTACAAGTGAACATGAATTAATTTATCATGATTTCAAGGTCTAGTCAAGCGGGCACAATAATTTTTGTGATCGTTTTCAAATTTATGCTATGATTCGGCCGCTTCTAGATTTTTCAAAGAGATTTCCATCCCTCTCCGTCTATAGATTACACCATTCTCCATCCTGCGGAAGCTGTACCTGATCCCCCAACGATTCCTTCTCCAAATAAGCTTTTAGCTTATCTCGGGTAACCAAACAATGGTTAATGGCGTCCATGTGCACAGCAATCATTTTAGTAGAAGGTGCATATTCACATAAGTCTACGACATCCTGCTCATTCATTGTAATATGACATCCGCTTAAAAACTGCGCACCACCAGCATTCACAACGGTCACCTCAGGTTTAAAAACGTCCAATGCCATTTTCACCTTATCGCACCAAATCGTATCTCCAGCCACATATAGAACAGGCTCGCCTTCCGCCTGAAACATAAACCCGGATACCTTACCCATAAGTTTACCAGTCACTCCAGTGCCATGCCGTCCATCCGTACGTGTTATAGTTATTCCTTTAAACGTCAGAGAATCGCTAATTTCCGTGGTATGCTCAAACCCCTGCTTCGCTAATTTATCTCCATCTCCTTCCTGACATAATAGTGGTAGATCATGCGGCAACAAAGAAATGGCAGCGGCATCCCAATGGTCCTGATGAAGATGTGTGACAAGAATTGCATTAGGACTCAGCCATTGTTCTACGGCTCCCGGCAAAGGAACGAGCGGATTGCGGCGGTCATTTTCAGTATTAAAAATAGGCGGATTAGCCCCCTGTTCACTCAACATAGGATCAATTAAAAATGTACTGCCACCATACTCTAGCCATAGGGTCGCGTTGCGGATATGCTGTATTTTCATCGGAAGCCCTTCTTTCTTTCAGATATCTTCTGCTACAATTAATTATAGTTGGGCCTTGAAACAGAATACATTGTGATTGGAAAAAGATTGGCCCGTTCTACTTTCACAGAGAAAGGATTTTAGATAATAATGAGTTCTTATTTTATAGATGATGTGGACTTTCGCATCCTGCAGCTTCTAATTGAAGATTCCACGATCAGTCACAAAGATATTGGGCAGCAAGTGCATATGACCGGTCAGGCTGTGGGCGCACGTATTCGCAAAATGATGGACACCGGAGTGATTGAAGGCTACACGGTCCGCTGGAATCCGGATAAGGTTGGGGAGACTATTCATGCCTTTATTACTGTTTTTTTGGGTTCGAATACGGTTCACCCAGCCTTTCAGACATTCGCAAAGCAGCATGATAGTATAAAAGAAATACATAGGGTCAGTGGAGAAGGCTGCTACTGGATACGTGTTCGTACCGGAAGCCAAGAGGAGTTGAATAGCTTTCTCGACGAACTGCTGAAGTTCGGAAATTACAGAGTCAATCTATCGATGGGAAAACTGAAGTAAGACTGCATCGGAATCGGATATGAAGCTACTATCTGACCCAGTTGACCTTATACTCAGCATAATCGGATATTTGGCATACTATCGGACCCCATTGCCTCTATTGGCACGAAAAACACCAAATATGAGCCTCTTTCGAACGAATAGCGTCACTTGAGTCCGAAACCCTGCCCAAAAGGCTAAAAACTTGCCAATAGCGTCATTGGGGTCCGTAAGCCTCAGCCAATGATAGCTCGGCGATGTTGGTGTTGGTGTTGGTGTTGGTGTTGGTGTTGGTGTCGGTGTTGGTGTTGATGCAAGTGAATGGGTTACGCAAAGTCAATGAGCTTTTGCTTGCCCATAAGCTTTTATAGCAGGCCAGCCATCGTCAAAAACGCAGAGCAGCGATTCTCCAATAACCGGAGGAGATCGCTGCTCTGCTGTCTTTTTACTTATGCTATATTGTAGCTTCTACTACGGTAGCTAATTCAATAATTCAGCTGCTTTAAGCAACCGGACAAGAATTACGGCGGCCTCTGCACGGCTAGTATCACCGCTAGGTGCAAAACTGCCTGATGGTTGACCTTTCATAATACCTTTTGCAACCAGGTCAGACACTGCTTCTTTAGCCCATGAGGAAATAGTTGAAGCGTCTGTGAAAACATCTGTAGCAACGTTTGCTCCATATCCTTCAGCTTCTAGGTTCAGCAGCTTCATTGCTCTGGCTGCCATAACAGCCATTTGCTCCCGTGTAATAGGGGCGTTCGGACGGAAGGTTCCATCCTCATAGCCTTGAATCAGTCCTAAGGCTGCAGCAGCTCTGGCATCCGCTGCATACCACGACAAATCGGACACATCACTGAAGGTCTTCGTCGTGTTCGCAGCTACGAGACCCAACGATCGAATCAGCATAGCTGCGAACTCGGCACGACTGACAGATTTCTGAGGTGCAAAGGTATCTGTGGATTGTCCGGTCAAGATCAGTCGGCTGGCAAGTCCCTCAATCTCATTTCTCGCCCAATGTGTAGCAATATCCCCAAAAGTCACAGGGTGCAGCGCAGCGACAAATACACCGCTCGCAATACTGCTCTTAACAGTAACCTTGGTCATCCCATTAACTGGCTCAAACAATGCAGGTACATAACGGAAAGAACCCGTCTGTTCATCGTAAATAAGGACTACACCTGTCTTCGCATCCAGCGCCTCCTTAAGCATAAATGTACGATCTACATAAGTGGTGCCGAACCCGCTTGCTGCTACAGAGGTTTTTCCATCCGTTACCTTTAGAGTGATATTAGCCGGTGTTCCTTGCACAGTAAAGCCTTGCTGCTTAGCCTTGGCAAGCAGTTGCTCCAATCCTTTTCCGCTTAGCGAATTTACATTGAACTCCAGTGTGCCTGCGGGCATTTGTGCGGCTTTGAGCACACTCTCCACAAGCTCTAACGGGAAGCGGTAGCTCATACCTCCGCTTTCAATAACAAGCACAGCTTTGGGGCTAAGTGCCGCCGCCTTACGTAAAGCATCTGCACTAAACCGGGCTGTGCCGTCACCATTAGCTGATATCTCGATAACTGCCTGCCCAGCAGTCGCCTTAGCTTTTAGCTGCGCATCATGATTACCTGCTGGCGTAGGTGCTGGTGTAACGGTCGGTGTGCCGGTTTGAACAGGGTTCACTGACCCAGTAGGGTCTGTTGGACCAGGAGTACTTGTTGGTTCTGGAGTATTCGTTGGACTAGGAGTACTCGTCGGGCTAGGAGTACTTGTTGGATCCACAGGATCGATCGGGTCTACAGGATCTATCCCGCCAGGTGATAGCACCTCAATTGTATATACCCTCTTCTCGTTGCCCACAGTTACCGTGAAGTCTGTGATACCCGCTTTAATTCCATTAAGACTGTCGTTGGTAAATGTAGCAATCTCACTGCTCATAAGATTCAGAGTAGCTTGTGCGGTAATATCTCTGCCTACTTTATCTAGTACCTTAAGCGTAGCTGACTTACCCTGCTCTAATATCACAGGACCGCTCTGTCCATCTGCAAGTTTGATAGAGAACGGTTTAATGGCTGTGGCTATCCCTTGATTTTGTTCTTTAATGCTTAGGTCAGGAGAGGCATTGGTCAGAAGATTCATCCGTTCGCCACGAATAATCATGTTGTCGACCAGCAGACTTCCTTTCAGATTTTTCGTAACTTCTATACCGCTTGTACCTGCGCCATCTAATACATTATTCGTCAGCACAACTCCATCAATGGAAGTGAGAGTATCTCCCTCTAGATCACCTTGAGCAATCAACCCCGAATAAGTGCTGTCCAGTGCCGTATTGTTGCGAATGAGTACTTTTCCTTTCAGATCACTCTCACCAGCATAAAGCCATAACGCACCCAGATTCACGCCGTAACCGGAATCGTAACTGCCAGTTCTAAGCAAGGTATTTCGCTCCACAACCGTTGTTCCTTGGAATGGCTCGGCGGTGAAACGGCTAGAGACTGCAATCCCGGCTCCATTAGTCACAGTGTCTTTTACCACGTTGTCCTGGACTTTGTTATCTTTCCCCCCAAAGATTACAATGTTATCCGCTAACCAAGGCAAGGATACCGTATTAAAACGTGCCGTGTTGTTATAGCTCGGTGTACGTTCCGTACCATTCACATCCGTCAACTTGCCGTCTGTAAACGACCACATTGCGATTCCATCATCCCCTGGATAGCGGATGTCACTTTGTTCCATCATGCTGTTGCCAGTCCCTACGGCAAAGTTAATCCCGTCTGCCATAAGATTGCGGATCCGCAGACCTGCCATGTACAGACCATTCGTACGCGCCTTTTCACCCATCGGCTGAGTTAACCACAAGCCTGCTTTGGTATGTTCTATCCAAACGTTCTGTATAATCGAACCTTGGCCAAAAGCACCATGGAAAGCGTTGGTGATCGCTTCATCATCCCGTTCGTTAATGCCGCCTTCAATCATCAGATCGTAAACACCAACCTTACCGCCGTGACCATAAAACTTAGCTCCATTCAGAACCGTATACCACATGCCGGCACCACGTATTTCAGCGGTATCCAGATCCAGCAGACCCTCACCGACATTAAAGGTACCCGCCGGGAACCACACACCTTTACCTGTCGCATTCGCTTCGGCAAGGGCTGCCTTGAAGGCTGCGGTATCATCTCCCTCATCATTCGCTGCCGCTCCAAAATCCGTTACGGAAATAAATCCGTCCGGGCGAGCCAACTCAGGGGCAACCTGCTCCATATCTACCAGGTCAATGACGTAAGAAGCTGCGTTGTCTCCTGTTCCCTTCTCTAAGCGAATAGTTGCTCCGGCAGGAGCATCGCCGATCAGAGCATGGATTTCGTCAAAGAAGCGGTGTCCACTGCCTTGGCGAGGGTCATTTGACCATGGGTAGCTGCCATATTCCCAAGCATATTTGGATGTCAGCTTAAGCTGCTTCTTAACTCCATCTACATATAGAGTCAAGGTTTCTTCCGCACCAGCCCCATCTGGACTATCAGGAATAGAATATCGAAGAACGATGGAGTTAGCTGATTCTGCAAGCTTGAACTCTAGATAATCTCCCGTATTCTTCAAGGCCACCGCTTGTCTTCCAGAAGCCTCGGAAGCCATGCTGAGATATTTTCGCGACGAGCCAATCAGCGTTCCGTTTGTTGCCGCATCCTCAGCTTCATAGCTGATATATGGAACCGTTGCTCCACGGTATGTTTTGTTTACGCTGTTTTTTACGGTCAGGCTATCAAGGGTTACTTTACTCCAATCCACGTTGTCACTACTTAGAGAAACCGTGTTGATGCCTGCACGAAGCTGCAATTTTACCTGTACAGTCTTCCAAGAGGCAGACTTGCCAAGACTAACCTTGCCCCCTTCGATTAATCCATTCACCTCTAGTGCCAGATCCGTTGCGGCAGCAGTGGTATTTTTGTATCGAATAACAGCATCGTATTCTCCGGTCTGCTGGGCGTTGACTGCAAACCGTATAATACGCTCCCCTTTGAATGCTTCTCCTCCTGCATAAATTGCATCACTAGGGATAGGTAAGAAACTCCAGAGCTCACTATCCGTTCCATTTGTAGCAGAACCAAGCTGAACAGCCGATGTGCTGTGAGTAAGAAGACCTGTTCCATTCGCATTTAGCAGAAGAGTATAACCTAACTTCTCTTCCAGCTTCCATTGGGATCTTTCTGTATCTCCAGCAGCTAACAAGACCACTTGGCCCGATTCATTGAGCGAAAGATAATGTTGTGTCTGAACATTCATAATCCGTTTGCGTCCGTTTATCTCCTGAACCAGCCACTGGGATTGAGCCGCCATATCGGAAGCATCTGCATATAGGACAGCCCCCTCTTTTTCGGCCAATACTTTACCAGCCATGCCTTTCGGTACAATGGTTATGATGTTGGTATCATTTTGAACTGGAGTTGTTGTATTGTTATTGCGCAGTTCTCCAGATGGAGTAGTAAACTCCTGTGGAGCCGCCTCAAGTGTCCATAGTGCCGTACCCTCACTTTCTAGCAATAGCGCACGTTCAGCATATCCTGTCTTATTGGCAATGTTTATTAATTCATCATCGTATTCTCCAAAGAGACTACGAATGGTGTAATGTGTATAATCGGAAGCCAAGCTTACTTCCCAGGCAGAGGCTCCGTCTACAGCAGGTTCTGTACTACTGCTCTCCAAATATGAATAATCACCATTCAGCGTTAAAAAATGACCTGTTGCCCGGTTGGTAATCGTCTGTTTACCCTCCTGCACAGTTACATTCCAGTGCGAAAATCCATTGTCTGCTGACGGTTGCCCGTACAGAACAACCCCATGCTCATTTTCGTATAAATACTCTCCGCTGCTTGCATTCTTGAATCTTACAGAGTAATCAGGCAGTGGCGGAGCAATCGCTTCAACCGCTTCAGCAGTAAAATGTGCACTGCTTTTTTCCGCTGTATCTGCAGCTTTACTGATTCGGAGAATCGGGTTGCCGTTACCATCAGGCGCACCATAGATATAGTGACCAGCCCATGAGCTCATAATGGTAGTCACACCGGACGCCTTCATATCAACCTTCCACTTAATGCTGGCCCATACATCGTACACTGTTTGCAAAGTCTGAACGCTAACTTTAGGATCAATCTCATCTACAGCCCCACCTATATGCTCAAGGGAGAGATAACGTCCAGTGCCTTTATTTTTTATCTTCACCGATCCATTGCTGCCGGCTATTTCTTGCAACTGCCAGACGAAGGAATCGTCATTCAAATCAAGTGGACCATAAGTAGCCTGGCCTACTGTTACATCCTCGTTGGCAACTGCTAGAGGTGCAAGACTTTCGTTAGAGTGTGCAGAGTCCTGATCAGCATAGACTGCTTCAGTAACCGTCTTGGATTCTGGCAATTCCTCTAGTGCGGCTGGAAAAGTCAGCAAAGGACCATCCTTAAGATATTGATCCTCTCCATTTACAGCATCTAGCTGAAAACGGAACAAGTCTTGTTTTTTCTCGGTGACCGGAACAAATCTCCACTGCGGACTGCCCCAACCGGGATTGATCACTCCGTACTCAGCATATTTAGTGAGGTTTTGAAGTGAAATATACTTCTCGGGGATCTTATTAGGTTCCTTGTCGAGAACACTACTGATTACGTAGGTGTTGTTCCCAACATTTTTGCCTGTCCAGATGTATTCTCGTTCCACATGATTTCTGTCTGGAAGCTCTGTGACTTGAAGGTGCCCATTTGGCATATTCATCGTGTTCAAGTAATGGCCTGTTTTCTTGTTTTTGAACAGCTTGCGGCCGTTATATTTCTCCACGAGCCACTGATCGGAGCCGTCCTTTTGCATATTTCCATATTTTAAAAGACCCTCAACACTCTCATACCAATAAAATGACTTCCAGCCATTCTGAATCCGGTAATATGGCACTGTGCCTTCAGTCGGTGTGTTAGGATCTAAAAGCTGCCACTGAGCGCTCAAAGAAGTCGCATCCCCAATCGCACCAGCCTGTTCTCCACCCAATGTAGACAAATAAATGCCTGTGCTTTCGAGATTCTGAAGCGTCTGGTAATCATCATAATCATCGGAATCATTAAAAATCCATTGATCCGATGGCTGACTTCCGCTAATCTGCAAGGCCTTGGCAGTACCTTCACTATAAGAAACATAATGATCGGTTGCCGCATTACGGATACGCTTATTGCCGTCATAATCTTCTATATACCATAGATAGTCAGAGATGTTAGCGGCATCTGGCGCAATAATTCCATGCTTAAGCTCGCCGTTTGCGGATTCATATAAAAAATCTGTAGCCACTTGTGCATCCGTATAAGTTGCCAGACGTACAGGCTGTAATTCGGAAATAGGCACGATTCTCCACTGCGCGCTTGGATTAGAGGCTGAACCCGGCCAGCTGTTAGATCGCACATTATTGTCATCGCTGAATTGTGGATTTAGCCATAATGGACTCCCCTCTTCAGTTAAACCACTGTTACGAAGGGTAATGAAGCCCGTTCCATCAAGGCCTGGTGCATGCTCTTGGACCCATTCACTTAGCTTCACGTGATCCAAATCGACTTCCTGCGAAAAAACCCCCGCCCAGGTCACTTCATTTTGTTTAATATAATGACCTGTCGCACGGTTGCGAATCATTACTGTTCCGTCATCCGTCCCTGATTCAAGATACCACTGGGCCGCTTCATTGCTGACAGGCTGTTTACCGTAAAGAACATTCCCTTCACTTTCATACATTACCTGACCGGGGCGGAGACGACTCTCTAGCCGTACAGGTGCTGCATTTGGATCTATAAAAGCCCACTGCGGACTCTCAAACGTAACATTAATATCCGAGCTTACTTGCGCATAACCAAGCTGATTCTCCTCGTGGATAACCAACTTCCCCTCTGGCACAGTCGCACTTCGGATGATCATGTATCCATTGCGATTGGAAGTATCGATCAGCCACTGATCCGCAACACTTCCTGAACCTTGGTGTTCTGCCGCCTTAAGTGAATCCTCTTTGCCGTTGTTACCAGCCATTGTAATGTAATGGCCTGTCTTCACATTCTTGATTCGTGACAGCCCGTTCACCGTCTCAACCGTCCAATGCGCTGAAGCATCGGCTGGATTGGTCATGCCATAACGCACGATTCCTGCGGATGTCTCGTATAAAAAGTTGTTTTTCCACTTATTCTTGATGAGTACCGTACCTGATGGAATTTGCTCAGCGCCTGTTCCTCCAACCCCTTCTGCTCCCACGGAACCACTACCGGTTCCCATTACAGGCAAGCTTGAAAAAATCAGCAGCAGCGCGAGCAGACCCGCCATTGCGGACCTGATTCGTTTCATACATGTGCCCCCTCTAATTAATATGGACTTCCTTTTCATATTAGTTTGGGAACGCTTACAAAACGATGTGCGATTTTATCCAGAAAAAGGTGTATTTGTACGGATATCCAATCCCTACAACCTTTATGAAGATTGACAAATCGGTTTAACGCGATGATAGTTAGTTTTAGCTACCCGCAAGGAGTAAACAAACGGAGGTACATATGAATTTCAAAATTGACTCGCCAAAAATAGCAGATCCAGACTCTCTTCTTCCTGAGCAAATATATTCGCTGCAAACCAAAGACGAATTCAGCTGTTGCAGCATCAGCGATACGGTTATTGATAATCAAGAGGCTAATAAGGTCAGCTTTGATCGCGTGATTTTTAAAAATGTAACGATTACGGAGTGCTCCCTAACTGGGATAGAGCTTATGGACGTGATTTTTGATCGCTGTGATCTATCTAATGTGGATTTTACGAATGGCATTATTCATCGAACTGAATTTAGAAACTGCAAGCTCATTGGCACAGACTTTACAAGAGGCAGATTCCAGAATGTTCGGGTAGTAGATTGTATCGGGGATTTTGCTACGTTTCGATTCGCTAATCTGAAGCAGGTTGCTTTTGAGAGCAGTTCATTAATGAGTTCCGACTATTATCAGTCAAATTTCCAAAAAATCAGCTTCAGCGAGTGTAATATGGATCAAGCCACATTGTCAGGATCAAAGCTTAATGGGATTGACCTTAGTGACTGCGAGTTCAGTGGCTTGATCGTGGATATCAAAGATTTAGAAGGATGCATCATTTCGCCTCAGCAAGCTGTTTCTTTTGTCGGATTATTAGGTTTGGTTATAAAATAAACAGCTTCAACTTGCCCGAACATTTACCGCAGCGATAACGCTTAGGGTCTACTTTTCGCTTACGCGGATACTCCATGGCACAGGCACTGCATACAAGCTTATATCGATAGGGCAGCGACTTCCGAGCTTTTGCACCCGGCAGTGTCTGACAGTAGCGGCTTCCGCTGACTTGCGCCAGCAGGCTTTTGAAATCAGCGTCACGATGCATATACCCTCGCTTAGCCAAATGCAAATGGTAATGGCAGAGCTCATGCTTTATAATCCGCTCCGTCTCTTCTCTGCCAAACATGGCAAGCTGATGGGGATTAATCTCTATATTATGGCTTTTGGTAAAATATCGGCCGCCCGTTGAGGACAACCGGCTGTTAAAGCTCGCCTTGTGTCTAAACGGCACGCCAAAGCTGTCCCGTGATACCTGCTCAATCCAAAGCTGCAGCTCTTCGTTGCTCATAGTTTCCATAGCGTTCTATCACAAGTCCTTTCCACGGGAAATAAGATCTCTACTTGAATTGTAACTTGTGCATAGGCTAAACTGTCAAGAAGGAAGACAAGTACGGAGGGAGAATGAACAATGCCGAAAATGCGGTATGTAATTTTGCAGCAAAATCAAGAATTACAATTCGTGGAAATGCCGGAGGAATATGCGTATCAACTAAGTGCGCTCAATTTACGCCTGAACAAAGAAATCGACAAGCTAACAGCCGATAATGTTCCGGATCTGCCCTTAGCCATCGCCGAGTGTGACTCGCTGGATCTGTTACGTGAGGATTACTCCCTGGAGTCCGGTCTGGATTATATCAATAGATTGGAACAAGCCTTCGCCTCTGTTCAGGAGCAGAAGAACTACCCACTGATCTCCCTGCTTACTGAGATACGAGCGCTACAGGCTCAATTGGAGCAGTGGTACGAAGAGGAAGCAGAAAGCCTACTGTAATCCGCACCTTTAGGCTTATTTCTCCATATTCTAACTTACGTAAGTTGTTAGAGGAGGGATTCGCTTGCCACAGTGGCTCTGCCATCAGCTAATGAAAGCCTATTACAAAAAAGACCGCCGTCAGATCAAGCTGCTGAATGAGTGCTGGTTCTTTTATCGTAATTCTGCGGAATCGAGTAATGAGATGAAGTTATAGCCTCGGATGATTAAGATCTAGGACATCTTTAAAGCAACGGATATCGTCTTTTAAAAAGACGGTATCCGTTTTTGTTAAGAAAGGGGGGACTTATAATCATGATAAGTAGAACAAGACATATACAGCTTTCTCCGGAAAGTGAGACTGAGGAAGAGGACAATAATAATCTCTATGTCATAGTCACATTCCCTGACCGCTCCCGCTGGGCATCGGATTTCTACACCTTCAAGAACATCGAAGCGATCCGACAAGAATACATCCAAAATAGTGCTTGTCTAAATGGGGCCTACTGGAGTGCACCTAATTATCTAACTGTTGTGGATCATATTGATCGCAAGCGAATTGAAGAAGTCGTCGATTTATATCTTTCGGAAGGTACATTCGAATACGCCTTTGAATACATAGGACAGGTCACGGAGCGGGATCTGGAGATTATCGATTATCCGGAAGACTTCTTCAACCCTTTAGAGAAGCTTGAGCACAGGTACGTTATGCGGCAGTTCGCTGCAGTTGAGTTTATGCTGGAGAATGCTGCACCAGAAACTATAGCAGTAATAAAAAAGATCATCGCAGAGAAACAATAAAACTCCGCCTTAAGAATCAATTCTTATTAAAACTTAGGAAATACATATTTAACCAAAAAGAACAGGAAACCAAAAAATATAATAATGTAAGCAGCATATTTAATAAAGGTAGATGCGACAACGCTGGAATCCGATTTCCGTTGTACCTCCCTATGCTCCACTTCAACACTTCTATCCTTATAGCCCGGTTCCATCAGCAATCTCTCCTTTCGAATGTTCATCTTTGATAGCCTCCATTAACCCGGGGCTTTCAGGATTGAATCAAAATTCTAGATTGGATCAAAAAAAAGACCGGAATTCTCTTCAGCTTTTCGAGCTGAGAAATTCAGGTCTTCTTTCTACTTACCCTTTAACCGAACCTGCGGCAATTCCCTCAACGATACGGTTACTGAGGAACAGGAATGTAATCAGGATAGGCAAAATACTGATCATAAGCGTTGCCCCGATCGCACCCCAATCCGTCGTATATTGACCAATGAAGTTTTGCACCCCCACGGTCAGCGTCTTGTAAGAATCAGAACTAATAAATGTGTTTACAAAAATAAATTCGTTCCAGTTATAGATCATATTAATAATGGCTGTAGTCGCGATCACCGAGCTTGTCATAGGAAGTATAATTCTAAAAAACATTCTGTTCACGGAACAACCATCAATTACTGCAGCCTCTTCCACTTCGCGTGGCAGTGCGTAATAGAAACCCAGCAAAATCATAATCGTTATCGGCATGTTAAAAGCGACATAAGACAAAATAAGTGACAAAGGGTGATCCGTTAAGCCAATCTTATTGAATATACTAAATAACGGAATAAGCGTGGAGTGAACAGGAATCATCATCGCTACCATAAACAATCCCAGTACGAACGAGCTTCCCTTCCATTTCATCCTGGTAACTGCATACGTAACCAAGCTCCCGAAGATAACCGTTAACACCGTAGCCGCGATGGTAATCCATACGCTGTTGAAGAAATACACGTTGATGTTCCCTACATTCCAGACCTTCGCGTAATTCTCCCAATGAGGATTCATCGGCAACGATAGAGCAGGAAGGTTGAACACTTCCTGATTATTTTTTAATGAGAAAAACAGCAGCCATACAAGCGGAAACAATTGCAGAGCAGCAACGGCAATCAACACGATATATAGCAATGAGTAGCCTAATTTACGTGTGATCTCCGCACCTGCGCCGCCTGGCTTTGGCCCGATTTCTAGCCTTCCTGCAGTTCCAGACATCATGAAGCGCCCCTCCTTATGAGTATTGGATCGAATCTTTCGTAGCAGTTAATTTGCGAATGACCCAAGTAATGACGAGACAGATGACGAGCAGGAAGAATCCAATTGCGCTCCCGTAGCCAAAATCATAAGCCCGAAAAGCCTGATGATACATATAAGACGCCATCACTTCACTAGAGCCATTAGGACCTCCATCCGTCATAACAAAGATTAAGTCAAAATACTTCAGAGAACCTACAACGGCCAGAACAATTGTAACTTTAATGACTTCCATTGCGAGTGGAAGCTTAATTTTCCAAGCGATTTGTAGGGCAGAGGCTCCATCAATCTTTGCCGCCTCTTCCAGAGAGGTCGGGATATTCTTGAGTGCTGCGTAATAGATCAGAATATAGAAACCAGCATATTGCCACAGAATGGGAATAAATAAAGCAAACAAAACTAATGTAGGCTCTGCAAGCCATGCAGGAGGATTAGCAAAACCAATGGATACTAATAAGCTGTTCACAATTCCGTTCGTCGGATGATAAATTCTTAGCCAAAGCTGCGCAATCGCAACGGACGATAGCAGCATCGGAATCAGATATATTTTGCGAAACAAGTTAGCTCCCTTGATCCGGGCGGCTAATACCATAGCAATTGCCAAATAAATAATGAGACTTAGGGTAGAAAACAACGCTAACTGCAGAGAATGCCAAGCACTATTCCAGAAGGTTTGGTCTGTTAGCAAAGCTTTATAGTTATCAAATCCGATAAAAGTCAGAGCACCTATGCCATTCCATTTATTCAGTCCGTAATAACCCGTTAGAACAATCGGAATATATACAATAGCCAGAATGAGGACCAAGGCGGGAAATACGTATAACGCGATTATTTTTTTGTTAGACATCACTTTATCCAAAGTGTCCGACTCCTTTCCTTCATAAACCGTTTGAGGAAAGGCTTATCCGGCATCACGCTGCCGGATAAGCTAATTGTCCCCTTCACCTAGTTGTCGAAGCTTTAGTTGCCTTTGGAGATGGCTGCGTCATGCTCCTCGGAATACTTCTCTGGCGTCACCGCTTTGCCAAAAAGAGCCTGGATCATATTCAGATGCGTTTCTGCTGCATTGGCACGCATTTGAACATCTGCGAATAATGTGATACTGCTTGCTTTGTTCATTTCGTTAAACAAATCGATGTATAGCTGTGGTAGGTCCAGTGTGGCGGTGTCCACCTTCGTAGCTGGAATAACGCCTGCTCCAGTTACGGATTGCTCTCCCCATTTGGACACGAAATACTCGACGAATAATTTTGCTTCTTCTTTTACCTCAGAGTTCTCAGCAACAAATAATCCTACACCTGGTCCACCTACCCAGCTGTTAATGTCTCCCTTCCCGCCTTCAACTGTCGGGAATTTGAAGAAACCAACACTATTACGGAATTCCAGTGGAATTTCTTCATTCGTTGTGAAGTTTGGCAGATCCCATGATCCCATCATGTACATTGCTGCCTTGCCATTTACGAACTCTGATTTTGCCTCTTCATTTGATAAACCGTTGAATCCCTTAACAAATGCATTGCTGTCAACAAGTGATTGAACCTCAGAAGCCGCCTTTACTAATCCTTCATCCATAAATGATCCTGAACCACTGATCGCACCTGCAAGTGCCTGTTGGCCTGCGATCCGATCAGCCAGATACATATACCAAAGCGATCCTGTCCAGCGATCCTTATTGCCGAGAGCAATCGGTGCAATGCCCCCTTCAGATAGTGTTTTTACAACTTGCTTAAACTGATCGTAGGTTTGTGGGACCTCAAGATTATATTTTTCAAAAATAGCTTTATTGTAGTAGATAGGTGCAATGTTAAACTCAAGTGGAAGCGCATACGTTTTATCGTTAATAGCATAAGCTTCTGTAGTTCCTGCGACGAACTTGTCTTTTAATTCACCATTCAACAAGTCATCTACAGGAGCGAAGAGATTTCCTTCAACGTAAGGCTGCAAAAAGCCAGCGGCCCAAGTTACCCCAACGTCTGGCAATTCGTTAGAAGCAGACAATACCTTCAACTTATTTTTGTATTGCTCGTTGTCCAGAACCTCTTGCTTGATCACAACATTGGGATGCTCTGTTTGATATTCTTTAATGATTTGATTAACAATTTTATTTTGCCCGGCAGAAACACCTTCTGGCCATAAATGCATGAAGTTAACGGTGACTTTGTCGCTTCCCCCATTTGCACTACCTTTAGATTCACCTGCATTGTTATCTTTTTGACCACAACCAGCTGTGACAAGAACGAGGCACATCGTTAAGAACAATATTGTCCATTTTTTATTGCGCACGCTTACAACCCCTTTTCTATTGTTGTCTAGCGGCCTTGTAACCGCTTAACTAAATTGTAGCTTGGATCCCATGCTGTCGTAAGGTCATAAGGATTGGGACTAATACCACTATTATTGGATTCTTTCCTCCGTGGACATGACGTTCTGCCGGTATTGCCCTGGACTAACATTTTCGAGTGCACGGAATACTTTCACAAAATATTTGGCCGTTTGATAGCCTACTTGTTCCGCGATTTCAGCAATGGACAGCCGTGTGCTAACCAGTAGTTCTTTGGCTCGTTGTATTCTCCTTCTCGTTACATACTCACTGTAAGTCAGTCCCGTCTGCTCTTTGAAAAGGACGCTGAAATAGCTGGCATTCATGTGTAATTGCTCCGCTATATCACGCATGGATATCGATTCGTGAAGATGTTCGTCTAAGTATTGGAGTGCCTCCCGCACTTGGGTGCTATACACTTTCTCCTGCTGTACCGTTTCCATAAGCTTGGGATCGATCAGCTTCTCCATTCGTTCGATTCGATAAATATCCTCCTTGCGTTTCAGTGCTAATTCCACTGCTCGGACCAGCTTCGTTTTGTCGAGTGGCTTCAGTAAATATTCAACCACACCAAACTGCAAGGCTTTCTTTGCATAGTCAAATTCAGGATGGCCAGAGATCACAATAACCACTGGAGGATGAGGCATTTCGTTCAGCTTTTCAACTAATTCTAGCCCTCCAATCTCAGGCATGCGCACATCGGTAATAAGCAGATTAACTTCGTTATTTTGCAGCCATGCCAGTGCTTCAACACCGCTTGCTGCGGTTTCGATGCGATATTGACCGGAGGACCAGACTTCTAATGTTTTACGAACCCCTTCTCTTGTTCTCGGTTCATCATCCACGATGAGTATAGTTTTCACGTGTTTTTCCCCTCTCCAGGTTCATTCGGTATTTCAAAAGAAATGCTAGTTCCATAACCTTCTTCACTTCGTATTTCAAGCCCGTCCGTATTGTCTACGTAACTGAGTTTCAGTCTCCGCTCTATATTAGCAATACCAATCCCGGTCCCTTTGGAAGACCTCATACTCCCCTTCTCCATGGTCTGATAGATAGACGATATCTTTGCTGCATCCATCCCTGGACCATCGTCAGTTACCGTAACCAATGTATATCCCGGACGACTTGAGGGTCTGACAATTAGCATGACTGTCCCCGGTCCAACCCTTTGCTCTACGCCATGAAGAATCGCATTTTCGACAAGAGGCTGGATTAACAGCTTCGGTAGCGGAACACTTCGGCAAGCTTCATCTGACTCAATCCGCCAGGATAACCTGTCGAGCATACGCATCTCCATAATCTTCAAATATCTTTCGGCATGGTCGAGCTCATCGCCGATAGTCACCCATTCATCATCATCAGTTCGATTGATGACATAACGAAAAAGCCCCGACATATCAACCACAATTTGAGCTAATTCCTCCTCACCTTTTTCATCGAGGGCCCAGTAGAATGCTTCTAATGTGTTAAATAGAAAGTGCGGATTGATTTGAGCCTGAAGTGCCTTTAATTCTGTGCGACTCTGGACAATCTCCTTCTGATAGACGACTTCAATTAGTTCATTCAGAGAGTGAACCATCTGGTTATAAGTATTATTGAGCTCATTGATCTCCATGGTGGTAGAAGTGACTGAAATCGGTTTCAAGGTTCCAAATCGTGAACCGCGCATCACTTTAATCAAATTCAGTATGGGACGTGTAATCATCGTGGATAAAATAAAAGTAAAGATGAGAAACAATAAACTGCCAACAACACCGGATACGATGATCGCTGTACGAAGGACAGATATCCCCTCTGTCGTATAGTCAACTGGAGTGAGGATTACTAGCCTCCAACCTGTTGCCTTGGACTGCTTCTGAATCACAATGTAGTCTTCTCCGCCAACCTCAACCTTTTCTCCTCCATGATCCAGTATCTTATTTGCATTAACATTTACGGAAAAATCGGAAGAAATTTGCCGTCCCGCTTCATCAAATAATCTCATTAATTCACGCGTTTCCGCCTGTGATCTGTCCACCTCATCTGTAAGCTGGAAGTAACTTTTCTCAATTTGAACCATAATATAGCCAGCTTTCGTGAATGAATGATCAATCAGTCTAATATTACGAATCGCGATGACGATATCCGAATTCCGCGGGTCAAGTCCAAACCATACGAGACGTCCTTTGCCCTCGTCCACCCGGCTGATCCATTCTTCTGATACTCGATTGTTCAGGCTGGCGTCATCAACAGAAAGTAATTTCTGATAATCACCTGCATACAGCTCAATGGAACGAATCCCTGTCGCATACGCCTCATATTTACGTACTTCCTGCTGGATGGTTTGACGTTCGGCGAAGCTGATCGGCTTTCCTTCAGCCTCTTGGGCGAGCAATCGCTGAATGGAGGCGTTGGTTGCCACTTGCGCCGTCAACGTGTTAATCTGCCGGATCAGTACATCCAATTTGCCCGTTGCCTGAACTGCAGTCTGTTCAATGTGCTTCTCCGCACTATTGCGTAATAGAACCGAAACTTGCCCGTACATAAAAAAACCAACCGTGGCGAGTACGATGACCATGACAAACATGAAACCCAGGAAAATTTGATTACGCAATGTGTTTAACTGTCCAAACCTCGTCAATCTTTACACTCCCTTCCGCCTGATAGTCTTTGATTCCTCATCAAAAAAGATGACCCTTGAATCTTCAGGAATCATCTACAGCTCTAGTTATTTGTTAATTCAGCCTTTGGATTATATGATATCAGTGATTAGTTTCTGAGCCCATATCCATATCGCGTTTTAATTTATCCAAATCAACCAAAAAAAACAATATAGAATATATACTCGTGCCTACCAGAGTTGCACAAAAAAAGCCATACCTCCGCTGACCCGGGTATACCGGAATAGCAGTGTACGGCTTGTATTTTTAAATGTGGAGGTTCTAATTAAAACTACGGTTGGACACCCAAGAACCCTGCAATTTACGCAGCATAATAATTTGTCCAGTATGGTAAGAATCGTGTAGGATAAGGCTCATTACCTCTTCCCCTGGCGCATGACCCGAACCGCCCCAATCATACGCGCCTTCTTCCAGCGCTTCAATGATTTCTCTAAGAGCAGCATGCACGTCCTTCAGGTCTGCAACGGCTTTCGCCCATGCTTCTTCTCCTTCAGCTGTTACAGTAAAGGTATCATCGTTGCTTTCAGCATCGGGTTGTTTGGGCAACCCTTTTAGCTTTCGCAGCAAACGCACCTTATAATAAGTTAGATGGTTAACCGTTTCCCAGATAGAATTGGCCGCCCCACCCTCTGGCTTCCAGAGAGCCTGTTTGCTATCCACACCTTCCAGCGCATCGCTAAGCGGCGGAGCCCAATCCTCGATATCCATGCAATAATCCCAATTTTGGAGCAAGACCTCACTGATTTTATTTTGCATGTTCAACCTCCTAAAAATTTGTGTAAACATAAACTTCATGGTGTAGCTTCAAAAAGAACTACTTCAAAGCCAACTAGTATGTAACGACTTAAACCATAATATAGTGGTTACAAAAGAAATGTAGCATATTTCCAGATTGCATTCAAGTAACTAGCTAAACTTATTTTTAACTGTTACAATGATTTGTAATGAGCGTTGAATCGGAAAGGATGAACAGACCGTGTTGTGGGAGGATTTCATTAACAGCTACTGGCGGGATTGGCGAACAGGAGATAAGAATAAAGACCGGGACAGGCTCGATGAAGAAGAATGGGTTTTTAAATGGCTGAAGGAGTATTCTCTTTTAGAAACACAGATGCCGAACACGATAGAAATGGCGCAGCTTAAAGAGCTTCGCTCTCTACTATGGAACTGGGTACAGGCTATTGTGCAAGGAAATGCGGTGTATGGAGTAATGCTGGAACAGCTCAATGTCTATATGGACAAGGGTCCTGTTACACGGCGAATTGTATGGAAAAGCGACGAGCAAGCGGAAATGAAGCTGTTGCCACTCCATAGCGGTTGGGAGCAGGTGATGGCGGAGATTGCGGCGTCTTTTGCCGAGGCATTGCTTGAAAAAGAACCCAACAGATTCCGCATCTGCGAGAATTCCGATTGCCTCTGGGTCTATTACGATGATACACGCAACCGCTCCAAGCGGTACTGCGATGACAAAGCCTGTGGCAATCTTATGAAGGTGCGGCGTTTTCGGGCGCGGAAGAAGGCTGAGTTTGAGGGGGAATAGGCGGTTGCAGCAACGATACTCCGGTTTGCGGTGGCTTGCTACAGCAGATTATGGGCAAGTGGAACAAGGCCAGCATAGCTTTATGAACTCGTAAAATAACTGCATTTCATACACTTATTCCATATCCCAATGGGATCATCAAGACTTTAATTGTATTCTGTACACTTAAAAACTAGAAAATGTGCCCATAGAGTAATAAATCACAAAAATAGGTGTACGAAATACAGTTATATCCTTTGGCGGGTTATTTGCAGGATTATAGTTGTACAAAATACAGTTAAAAGCTTCTGCACGTCGCTTCCCTTAGCTCTTAATCCCCAACAACCCCAATATCCCTCCATCCGATCATGATCTCTTCGACGACCTCATTCCCAATCTTCACTTCTTTTGTCGCAACAGATTGCCCACCCACTTTGTGATAGAAATGAATCGCGGGATTTCCTGTTACCACCCAAGTCATGAACGAGCTATAATTTTCCTCCAATAAATTCTGTGCTACGCTTCTTATGAGTTGCCTTCCAAGACCCTTTCCTTGCTGTTCCTTAAGCAAATAGAGTGCATATAGCTCCGCATCATAGAGATCTGAGAGATCTGACCCTCTTCGCGCTCCACCATTTGCAAAACCAATAATCGTCCCAGCCCCATCTTCAGCCACATACATAACCTCGTCTTTATTGGGGTTTTCAAAATTCCGAATCCAGAGCTTCCTTCTTGCTTCCATGGTGATTTTATCGAGAAACTCGTCCGAAATTAGCCCTTTGTACGTGGTTTTCCAACTCGCAGCGTGGACAAAAGCGATCCCGTCTATATCACCGGCTGTTGCTTCTCTAATCCTCAATTTATTTCCCCCTCAGATTTCCGATAAAAGCTTCAGCTAGTCCAAGATTGACAAGTACTTGCTTATGAATAGTAACTATTTAAGGATTCTCTAAAGACATTAATGGGCTTTTTATAATCAATAGGTTTATATATAATAGTGTTCAACCACTTATTCCTCTCAAGCAAGCTGCTGAAATCACTTTGAGCTACCGAATTGTATAGTGTTATTTCATTCATTGTTCCAAGTACACTTTTATTATTTGTACGGGATATAGTGATTTCTCCGGCCTCTAATAAATACTGATTTATGAGCTGCTTCTTAAAACCCTCCTGCAATAAATACTCCTTAAGTTCTATTCTGAACTTTTCAACCAATTTATCAGCTTGACCACTTCTTATTCCATCCAATACTATACATAACTGGCTTGCATCATGTACAAATAAAATATGTTTTTTTCTGAGCTGCATAATATTCACATGCCAACTGAAAAATGAGGAGATGTCTTCTACTTCTACTGGAGCTACTTTCATATCTTTTAATAATTTCTGAGTATATCTTAGTACTAACATCCCGGCACTCTCCCTAGTTTTTTATTTCCCGTCAGCGCCATTCTACCTCAATTTACCCTTGCAGTGCCTTTCGCACGCTTAATATATATTTCGCCTGATCAAGTGGGTTCACGCCCCGGCGGGTGCGCTCAGCAGATACGTCTGGCGGGCATTCTTCATAGCCGGCAAAAAAAGAAGTAAACGTGCTGCGCCCCTTCGTGTAGGAGCTTAAGCTGACGGGATAATCAAGCGACGTTGCCAGCGGCAGACGTCCTTCGATGATCATCCGTTCGCCTTGCAGCATGGGAGGCTCGAACGTGCCACGCATCTGCACGAGGTCGTTCATCACCCGTCCACCATTCTCCTCAGGGACCACGATTCGAACCTGCAGAATCGGCTCCAAAAGCTTAGTGCCTACCCGAGCGAGTCCGTCCATAATTCCCATCGGAGTTGCCACAGCAAAATCCAGCGGATGGGTATGCCATACATGATGCTGTCCCTCGATCAAGGTCACTTTAAGGTCGGTAACCTCCCAGCCGTACAAGCCCTGTTGTAGAGCTTCCGGTACACGGCGTGCGGTTTCGCTCTGGTATTGCGGCAGCAGATCGGAACTCCGCACTATCGAATCATAGACTAAACCACTGCCCGGAGGTCCAGGCTCAATCTGAAAGCGTAGAATCGCCCAGCACGGTTTCGGCATCGTGTAAGCGATAAAACCTTCCCCGGCACGGGCTGGCGTTTCTTTATATATGACAGAAGGCTGACCGAAAGTAACCTTCAGCGCATATCGCTCCTCCAGAACACTGTTCAGAATCTCCAGCTGAATCGGTCCCATTACTTTGATATGTAGCTCCCGCTCATCCTGCAGCCACTGTGCATCCAAAAGCGGATCTTCATCCGCCAGCTCCTGCAGCGCTCCGATAACCTTATGGTCATCCATATCTGGTTCCCAGAATACACGCACCGTTAGCAGCGGTACAGCCAGCTTCGCCTCCTCCGGAATGGCCCCCGGATGGCCGAGCACATCTCCGATGCGCACCCCGGAAAGACCATAGATAACAGCAATATCTCCCGCTTCAAGCGCTCCGACATCCTCGGTCCGACCACCTTCGACCTTGCGGATCTGAGTCACTTTTCCCTGAATATCCTGCGTATAATTCAACAGCGTATCGCGGTTACGAATTGTCCCTTCATAAAGACGGACAAACGCCATCCGTCCCATACTTTTATCACGCTGAATATTGTACACGATGCCTGACACCGGACCCTCCACATTCCCACCAGCGCGCGGAAAATACTCAACCATCGCATCCAGCAAGGCAGTAATCCCAAGCCCCTTGGCGGCGACGCCATATACCATTGGAAAAAGGCGACCTGATGAGGCGGCTGTTTTCATATATTTTTTCCATTTAGACAAATCAATAGGACTACCTGACATATACTTCTCCAACAGCTCTTCGTCCCGTTCAGCTAAAGCCTCTAATAATTCTGTTCGCGCGTTAGCATCAGCTTCGTTCTCCCATAAATCTCTTGCTCCTATGTACTCCTTCGCTTTGCCGATGGGTTGCTGAACTGGAATGATATCACTAGACAAATAATTCCGCGCCTCTGCCAGCACAGCTTCAGCGTCAGCGCCTACACGATCCATTTTGTTCACAAAAATAAGTGTGGGGATTCCCAGCTTGCGCAGCGCGTTCCAGATCATCTCGCTTTGGGCCTGCACACCCTCCACGGCTGAAAGAACAAGCACCGCACAATCCATCACCCGCAAAGACCGCTCAACTTCGGACAGAAAATCGACGTGCCCCGGGGTATCGACCAGATTAATCTGCACACCTTTCCAAGCAAAAGAAGCCAATGCCGCCCGTACGGAGATCCCCCGCTGCCGCTCCACATCCATAGAATCTGTCAATGCCGTCCCTGTGTCTACGCTGCCAAGCGCTCGAATGCGACCGCTTTCATACAAAATATGCTCCGTTGTTGTCGTCTTCCCGGCGTCCACATGGGCAAATATCCCCACATTAATCCGTTCTGCTCCCTGCTGCTGAATCATCTATAGTTCCCCTATCATGAGCTAGATTTATCTAAATTTATCTGAATTTATATTTTTTACACTCTTATGTTCCATAGTAATATATCCATCCACGTTGTTCCACCCTACAGTTCAAATGGTTAGATTCAGCTATGCCGGGTATGTAATTACTAATTAAGAAATCTAATGCCGAGGAGGAAATTCATCATGACAGATAAACGTTTGCAGGATAAAGTTGCAGTGGTTACAGGTGCTGGTTCCGGTATTGGAAAAGCTACAGCGATTCGGTTTGCCCAACACGGAGCTAAGGTATATATGCTTGACCGCACTCCCGAGGATTCCTACGAAACTAAACGTGAGATTGAATCTATTGGCGGTACAGCAACAGTAATTGAATGCGATGTCTCCAATCCAGGTCTGGTCGAAGAAAGTATTCGTAAGGTTGGGAAGGCGGCCGGGAAGATTGATATTGTTTTTGCCAATGCTGGCATTAATGGTACATGGTCTCCCATCGAAACACTAGAAATAGAAGATTGGGACCAGACACTGGATACCAACCTACGCAGCACTTTTGCCACAGTAAAATATGCCATCCCCCTTATGAAAGAAAATGGCGGCAGCATCATTATCACCAGCTCCATTAACGGCAACCGAGTATTCTCGAACATTGGCGCCTCCGCTTACTCATCTTCCAAGGCTGGACAAGTTGCTTTTATGAAAATGGCGGCACTAGAGCTGGCGCAATACGGCATCCGAGTAAATGCCATCTGTCCTGGATCAATCGATACACAAATTGGAGATAATACGTATAAAAGCGATGAACTTCAAGAAGTGAAGATTCCTGTGGAATTTCCGGAAGGTAATCATCCGCTGGAAAATGCACCGGGTAAGCCTGAGCAGGTTGCCAATCTGGTATTATTTCTGGCATCGGATGAATCCTTTCATGTGACGGGAACTGAAATTTATGTAGATGGTGCCGAATCGCTCCTGCGTGGATAATATTTTACTTGAATCGTTATAATATTTTAAATTCTATGCAACATTTTGGTCTAATCTACCATCTAAGAGTATGGAGGTGACGCAAATGAAAAAACCATTATTCATAAATAACGCTAAAAAAATGACTATAGCCTGCGGCATTTTGGCAGCGAGTGTGTCTTTTGGGGCATCCGCTTTTGCTTTTTCAGATTTGAAAGGTGATCCTGCGGAAGCAAAAATCAACTCTTTGCATAAAGAGGGGATTATAAACGGAGTAGACAAAGATAAGTTTGCCCCTAAATCTAAGGTAAGCTTTGCGCAAGGGATACAATTCATCGTTGGGGGTCTGAATCTGACTCCGCAACCAGCGGCAGGTAGTAATTCTTCCAAAGCCAGTGATTATTTTGATAAAGTGAACGACAAATCCTGGTATGCTTCAGCTTTCCTGACTGCCAAGCAAAATGGTCTTTCACTCGACCCGACAGTGGATCCTAACGGAACTATCACCCGTGCTCAGTTCGCGCACTTATTGACGCAAGCGCTGCAAAGTAAAGGTAACTTCCCTGTTACGCTGATGTATGTAGACATTAAGGATGGCGATAAACTCTCTACGGAGGTTATAAATAGTCTCCAGATCCTACTGAATACACATATTGCCACACTCGATAAGAACGGTAATTTCCGGCCAAATGATGCTATTACCCGATCTGAAGCAGCCGCTCTGATCTATGATGCAGCCGCTTTTGCTAAACGTGTAATTGTATCTAATGGCAGTCCCACTACTCCAACCTACGAAACTGAGGTTACGTTGACCAAAGCGGGTGAAGGCGTAAATAAAGCCACCCTTACCGTTAATAATCTACCTAACCCCGGGTATGGGCTGGTGATTGAGCGAATCGAATTTGGTAAAGATAATACGGCTGTGATTTACTTTAACGTGACTGCTCCTGAACCAGGGAAAATGTACGCGCAGGTGATCACAAAAGCATCTGTTGCCACTTATCTGCCAGATGGATACAAAGCTGTCGCTCAACCTGTAACTGGCTCCGCTTCTTATTCTTCTTCTAGCGCGGCACAATAATATAAATTGAGCTTGAGGGTTCTAGAGTTAAGGGTCAGTCGTAGCTGCGGTGAACATTTGGACTTCCAGCTGCCGTTTACGACGGCTGAGATACGAGAAGCTTATGCTTACGAAGATGGCTTTCCTGTGGAAAGCTTAGGGCGGTTGCTGTCGCTCTTCCAGTTCCAAAGTTCCCTTCGCCTCTCTTCCTTTCCTTAGCTTTCTAAGTTCATTTTTATAAGTAAATAAGGGATGCCTCAAAAGCCATCATAATGGTTGCTGAAGCATCCCTTGTTTGTTGTTCCTTCTCCCTTTATCCCAATTCCAAACTCCGAATGATAAGGTAACGGATGCAGCGGCTATCGGACTCCATAGTTGCTATTGTCTAAAAAATATCCAATATGGTCCTATTTCTAACGAATAGCTGCACTGGAGTCCGTAACTGTGCTCCAATCGCAATAAATTTGCAAATAACGTCGCTGGGTCCGCAAGCTAACTCAGGCTTAGAAATGCTGATTACTTGGCGATGATGATTATCAAACTACGAGCGAATAGATCATCTTTGTGTGCATGAGGCTACTTGACGGGATGGACTCAAATTTCGAGCGATTAGATCATATTTGTGTATATGAGGCTACTTGACGGGGATGAACATCAAACTTCGAGAGGTTAGATCATATTTGTGTACATGAGGCTACTTGACGGGGATGAACATCAAACTTCGAGAGGTTAGATCATATTTGCAGAGACGCAGCTGCTATCGGACCCAGATGACCTTATTCGCCGCAAAATCGCACATTTGGACTACTAAAGGACTCCATCGTCGCTATCGGCACAAAAAGCACCATAGATATGCCTTTTTCTAATGAATAGCTGCACTGGAGTCCGAAACTGTGCTCCAATCGCTAAAAACACGCGAATAGCGTCATCTAGGTCCGTAAGGCTCAGCGTGTAACAACGGATATGAAAATCCGCTGAAGCAGGTAGCCAAAAAAAATACAGATCAGCGATGCTCCAATGTTTGCGGTATGCGAATGCAGCAGATGGGTGTGTAGGAGAGAGGTGTGCAGCAGGTAGTGTGCAGCAGGTATGTGCAGCAGGTAGGTACACAGCAGGTAGGTACACAGCAGGTAGGTACACAGCAGGTAGGTACACAGCAGGTAGTGTGCATCAGTTAGGTATGCATCAACTAGGTGTGTAACAGATGGGTATACAGCAGTTGGGTATACAGCAGTTGGGTATGCAGTAGCTACCGGACCCAGATGACCTTATTCGCCGCATAATCGCACATTTGGACTACTAAAGGACTCCATCGTCGCTATCGGCACAAAAAGCACCATAAATGTGCCTTTTTGTAATGAATAGCTGCACTGGAGTCCGAAACTGTGCTCCAATCGCTAAAAACACGCGAATAGCGTCATCTAGGTCCGTAAGGTTCAGCATATATCAACGGATGTGAATAATTCGTTGAATCAAGTAAACAACGTCCATAATAGCGCCGTCTGAGTCCGTAAGCTAAGGCGTCCATTGATCATGAATAATGCCGACTAATGCATGGTCTTCTCCGATCTTTTCGAAGACTAGGCGCAGGCTGCGCCAATCCATTCCCTCGACAGAAGGATCGATGCCAGCAATATGATATTCAACGAAATCATATTGCTCCTTAGGATACACTTCGTTTAAGTTATTGATCGTCGTCCCTTGCCCAAGCCCCTTGTTCACAGTAATTTCGGCCTTCTGAATGAAATCCGCATCGTAGACAAACCGCTTGTAGTAATCTGCGAATGTCAGCTCAATTAAATCACCGGAGCCAGCAAATGTTCGCCAGACTCTTTTGGTGGAATCTTTCATTAACCCTTCTACTTCCTCCCGGGTGAAAACAAGGTCATTTTTTGTATCCACGTATGCATATGGAGAGAAACGTAGCCCTTTCTCCTGATGTACCCATGCCGCTAATTGCTGCATATCCTTATTCCTAATGGAGTTCATTACCGTAGACGCCGCTTCCTCAACTAATGGCGGCAATCCCTCTAGATCCTGCGGCTGCCCCATACTTGATGTCACAGTCTCCTGTGGTGATTCCGTAGTAGCCGCTGACGCAGTTGATGTCTGCACTGGTGTCTGCTCTTGTGACTGCTCTGGCGTCTGCACTGGTGTCTGCTCTGGTGTCTGCACTGGTGTCTGCTCTGGCGTCTGCTTTGGCTCCGTCCCTGCTTCTGGCGTTCCGCTACATGCTGTAAGCCATAACATTGCTGCTATCAGCGCCAGCCTACCGATGTTTTTTGCGAAGTACATAAGATCCCTCCTTAGCTTCGATCCTTCACTTCTTTAGACTGATTTGAACAAATGAAGGTTGCAAGCTTATACTAAAACTATCAATCATACAACTCTTATGAGAGGGCGGGGTTACTATTCATTTAACAGAAAAACTTAAAAGCCTTCCCCTAACTCCCGGCGTTTATCTCATGAAGGATAATCTCGGTCATATTATATATGTCGGCAAGGCAAAACAGTTAAAACGGAGAGTCCAATCCTATTTTCAAAACTCAAAATCTCATTCCCCAAAGGTTAAGCAGCTTGTAAGAAATATTAAAGATCTGGAAATCATCCTTACGGATACCGAATTTGAAGCCTTTATGCTGGAATGCAAATTAATTAAAGAGATCAAACCCATGTACAATAAAAAAATGAAAAACCCGCAGGCTTATACCTATATCGTAATAGGAGCGGATGAAAAAATACGTTCGTTAGCGGTTACCTATGATCCTGCGGTCAAAGAAGGCACTCAGGTTTTGGGTCCCTATACAAGCAGAAGCACGGTGGAACGGGCAGTGCAAGGCATTAAAGAAAGCTCAAAAATCCTTTGCAGCAACCCTGGCTTTAAAAATTCCCTATGCCTAAACCATTCGCTTGGATTATGCATAGGGATGTGTGCAGGCGGAGATGCCGCTGTTCAATATAATAAAATTATTGATCGGGTCATTGGCTTACTAAACGGCTCAGATTCCAGTATCCTCGAGGAAATGGAGCAACGCATGGCAGTGGCCGCGGAGCACTATGACTTCGAAACCGCCGCCAAATACAGGGATTATATTGGAGCTGTCAGCTTCCTGATTCACAAAGAAAAGGTTATCGAATTTGCTCAAGAGAATCAGAATATCGCAGTTCTTGAGGCCATGAATGAACAGACGCTTAAACTCATTCTGCTCAAGGGCAACCGTATCCTGTCCCATACCAAGCTACAATATGATCAACCGGATATCACCCACCTGCAAGCGGCAATAAAATCAGCGATTATGACCACTTTTCACAGTGAACCCAATCAGAACTCGGCAGCGATTGGACGCCATGAAATTGACGAAGCACAAATAATATACAGCTATTTAAAAAGCAGTTCCTGCAGCTACATCATCATTCAAGAGGATTGGCTTGCAGCTGAGCAACGTTCCAATATGGAGACTTCGGTAAATGAGCTGTTGCAGATTTTTTTAAATGCGCTTCCCTCTCATTCCTATAATTAAAAGGTACGGGTTGTAACTGCGGTGAATGTTTGGACTTCCTACGATTATAGTAAACGGCGGCCTGCCTTTGCAGGCTGCATTTTTCGGTTTCGCTTCAACAATTTTTTATAGCGTTTCTGAGTGTATAACACCTCGCCCGCCTCCATTACCGTTTCCTTTGCCTCATTAACAACCAGCTTAGTTTCCTCCACACTTTCCTTCATACGATTGATCCCCGATTTGAATCCCTCAGATCTGTCCTTCGCCTGCTCCAACGTGATCTGAATGTTTCCCTTCATCTCATCTATAGGTTTTTTCAATCCCTCTACTGATTGCTTAACTCCGTCAAGGGATTGCTTCAGGCCATTCATACTATTTTTTAATTCTTTCAATGGATTTCCCACGTCTGTCTCCTCCTAGAAATAAGCCATTAGTTCAACTGTTACTCTAAACTTACCCAAAGAGTGCACGTCCTTCACTCCTTTAATGACAAAAAAGGTTCCAGCTGAAAATAATCAACAAGAAGCCAGTCCCCAATAATAGAGACTGGCTTCTTGTTGTCATTCTTAGAGGATCACAGCGATCTGTCTACTTTACACTTCCCGCCTCAACACGCGGCGGACGCATCGTCAAGCTGACCCGGCCCTTCTTCAGGTCAACACCCATCACCCAGACGGTGACATTGTCTCCTACGGAGACGACGTCCATCGGGTGCTTCACAAAGCTGCCGCTGAGCTGGGAAATATGCACCAGCCCATCGTTTTTGATGCCGATATCGACAAACGCGCCGAAATCTATAACGTTGCGGACCGTTCCCTGCATTTCCATGCCAGGAACCAGGTCCTCGATCTTCAGCACATCGGTACGGAAGATCGGCAACGGCAGCTCCTCGCGCGGATCGCGGCCCGGACGCTGCAAGCTCTCCAGGATGTCACGCAGCGTAGGTACGCCGACATCCAGCTTCACAGCCAGCTCCTCGGCATTTTGCACCTCAAGCTGTGAGGCTACTTCTTTGCTGCCAAGCTTATTCACATCGAGGCTTAGCTCACGGAACAAACGATCCACTACCGGATAGGACTCGGGGTGAATAGGCGTGCGGTCCAAGGTGTTGTCTCCACCCGGAATCCGCAGGAAGCCGATACATTGCTCATAGGACTTGGCACCTAGACGAGGTACCTTTTGCAGCTGCTTCCGGGTCGTGAACTTGCCGTTCTCTTCCCGGAATTTAACGATATTCTTAGCAATTGTTCCATTAACCCCTGCTACATAAGAAAGCAAGGCAGGAGATGCTGTATTCACATCAACACCAACATGGTTTACCGCCGATTCCACGACAGCTTTCAGACTCTCCTCCAGATGCTTTTGAGAGACGTCATGCTGATACTGTCCCACACCAATAGCTTTCGGATCGATTTTCACCAGCTCCGCCAGCGGGTCTTGCACACGGCGGGCAATTGAAGCCGCGCTGCGCTCCGCTACATCCAGATCCGGGAATTCCTCCTGCGCCAGCTTGGAAGCCGAATAGACACTCGCTCCCGCTTCATTAACGATCAGGTACGCCAGCTCTGGATTGCCAATCTCGGCAATCACTTCTGCAGTAAACTGCTCCGTTTCACGCGAGCCTGTACCATTGCCGATTACGATGAGCTGAATGCCGTACTTAGCAATCAACTCTTTGAACTTAGTAGCAGCTTCGAGCTTTTTGTTGTTCGGCGGCGTCGGATAGGTCACGGCTACTTCTAGCAGCTTACCAGTATCGTCTACAACAGCCAGCTTACAGCCAGTGCGGTATGCAGGGTCAACACCCAGTACACAACGCCCCTTGACTGGCGGTTGCAGCAGCAGGCTACGTAGATTGCCAGAGAAGATCGAAATCGCTTGGTTCTCCCCTCGTTCGGTCATCTCTCCCCGAACTTCGCGTTCTACAGAAGGAGCAATCAAACGTTTGTAGGCATCCTCAGTCACTGCTTCCAGCAGTTCCTTCACCGGGGATGGCCCTTTAATGATTTTCCGTGCAATATAGGCATGAATTTTATCAGTGACGACCTCAATGCCTACCTTCAATATATTTTCACGCTCACCACGGTTAATTGCTAGGATGCGGTGAGGTGGCATTTTGTGTACAGGTTCACGGTAACTATAATAATTTTCGTATACGGATTCTTGTTCTGCATCCTTTGCTTCAGACACAAGAATACCTTGACTTGCTGTATACTGGCGAACCCAAGAGCGGATCGCAGGATCATCTGCTATGTTCTCGGCAATGATGTCCAGTGCGCCTTGCAGTGCTTGGTCTGCGCTCTCTACTCCCTTTTCCACATCAATATATTTCGATGCTTCAGTCTGCGGGTCCCCTTGTCTTTGCTGCTCCAAGATCCAGTTAGCAAGCGGCTCTAGTCCTTTTTCCTTCGCAACACTAGCCCGTGTCTTACGCTTTTGCTTGAAGGGACGATACAAGTCCTCTACTTCCTGAAGCTTGACCGCATTGATAATTTGCTCATGAAGCTCCTTGGTCAGCTTGCCCTGCTCTTCAATATTGCGTATAACGTCTTTTTTACGTTCCCCTAGATTGCGAAGATAACCAAGCCGTTCTTCAATATCACGAAGCGCATTCTCGTCCAGCTCACCCGTCATTTCCTTCCGATATCTGGCGATGAACGGAATAGTATTTCCCTCATCCAGCAGTCCTACCGTAGTGCGTACCTGTTTCAGACTAATGTTCAATTCCTTGGCAATCGCTACGGTTATCAATTCCTGCTCCCGCTGTGCGTTTGCCTCATCCGTAATGACTTCCGTATTGCTGTTATCTACCGCCATTAGTATCCCTCTTCCCGTACACAATCTGCTTATACATATCTTGATCTCATAATTAAAATAGTATCACAGATTCGGCTCTGCACCAAAGACCAGCCCGAATAGCGCGCGTTGTACTGAACCGCTGTGCCCATATATCGAGGCATGGTAGACGGGTCAGAGCCCGGATTTAGCGATTACGCCCGCTGTCCCATTCCGCGTTTGCCGGAACTCAGTGACAATACAAAACACAAAGCCAGAACGAGCGCGGCTGCCCCATATGGGAAGTTAATACTAAGATCAAACAAATACCCTGCGACGATAGGCCCAGCAATATTTCCGAGACTTGTATAAGCTGAGTTCATTCCCGCTACGAAACCTTGCTGCGATTCTCCGGCCATTTTGGAAAGCTGTGTACCTACTGCTGGACGCAGAATATCCATTGCAAAGAACACAATAAAGGTAACCGTAATAATGGCCCAAAAGCCGCTTACAAACAAGGTCAGAAGAATAAACAATGATGAGACTATAAGACAAGTGGAGATCACCTTGTTCTCCCCGAATTTATTCAAGATCCAGCCAAACGCGGACACCTGCACCACCGCACCTGCAATAGAACCAAAGGTAATTACAAAAGCGATATCCTTAGGCGTAAAGCCAAATTTATGATCCACGAACAATCCGAACACCGTTTCATAATTAGCCAGCCCAAAAGCCATGACAAATACAATAATTAAGCCGAAAAAGTACGGCTCGCGATAAGAACGCATTAGCTGCGTCAAGAAGCTTTCCTGATTGTTTTTTGATAACTTCGCTTCCTTACGTTTCTCTTCAGACAGAGACTCAGGCAAGATTAAAACTGTAATTAGAGCTGCAACTCCAGCTGCACCAGCCGCGCAGAAAAAAGGTACCCTCATTCCAAGCTCAGCCAGATAACCGCCAATCCCAGGACCAATAATAAAGCCGGTGGTAATGGCTGCATTAATTAGCCCCATTCCTTTAGCTCTCTCTTCAAAAGAAGTCGTGTCCGCTACATAAGCCATAACTGCCGGCATAATTAGAGCAGCTCCTGCACCACCAAGCAATCTCGAAACGAACAAGAGCCAGGGTACATTGGCCAGACCAAAAATCAGCTCCGATATCGCAAACACGATCAAACCTGCGACAATCACCTTTTTTCTACCGATTCTGTCGGATAATCTGCCGGCAAATGGCGATATTAATAGTTGGGCAAGCGAGAAGGAGGCGACCAAGAGCCCGACAGTACTTCCGCTGATCCCAAGCTCATTCATGTAGGTTGGCATTATTGGGACTACTAGCCCAATTCCAGTGAAAGCCAGAAAAATATTAAGCATAACAAGCAGCATAGCGCCTCTGTTTCTAAGTAACAATGACATTGTATTAACCCTCCGTGTGTTTAAAGCCAAAACTTCGAATATTATGCATGTTAAGACCGACCATCCGGTCTAAATAATAGTAAAAAAATAACCCTTCTATCCCGGTGCCTTTGAGAAGCTTCAGCCTTCATGATCCTGAATGTAAAGCTTCTTTTCATGCCCCTCGTTATCTTACCCCGTACGGATCCCTTGTAATAATAAATTTACTGCTTCCCGGTAATATTTTTTTATATCCTCCTGGGTCTTCTCATGAATCGAGAATTCAGAAACTCTTCCAATCCCTTCAAGCATGCCACTCACGATGATTACATAGTTCTCTAAGTCGCCTTTTACCAAATATCCCGTTTCAATACCTTCCTTCAAAAGATCACGACAAGCATGTGAGGCTGCTTCATAAAGAAGTGAAAGCCGCTTGCTAATCTCTTCCGGGTGGCATCTGCTTCTGGAGAATTCCTCGAGCGCATGAATCAATGGATTCTGAAAATCATTTGCGTAGTGTTCGGCTAACGCATAAAATCGTTCTTCGATCCCTACAATTTCCTGTTTCTTATCATCCCACGCTTGCAGCCATTCTAACGTATCCACTTCCACTACAAATAGAAAAAGCTCATCCTTGCTCGGAAAATGGTGATACAGACTGCCTTTACTGACATTCGAGGCTACACAAACTTCATTCATAGTTACGGCAGCATAACCCTTCTGTACAAACAGCTGCGTGGCCTTGCGCACAATTCTTTTTTTAGTTTCTTCTCCGTCTGAGCGTCCTTTGATTCTAAGCACCTCCTAAACCGACCGTACGGTCTAATAATATCAGATCATTTTCAAAAAGTGAAGACCTAACGATTCTTTATTTACTATACGCAAAAACGCACATTAAAAAGACGCCCGGATTCGTACCCGAGCGCCAATCTCATGAGTTATCTATAACCTAGGGTGATTAAAAATCAATCAGACCAAGGCTGATTTGCAGCGATTCATCCACCTTTTTCATCGTTTCATCATCAAGGTGGGTGATCTTGTCAGTTAAGCGTTGTTTGTCAATCGTCCTAACCTGTTCCAGCAAAATAACAGAATCTCTGTCAAAGCCATGAGCAGCTGCGTCAATTTCCACATGTGTAGGTAACTTAGCCTTCTGGATTTGGGCTGTGATTGCAGCCACAATTACCGTCGGGCTAAAGCGATTGCCAATATCGTTCTGGATGACCAGAACTGGCCTTACTCCGCCTTGTTCAGAACCTACAACCGGCGAAAGATCAGCAAAAAAAACATCGCCACGTTTAACGATCAATGTCTACACCCCGCTTACTAAGCGGCCAAGAGTGCTGTCTGCATCTTCCTCCGCGAGGAAAGCCTCGCATGCCATGGTCAAGTTGATCTTAGCCATTTCCATGTAGCCGCGCTGCATGGACTCCCGGATGGAACGTTTCCTCCGTTCGCTCAAGTACAGCTTCATGGCCTGCCTAATCAATTCACTCCGGTTGGAATTCTCCAATTGAACAATTCCGTCCACTTCCTGCAAGAGATGATCGGGCAAGCTGATCATGATTCTTTTGGTGTTCTGCAAATTAGCCACCTTCTCTTCCACCCCCACAAACCTTCTGCCCTTGTGTTCCAGTGTTACAATATACAAGGAATTTTATACAAGGAATATATGCCGCCAGTATATCAAGTATGCTGCATCCCATTATAAACTAGAAATGGTGGTTCGTATAGGCTTTTAGTCACATCTCCTAATACGATACAATTCCTTCTATTTTCTCCCTTGTATAACATCACTGTCAAGAACTTTCAGTTTGTGAGCAGAGCATTTACTAATTTAGGAAGTGTGCCTTCACTTATATAAACGCGGGGCACCCGATGAGCCAACATGCAGATAACCTCGTAGTGAATTGTTCCAAGCTGGAGAGCCAACTCGTCTGCCGTGATCATCACGTCAGCTTGACGGCCGATGAGAACAACTTCTTCGCCTGCTTTAATTTGTTCCGCTTCTACAGCGAAAGATTTGAGTGATACCATACACTGATCCATGCAGATTGTTCCGACGACAGGAACGCGGCGTCCACGTATTAGCACCTCCGCTTTGCCAGTTAGCATGCGGGAATATCCATCTGCGTACCCCACAGGTAGCGTTGCAATAATCTCCTCGCTCTCTGTGATGTACCTAGTGCCGTAACTGACGCCCCAATCGGCAGGCAGGCTTTTGACATATACAACCTGCGTCTTCAGCGTCAATACCGGACGTAGTTCTACCAGTTGACGGTTCACCTCTGTGGAGGGATAAAATCCGTACAAGCTGATGCCTACACGCACCATGTTGCTGGATAAATAAGGTGAATCAATGGCCGTAGCGCTATTGCCCGTATGTATGATCGGGATCTGAATGTTCTGCTCCCGCAGCGTTTCCGCCACGCTCATGAACCGTCGATGCTGTTCCAGTGTATAGCTTTTGTCTTGTTCGTCTGCCTTGGCAAAATGGGTAAACATACCCTCCAGCTCCGCCTGCGCAACAGACTGCACTTCAGAGATAAATGCAGGTGCGTCAGCTGGTAAAAGACCCAGTCGTCCCATCCCGCTATCAATCTTGATATGCACCTTCAGCCGATGTTCCGGATCTATAGGAAGCTGTCTTATAGCCTCCAGTACCTCCGGTGTGAACAGTGTTACAGTTACATGGTTCTCCCAGGCAACGGCTATTCCTTCTGGGGAAGTGTAGCCAAGCACCAGTATAGGAATCAGTATTCCCGCCTGACGCAGCTCCAATGCTTCATCCAAAAAAGCCACACTAACATAATCTGCTCCGAGTCTTTCCAGCTCCCGTGTCACTTCCACTGCTCCATGGCCGTACGCATTTCCTTTGACGCATCCCATAAACTTTGTCTCTGCCGGCAAGTAGCGGCGAAAGGCTTCGTAATTGGCACGCAAATCATCCAGATTAATTTCGGCTACTGTCGGTCGATAGCTTGCTTGCACTTCAAGTCACCTTCTTACGTTGTAGTAAAACGTCATTGCTGCATTGCATTAATCATTGTCTTAGTACCAATGGTAATGCTACAGAAGGTGGCTGTCAATGTGTGCTGGAGCCCCGGCAAATAAAGAAAAGCGGATACTACGTTGTAGAGGAAAGAATCCCACAAAACGCAGTATCCGCCTACTTTTTATTATTTACCCGATTGTGCCTCCATAGAAGCGGCAATTTGCATCATTTCATTAGCAGGAAGATTGGCACTTGTAATTCGGTACTCTACTCCCTCAGACATCCAGGTCAATGTCTGCTGCTCATCCCCACTCAGAACTCCCCATGTAAAACCAAGGTCTTTCAGGGTTCCAGGCGCCAGTGCTACCGCACGGTCCAGTGGACGGGATTCCATAATAGTGTACTGATAAATCCCATCATATCGGATGAGAACAGCATGGTCTTTGTTCCCCTCCAATTTATGCGAGTCCTTAAACTCGACACCAGCTGGAATATAATCAGGTTCAATGATCCCAAAGTCTCCAAGCTCTGCAGCCACTGGTTGCTCAGCCGGTTCTTGGCCTTCAGGAGCTGTAACCGGATTACCATTCTCGTCAACCTCAGCTACTGTGCTCTCTGCGGACTTACCTGAGGCCATGTTCTTTTCCATATCAAAAGAATCCTTGGTGAAATCCGTATCGAATTTGAAGGTGTCAAACTTCACGTTTACAACTACCTTCGCTTCAGAATCCGAGACTTGAACCTGTTTAGGTTCATAAGTCTTTTTATCAAGCCAAATCTTTTGCCGTACAAGGGCATTGCTTTGATAATTCGCGGCTACCTCGAACACATAGTTATCCCCATCTTCCACAAATTGGCGATTATTATCCGAAACTATGCCACGAACCAACGTCTGATACAGATAGACCTGACCTTGATCATCCGGCCAATCGCTTTGGAAACGGAAGCTCTTATTCATACTTGGTGTGAGTACGAACACTCCCTCATCATTACGAAGTACGATCTGCGTAATATCCTTCTGAACATTTGCCAAGCTGATCCGGTAGTAGGAAGGATTCTTGTACCATACCTCTACCTTATACTCCTGCGGCTGTTCCCCGGTATACAGGGTCATTGTGCCAGAACCTTGGTACGTTCCCTGCTTACTTTCCAACTTGTCAGCCACATTGTTCAAATCCTTGACTACGGAAGCGGCATCCTTCTTCCCGCACCCCGTCATCACCAGGGCCACGCTCATAATGATCGCGAGTACCCATGTTATCCGGCGCATGACATCATCCCCTTAACCTGTTTTGAATGCATTGATTAGTACATGTCTATGAGGGACTTGGCCGCAATATGCAGACGGGCATGACAAGCGTGTTGCATTGATTTATTTTATAAGCTCCAACAAGCCAAAAAGCCCGCGCACAGCGCTGGCTCTATACTTCATCAGAAGTTGTAATATCATTATGTAGAGTGTTTTAACCATTCTCTTCAATTCTCGTTATCACTATGTACTGCTTTATTGTACTGATTAATTAATTCATCTAATCTCATGGACTGTCTGATCACATTTGGATGCAAAAGCCCTCCATGTTGCCTCTCCATCAAATAAAGTTTGTTTCTAGCACCCTCTATTCTCTTTTGGATAATTTCCTGATCATTCATTAACACTACCTCCCTAATGAAATATTCTAGAGGTATATGTCAAATTCTTAATTTTACATTGAAGTGCATTACTAGAATTCAAAAAAAAGCGATTCCAAATTTAATCTGAGAACTCTCTTGACTGATATCTTCTATGAAACTATCACTACTAAGCACTGTCAATAACAAAGCAATTTTTCTTTTCATTGATTCTAAGCAGATTCTGGTACTCCTTCTGCGTTTCTAAAGATGCAATATGCCGAAGCTGCTCAAACATTCCGACACACTTAATTATACATGATTCGTTATTAATCCTTACAGAATTCTCTAAACTATCCATTATATATTTTATACTAAGCTCATATTTTCCTCTTCTTATATAATACAATGCTATTTCAGCCATAAAAAAAGTGTATCTGTCTTCGATAATTTGTCGATTATAACATTTAGGGTTTCTCTGCTGATCTCTAAAATCTGATATTTCTGGCTCAAACCGCTGAAGAATATCGTCCACATTAAAATCATAGTGATTGGCTGCCTGAAGGATTTTGAACAGGCCTGGAAGAAATTCTTCTTTTCTATCTTCAATATAGGTCACATATTCGGGAAGCATTGCTGCATCACCTTTTAAAATTTTCAGCAAAAAAATATTAGCCTGCGCCCAACCCATACATTGATCCATAAGTTGCAAAGCTTCCTCCGTATCCTCACGAATCCAGCTCATATCCATGTAAAGATTGATATAATGCAATGCTCTATCATAATCTCCAAGCTCTCTGTAAACTACTGAACGTAACACATAAGAATATAAAATATATGAAAATAAGGGCATTGCAGGTTCCTTCTGTACCCCGTTTTTTCTGGCTCGCTCATTATTATAATTATATTGAATGGATGCTTTTTTGCCCAATTCCTTAGTCATTACCATTACCTTATCCCAATGCCTCAAAGCGCTATATGTATTCGCCAGAACCTTCAGTGCGTCAAGCTGATCAACTTCATCAAGCCGATTTACAAAGCCCTCAAACTGCACCGCTGCTCGCAAATTCACATCCTGATCGCCCCCTAGAGCAATCGTAAACAATCTGTATTGGCAAAAAGCCAGCCGCTCTGAATGCTGATACTTCTCACTCTCCGCCACACTCCGGTATAACAACGCTGCAGCTTCATACTTCCCTTGTGCAAAGAAATCTTCTGCTGTATCAAACAACGGGTGTGTATAAGATAGGCTGTCCATCATGATTCCAATCACCCGACTTATACATTCCAGCTTATCTAGTTCAGCACAGCGATATAGAAAAGGTCGAAGACGTCTCCAATTGGGATTGGAATGTATAAAACACTCCTCCACATACATAACGTAAAAGCAGCCTTCCTCTAATCCCATACCTTTTGTAATCCGATCTAATTGCTGCATGGCTATAGGACGATTCCCATTCATAATGTTGCTAATCGTGCCTGAATTTACTTTAGATACCTCTGCGAATTGATTAATCGTTATTCCATTCTTCTTGAGGTAGACCGCCAGTTCTGCACGAATGGTCATCTGCTTCATGATCAAAGCCACCTTTCGCCATCATGATTCATATATAGATCAATAGTATTTAAATAATAATATGTCTAATTATTCCAGTGGTCAAATACTTTTTTTGACTCAATTGATTATAAATTTATTCAATTAGTGATGTATAAAATACAAATTAGCCGAATGTAAAAAACCACCAGAACACAAGGTGTATTAGACCTTTTCTGGTGGCTTTTCTAATGCTACTTCTATCCATTGTTATTCAATACATGCATTTAAATTCAACTAAGAACTAGGTTTAATCATCATGTCCAGCTTATTTATATAAGGGCCGAGCGCTTCAATTAACTTCTCTTGGTTTTGTATCTCCTCTTTCGAAAGCCGATCCATATGAACACTTCCATCTGCATCAAATACCTTGGCATCATAGCTTTGCAACTCATTTATTAAATGTTCGATCTCCGCAAACTCTTCTTTAGTAAGCCTCTGTTCAGCTTTTTCCAGCAAGCCATTCCAGAAAGTATCACGATCAACGACAGCCGCCTTTGCCTGAGGGATTTCATTTTCATTCATTTTCTCGAAATAAGGTTTAAGCTCAACCTGTAAATCGTTATATGCCTTTTGATCCTTCGCACTTAACTGTTCCAGGTGAAAGACTCCGTCCGCATCGGCCATTTGCAGATTGTAAGCTCCCAATTCCTCTAATAAAGACATCAATCTTGTAAATTCCTCTTCGTTAAAGCTTTGCTTCGCGCTCTGCAGCTTGGCTTCAAGCCTGTCATATTGTTGCTGGGTTACTCCAATCGTAGCAGCAGTTGCTTGTGAGCCATACAGGGTATCCGCCAAATAATTATATCCGGC
Organism: Paenibacillus sp. FSL H7-0716; assembly: GCF_038002705.1. Lineage (NCBI taxonomy): Bacteria > Bacillati > Bacillota > Bacilli > Caryophanales > Paenibacillaceae > Paenibacillus > Paenibacillus sp. FSL H7-0716. The sequence goes on from NZ_JBBODA010000013.1 coordinate 119,105, forward strand.
ATATGCTCCAGTAGGAATTAATAATGCAGCCGCCAAAAGGCTTGCTACAAGCCATTTTTTCATTCGTCTTCCCCCTAACCTAGTCTCGGTCTGATTTAGTATTTGCTCCTTCAGTTCCGGTGGGGCACTTAGATTTCTCGCCTCTTCCTGCAGAACTGTCCGTAACTCTTCATTGAAATTCATGCAGGTCCTCCACCTTTCCCTTAAAAAGAGTATGATTTTCTGGCTTCTGACGAAGCTTATGCAGTGCAGCATGAATACGGGATTTCACCGTCCCCAGAGGGATACCCAGTATCGCGGCACTTTCTTCCTGTGAATATTCATTTAAATAGTGCAGAATAATCACCTGCTTCAGCTTAAATGGAAGACGGTCTACACTTGCTAGTAGACGGCGGTTAGCTAACCTGTCCACAACATCACTAGTGAAATCAGGTTCCATCCTTAGATCAGTCTGCTCTACTTTTTTGACCATTCGGAGATGCGTCCATCTCTTTCTTCGATAGGCATGAATTTGCCGCATAACCAGCCCCATAAGCCAAGGCCTAAAAGGACGATTGACATCAAATTGCTCAAGCGACCGGTGCACCTGAATATAAATCTCCTGAACAACATCATCCACATCGGAGGTTTCGCGAACGAGAAAATGAACGGTCTGATACACATCCCGAATCGTTGCTTCATATAGTTCACTGTACGCTTCACGGCTGCCGGCTAGCGTAAGCGCAATGAGCTGAGAATATTCATTTGGATGTTTCATACCTCTCAATCCCTCCTTCGGTCTTACACTATGTATTGGTAAAATAGAGAATAAATCGTTCGATTTATTTTTAAAAACAACCAGTCAGCGATTTACGGTTATTGGAGAATCGCTGACTGGTGTTTACTCTGCAGCGGCTTATTGGAGTAGATGAAGTCGGCGGAGGCTGACCACGGCTTTGCTTGAGCAGATTACGCGTAGGTGGAAGCTAGTCTTCAGCTTTGCTTGAACAGATTATTCGCAGGTGGAAGCTGGTCTTCAGCTTTTCACACCAGTTTTGGCCGGACCCTGCCGAAATCTATGAGATAACTGCATTCTGTACACTTATTCCGTATACAAAAGGGGTTACTCTGATTTTAAGTGTATTCTATACAACTAAAAAGCAGAAAAACTTCCTACAATGGTGTAAATCGTTAAAATAAGTGTACGAAATACAGCTATTTTCATTGGAGAGATATTTCGCAGGAATATAGTTGTACGAAGTACAGCTATATTCTCCCAATCGTTGTTTGCATGTGCCCTCAATAAAGCGAAAAAGGGGAGATCCTTATGGATCATCCCCTTACCCGTATACACTCGAATAGTAACCGCTTATCTTTCTAAAAAATCAGTCAGCGGATAGACTCAGCAACTTTGATCAAATCATTTTTGTCCAAGCTAGCTGAGGTTACACCGTATAACACTCCATTGGCTTCCCAGTCCAACCCTTTTCCATTAACCAATACAGCATCAGCTCCGTTAATCTTCACTTTTTCGATGGTGCCATCCGTCGACATCTCGTAAGCCGTTTCGGAATCAGCGTGCCGCTGCTGCATCGAGATGATCTCATCGGTAGCTTCATTAACAAAATATAAATTAATATATTTACTGTTGATCACTTCACCATTGCTATCCTTATAAAACTCTGCACGATCAAAGGTATAACCCTCTGGTAAATACGCCGGTAAGCCCACATCAAAAATCGTATATTCGTTTAGCTTGCTAGAATCCCTCTCGATCAGCAATTCCGCTTTCTCTTGATCCCTCTCAGATTGCGTAACCAGTCTGCCGTCTTCAACTCCGACGATTTTTTCCCCGTCAGCATTGTAGATATCACCTGCCTTTTGAGCAGCGCCGAGGGTCACAAGCGCATTTCCTTTGCTATCAAAAATCTTCCCCTTAAAGTCATCCGGAATCACGTGGGAATCCGCAGAAAACTCTACTTCATGGGCTACAATGTGGCCTAAGTTTATCGTTTGCAATACTTTCATTAACAGCTCCTGCGCAAATGACGGCTGCACAAAAGTTACACTTAATACGCTAACCACTAGCAAAGTAGCCAGCATAATAGCAAGACGTCTTAATCTATGTTTTGTACGCAATCCTTTCTCCTCCTTTTGGCCGGCATACTTTCTCCGTGCCTTATTCAGAATGGCTGTTTTGTCAGAACCCTCGCTGAAATCTTTATGGGCCAGAACCCTGCCTAGCTCCAGCAGCTCCTTGTACTCCCCAGCACCCTTTAAATCATTTGCCGCTCCATATATACTTTCATCTAAATCTGCTGAGAACTTCTGCTGTATGTCTTTACTCTTCATAGCTGCTCCACGCTCCCTATTTCAGTCTTCAGCTTTTTCATAGTCCGGTAGAGTATCACACCGATATTGCTCTCCGAAATTCCCGTAATATGGGCAATCTCTCTATTTCTCAGATTCGCACCAAATTTTAGAGCCACAATATTCCGCTCCTTTGAGCTCAATGTATTCAAGGCTTCGTTAAGCCTTCCACTACGTTCTCCCTGGAGGATCAAACTTTCCGGATCTTTCCTGCTAGAAACCAGTTCCTTGACGGCATCCAGCGAAAAGAAACTTTTCCTTTTAAAACTCCGGTAATGATCATTGACCACATTTCTGGCAATGGCGAATAACCATACCTCTAAAGGAGCTTTTTCCTGAGAATAGGTCGATAGTTTCGCCAACGTTTTCTCAAAAACAAGGCTTGTCAGATCCTCAGCCGTATGGAGAGAACTAACCCGGTAAGCGATGTAGTTAAATATTCGTTTATAGTAGGTTTCAAAAATCGTTGTGAACAAAACATCTATGTCAGCATTTTCCTGTATATTCTCGTTTACAAAAGGATGAAGCAATGCGCGCTCATGCATCAAACGAACTCTCCTTTCCCACCAAATTTTCACTTAGCTAAGTAAATTCATCAGTTAATACGATACATTTCCAATTTCATTACAAGTTATAATAAAAGAAGAGTTCCAGCGCTACATTCAGTCTTTCTAACCAAGCTACAGTAACCCGTCAACTTGACAAGCTTATTATAGCTTCTATATATTTTAGTAACTAAAGTAAATTGGAGCGAGGCAATGTTATGAGCACAAAGGAAGAGAAAGAAAATGCTATCCATAAGGTCATGGAATCTATGGCAAATGTGCAGCAGAAATCCCAGTTTTTCATTGATATGATCACTAAAAAAGAAACCTTGACTCACAATCAAATCATGCTGCTGTTTCAACTCCGGCTTACAGGAAGCTTGAACATTACTGACATCTCTGAACGTTTCGTGGTCACACCCGGAGCTGCTTCTTCCATGTGCGATAAGCTTGAGGAAGCTGGACTTATTGAACGGGTACGTACTAAAGAAGACCGCAGAGTTGTCAATATTGTCCTCACAGAACAAGGTGATCAGCGTATCCATACAATATTTGAAGCATTTCCTACCCCAGATCTGAATAAAATCTCCGGAACTTTAGAACAAATAAATAAATTGATGGAACAAATGATGCACTAACCGTCTTCATTTTGTTCCTTATCAGCAATACTCTTTTCTATAAACACTGTCTGTCAGGAAACTGACGGCAGTGTTTTTTTAGGTTTAATTCCCAAATTATTATATTGACTATATATTATAATGAATATATATTTTAATGATTAAAATATATTTCGAAGGACGGTACTGTAAATGTCCAATAATAACAATACTTATGAACATACTGACATGATCGATCCACCATTGAAGGTAAGAGGTTCGCAGTTTGTTCGAGAGAATATTAATGCGGTCACGGTTGATGTGTTTGGCCACTTAAGTACCAAAGGGAGCGTCTCGACTTCTAAACTCAAAGTATCTGGTGACTGTACAATTTGGGGGAATTGTAAGGCCAATCAGGTAAACAATCTAGGGAGTCTGCGCGTTCAAAATATCCAAGCAGATAATCTCCGCTCTTCTGGATACATGTCCGTAGCAGAAAATGCTGCAGCTGGGACTTTTTATGCTGAAGGTGCTGTGAAGATAAAGAGACTAACTGCAGATTCATCGATTGAGATCCGTTTAGGCAATAGAAGCACTGTCGAGGTTATGAGAGCTGGCGGTAACATTATCGTTAAACCCTCTTCCAAGTTGATTAATGCGCTGATGCACCCTTTTCGAAAACTTACCTGCTCAACAATTGAAGGAACTAACATAACGTTATACCGGACGACAGCTGACCTTGTGTGCGGTGAAGAAATCATCGTCGGACCGGGTTGTACCATTGGGGAAATCCGCTATAGCAAAAGTCTGACGGTGGATCTTAAGTCGCAAGTTGACCGAACTGTATTTTTAAACCCATAAAGGAGAGTTTACATGAAAAAAAGCACTCATTTGTCAGGAGCCACTGTGCTCAAAAACATCACCAAAGGAGCCACCATCTTATTCTGTGTACCGATCCTTAGTGTCTGGGCCGTGGGGAGTGTTGTCTGTGCAATCATTGCACCTATCGGTGGTGTACTAGGTATTGTTGGCATTCAAGGGATAGGACTAAATGCCCTCCCAGATTATGATTTACCGAACATTCTCAGCCTTCCAATCGGTCTCTGCCTCTCCTTACTTTTGTTCATTTCTTTCTATTACACTCGTCGTTTATTGCGTGGCTGCCTGCATTTTATTAAAAACTAGCGAACTGTAACAAGCTTGTATTCTCTTTGTTAATAGAAAGTGAACTACAACGCGCTGTTTTATTCTATACTTAAGGGGACTGGACTTTATCCTGGAGGTAATTATGAATAAAATCATCGCTATCGGAGCTATCACGCTCTTTTTGGCCGGATGCGGAGCATCGGCAACCATAGATATGGATACAACAATGGCTATTAACCAAACACAAGCTACTTCAGCACCACTGAAACTAATCGTCGACGGCGAAGCCGTTCTTCCTACTCTCTCCCCTTTTTTCCTAGATGATAAGGTCTATGTACCTGCAAAAGTATTAATGGAATACTACACCTCAGAACAAAAATGGGATAATAACTTAAAGACCTTAACCATCTCTGACGGAAGCAGCAGTTATGTTCTGACGCCGGACAATGAGTATATGCAAGCTGACGGATATCAAACCTCGCTTGAAGGACCAGCTATTCTACGAAACGGTATTTTATATATTCCAGCCGATTCCTTAAACTCTCTGTCTGGTGCCACTGCGCAGCTGAATGCAGCTGGAACTGAAGTATTAATAACATCAGGGGATGTTAGTACTACCGTCAGAACACCCAGCGAACCTCTTGCTACTGCTACAGAAAATGACCAAGTGAAGCTGTATACTGCCCTTAAAGATGGCAGTACCTACGAAGGATTTGTTGTAGAGGTGAACGATAACAAGCATACATTTGATTGGGAAGCACCCAGACTCCTAAGATACCCTCCTGAGATTCATTATGCCGACATCGATCAGGATGGGCAGGAAGAAATCGTTGTTATTCTGTGGCTCGGAACAGGTACAGGCATGTCTATGCAGGAGCTTCACGTGATTAAGCCTAACCAGTGGAAAGAAGTCACTGTCCCTTCCGCGGATAAAGCTGCCTCCGCAATGGTTGCGTCAAAGATTTCCAATGATAAAGGAGATGCCCTGATTCAAATTCAAGTTAAAGGCTCAAGTCCATCCATGGTAACCTTGCGATATCCAGATCGTGCCGAAGATGGCAATCTAGGCGAACAAGCCGGCATTGGTGCTGTTACTCACTACATAGTGGAAGAGGGCAAGCTAAAGGCGGAAACAAATGTTTATATTGGATTTCTGGAGAGTATTGGCACACTAACTTTTGCCTACAAACCGGGAAAAGATGGAATGGAACCCGACTCTATTCGCTTTGAGGTTCATGAGGAATTAGCTTCTTACGTGGAGGGTGAACAGTTATGATTGATGCCCATATACATTTAGAGCAATATGAACCTGAAGTTGCCCAACAGATACTGAGTGAACTGCCTGACATGGGAATTAAAGCCCTTATCGCTGTCTCTATGAACTTGGACTCTTGTATACGCACCCAAAGACTTGCAGCCATAAATCCCGGCGTGATCCGTCCAGCTTATGGCTTTCATCCAGAGCAACCCTTGCCGCAGGATGCTGAGCTGGCTGCTCTACTGAAATGGATCGAGAGTCAATCTATTGAGGATTATATTGCTGTGGGGGAAATCGGGCTACCTTACTATTCGCGTGCTGAAGCCTTAGAACGTGGCGAAACCTTTGATATGGAGCCCTATATTGAGCTGCTGGATCAGTTGCTTGGGTTAGCTGCCCGTCTCGATAAACCTGTGGTGCTGCATGCTGTCTATGAAGATGCGCTTATTGCTTGTGATCTCCTGGAGAAACATAACATACAGCGTGCCCACTTCCACTGGTTCAAAGGTCCGGAAGAAGCCATTGCCCGCATGATGAAGAACGGCTACTATATCTCCTTCACCCCGGATATCCTGTATGAGCCAGAGATTCAGGCGCTTGCCCGCCGTTATCCCCCAGAGCTAGTCATGGCTGAAACCGATGGTCCTTGGCCGTTCGAAGGACCTTGTGCGGGGAAAATCACCCATCCGTCTATGATTCGCGAAGTCGCCGCTGCTTGGGGAGTGCTCCATGGTTACACCCCCGGCGAAGCGGAAGAGTTACTGACTGCGAATACTAAGCATTTCTATAACTTGTAGATGCTTTATAGCTTGTAGATAGTTTTATAGCTTATAGATAGATCGATAGCTTCATAGAAAATAGAAAAGCCGCTCCTTAGCGAGCCTGCCCTAACGCCAGACCAACATTATGATTAAACACAGCTTGGCTAGTAAATCCGTATTTTTCATAGTGGAAGTACTGTTCACAAGCCGACCTTACTTAATTCAAATCCCCTTACCAATTTTCGTTTGAGTCGGTAATATTTTTGCGTACATATATTTGCGTATATATTTACTTGTACGTAGTTACGCGTATGTATTTACTTATACTTATACATGCATGTATTTACACGAACGTAATTACACGTACTTATACCTGTACGCATTTACGCGTACTTATACATGCAAGTATTTACACAAACGTATTTATGCGTACTTATTTACCTGTACATAGTTACGTGTACGTAGTTTACGCGTACTTATTTATCTGTACGTATTTACGTGTACGTAGTTTACGCGCTTATTTACCTGTACGTAGTTACACGTACCATTTACATGTATGTATTTCTCGTACGTATTCACCCGTACGTATTTACGCGTGTGAAGCCGCTATCGGACACAGCTGACCTTATATGCAGCAATTCCCCACTTTTGAGATGACAACGGACCCCAGAGTCGCTATTGGTATAAAAAACACCCAATAAGGTGCTCTTTTTAAGGAATAACGACGCTGGAGTCCGAAACCTTGCTCCAAAGGCTAATAATCTGCGAATAATGTCATCTGGGTCCGTAAGTCTCAGGTTGATGATGCTCGAGGTGCCTGTAGGCAGCCCCAATAATCATAACCGCTCCACACCCACTAACGTTCCGCCTGTGAACTCCATTTTATAAATATCCGGCTTTGTGGTTTGAAGTAAAAAATTCAGATCATATTTGGCATCAAAATAGTTCATCATAAGCGTCATGACTGCACCGTGAGTGCCAATAGCAACCTTTTGACCACTGTGATTACTCAGAATTTCTGCCAGTACACTAACTGATCGCTTCTGACACGCATGAATGGATTCCCCACCAACTGGGACAAAATCCGGATCTTCAAACATTTTTGCCAGTAATGGATACAGTTCCTGATCAGTCATAATCGTACTTCCGTCCGAGAAATGGATTTCCCGCAGGTCTTCAACACTTTGAATCTCTGCTCCTAACTCCTCCGCCAATCCAGAAATCGTATGTATAGCCCGAAGGTATGGACTTGAATAGAAGACTTGAATTCCTTCCAGACGTAATTTTTCCGTTATCTTGCGGGCATCTGCCTCCCCTTTCGCAGTTAGTCCACGAGTCCTTTCAGTTCCTCCGGGCAGTTTGGGCGACTCACCGTGCCTCACCATATAAATAAAAGTAACCATCCTTTCCCTCCTTTACCTCTACGAATTCTAATATTCTAGCCAATCACCTCTACACACTAAAAAAGCCCTTACGGACATGAAACTGTCCTATCGGGCTAGGTAATATTGTAACTTATAACGTTTCGTGCAGCAGTTGCTTTAGATCACATAGTAATAATTTATTGAGAGGTCACTTATTAAAGAGATACTTATTGAGAAGTCACTTATTGAGAAGTCACTTATTGAGAAATCGCTCACTGAGAAGTCACATATTAAGGCGACTATGACTAAGGAGACTCTTAATTGCACTATATACAACTATTAAGCGGTAAAAGAGAACTCCTGAGCAAATAAGTGTATTCTGTGCAACTAAAAATCATCATTCCTAGACTAAAAGGGAGAAAATCAAATAATAACTGCACAAAGTACAACTAAGTCCCAGTTCGATCGCTGAAAGGGAATTTAACTGCACATTCTGCAACTAAATGCTAGGGAGTCACGCTAGTTTGTCTCTCCCACTCAAACTTTCTAGTCCCGCTAGGGATCGGCTAGGGAGTCACGCTAGATTCTCTCTCCCACTCAAACTTTCTAGTCCCGCTAGGGATCGGCTAGAGAGTCACGCTAGATTGTCTCTCTCACTCAAACTTTCTAGTCTCGCAAGCGATCGGCTAGAGAGTCACGCTAGATTGTCCTTGCCACTTAAGCTCTAGCTAAGTATCGGCTAGGGAGTCACGCTAGATTGTTCTCCCACTCAAGCTTTCTAGTCCCGCTAGGAAGTCCAGCTAGCTAGACTAGCGTGCTACCTCCTAGCTACCCTCCATCACCTCAACCGTCCTAGATTGCTCCGCAGAGCTATCGCTCTTCTCTTTCTGCGCGGGCCACAGTACACGCCCGAATGTGATGCCCAGCACACCAATCAGAGCGATTACGATGCCAAAATTCAAAAAGATACGGCTAGGCCCAGCAACCTGCACCATCACTCCGCCGAGGAGTGGCGCGCCGATCATAACACCGCTAAGGATGGTACTCTGAATACCGAACACACGCCCTGTCATGTGCGGGGGCGTTTCTTTTTGCAGACAATGATTGAACGTGATCATAAACATTCCATTCCCGAGACCCAATAAAAATCCTAGCAGCAATACAGTAAGGATGGAGACTCCCGGCTGAAGCAGGCCCAGCCCTCCGACCGATATACCAATAAGCGCGTAACCCGTACCCAGCTTCCAGCCGTAGCCTGTTCCCCTATTCAATTTGTTCAGGACCATGATCATGAATACAGCCCCCACACCCGTTGCCGCAACAAGCCAGCCCAGCATAGATTCCTCAGAAGGTGCAATAATTCTGAATAGACTAGTGAATTGAAAATCGATCATCTGAATGGCCAACGCACCCACTAAACCAAACAGCATGCTGTTTAGAAGCAATCTACTGCGCAGCATAAAGCTCCAGCCTTCCTTCCACATGGTGCGGAGAGCAACACGCTCCTCTTGATCCCCCTTATCTTCCGAGCTGACTTGTCCTGCCTCACTGTTTTTAACGGTAAGTAAGAGCAAATAAGAGCAGCCTCTGAGACAAGCATTGATCAAAATACACCACTGCGGGGTCAGCACAGACAACGTGAAGCCGCCCAGTAAAGGTCCCGCAATTTTCGAGCCTTGATTTACAAGCCCATTAAGCGAGGTAGCTTGAAGCAGCTGGTCTTCTCTAACCATACTGCGGGTCATCGACTGCTGAGCAGGCACGTTTAACGTAGAAATGGCAGCACGCAACATCAATAACGGGAGCAACCACACCATACTGGGAGCAAATAATACGAATACGGTTAACAATGCCGTAAGCAGATCACACATCCGCATCAGCTTCAGCTTGTTCAGTCGGTCAGCCACTACCCCTGCAAACGAGCCCAGCAAAATCCCCGGCAAAGCTATGGAGACCGGAATCAAAGCCAGCATTAGCGGGCTGGCTTGCCAACGGTACCCTACGAGTACCTGAATCGCTAAGGCATCGAACCAATCCCCAAAGGTCGCCGTCGCAAATGCGCTGTACACACGTATATACACCTTGTTCTTAAGCAGGCTCGTGCCTGCTTGTGTTGAAGCGTTCATTAAACATACCTCCAAATTACAATTAAGAACTTATTAGCATGACCTTAATGTAATGGAGAATTGTCAGAGAATTATCAGGGGCAGTCAGGGGGCGGTCACAAGGTTCGTAAGCACGGTATCCAAGGATTGTTCTAACCGATGGAACCCCCGATCTTCCTTCTCTCGTTCAAATAAATTCACATATTTGCGATACAAAGCTGGCTTGGGTGGAAATTGGTTACAATAGTGAACAATTCGGTATAATGCATATATCCGCATCGGCACGAACCCTGACATCTCAAGCACCTGAAGTGCCTCATCTAACAGTTGCTCGGCTTCACGCCAAGACTGGCGCCGTAGAAACCACAAGCCCCTTGCAACTTTGTAACTGCCGATCTCACGCAAATAAGGTTTCTCCAGCAAAAGCGCTTCAATGTCTGTTGCCATCCCTTCTATTACGTGATCTTCTGTTCCCATCCACAAGTGTGCAAGCATTTCTGAGGTCGCCGTTATAGGAATAAAACTCTCATACCCCGGCTCTTTAATCACTTCATATGTTAACTTTAGTCGTTCCAGTGCTTTTTCCGGTTGCCCAGCCAGTATGTACAAATCCAGAATATTAAGGATCTCCACTTCGCGATGCTGAGGCGGCAAAAGAATCTTTTTTTCAAGAACCAACTCACAGAACTCTAGTTTTTTCTTAGGATCACCCAATAGAACATAACAGATTAATAAGGAATAAAACCGTTCCTCGATCCCCACCTCGGTTGTGTTCAGCAGCCAATCCAAATCTCCCTGTACAAAATGAATATAGATCGAATAAAACGGATCCATCGCATACCCCAAAACATCCTGTTGGCGTGCGAGGATTAACATCGAGCGACCTTGGCCATATAGGTGATATTTCTTAAATACTTCCCGCATCGTCTTTTGCATCTCTAAGTCATATGTAGTCGGATTAGCCATAGCAGCTGAGGGCTCCTGCATAGTCAGACTATAACCAAATCCCCGAACAGTCTTAATATCCAGGCCCTGTAGCTTGCCTAGCTTTTTACGAAGCCGATAAATATGATCATCTACCGTTCGCTCTACCGGATATTCAAGCGGCCATACTTTATCCAACAGTTGTTCCCGACTGAATGTACGCCCTCTGTTTTTGTACAAGAACTGAAAAAGCGTAAATTCTTTTGGGAATAATTCTATCGTTATCCCTTCTGCGGTCACTTTATATTCACTTTCATTTAATTCCAGCTGCATGATAGAACCTCACTTTCCCCGAACCCGCTCATTGGTTACATTATAACAGTCCGTCCAGGGCCTACTCCACCTCAAAAAAGAACATACAAAAAGAGCAACCCACAGATTCCTCTGCGTGATTGCTCTCTCCTCTTCTAACCCATGCCACTTACCCAGCCATATTGTTAAAGGAATCCTGTTCACTAAATACGGATATATGATCTACTGTACCGGTCGAGCTTGGAATAATAAATTTCAGCTGGTATTGGTCATTGGCTTGATAGGTGTAAATCTTATCCTCTCCGTTCACTTTGGTATCATCTGGCTTGCCGAGTGTTGCCTCAATTTGCTTCAGCGTCAGCTTTTGCAGCGAGGAATCACTTGAACGAACATCGAAGATTAAACTTCCTTTATTAAATCCAAACACGACATGTCTGTCAGTGTAGGTAGCATAAATACCTTTTCCCGCTGACTCTTGTTGATCAGGTTTGCCCCAATCCGCTTCGACCTCATCAATGAGTCCGGTATGAGCGGCATATTTTACACCGGGTACCTTCCCCTTTTTGGCAAGCTCGAGTAACTCTTTAAGCTGTTTGTCGCTATTTTGTGAATTTGAGCTGGTTGAATCTTTATCAGTCTCCGTAGGGGAGGAAGTCGCTGCTGGTGCAGTTTCTGCTGGGGTGCTTGATGGACTAACTTCCGGCTCAGAGGTTGCTGTTACAGCCGTTTCTGTTGGGGCCGTTGCCTGGGATTCTGAATTCCCCGCCTCATTGTTCGAGCTGCATCCAGCAAGCCCAATCATTCCTGCGAGTAGGATAGAGCCTGCTATTAATTTTATCTGTACTGGCATGATGTCATCTCCTTAGTGGATTACCTTAAAGTCGTCTTGCAAAAAAATGAAACTGAACATACAGACGAGGTGAAAATCAAATAGTTGCAGGATAGCGGCAATTTTTCTGGCTAACCCTCTTTTACCCATATCTACAAATATAAATTCATACACACTCTATTTTCTACATAAAACCCTTTTTTCCGACACCTAACTCAAGTAAGTTGCTCTTTTAAAATCTCCACATAACTCCATCTAACTATAAGCTCATAAACTCAAGAACCATATAACCTTAGACGTCATTCCCAGCCCCAATGTGTTTTTTTGCAAAACGTACAATAGAAAGGAGCTAATCCTGCTTGAAAAAGCAATCCATTGCACTACGTGCAATAGATTCCACAGTAAACCCATATCCGGCATTCCTGCGTCCTTCTGAGAACACGAACTGCAATCGCGACATTTGTTGAAGAATTTTCCATCCAAACGCAACCTTAATCCTCCAAGCCGCATCTTATTAGTAAAGGGAGGGGAGCTGCATCTGAATATTATAGAGAGAATTGTGGCAAAAGATGAGTCAGCTCTCCGCCTGTTAATGAACGAATATGGAGATATGCTGCTGCGAACCGCTTCTTTACTGCTCAAAGATAGACAAAGTGCCGAAGAAGCGGTACAAGATACTTTTATTCAAGCTTATGCCAAAATGAGTCAGTTACAGGAGCCGGATCGGCTGAAGGCATGGCTGATACGGATAGTGGTCAATCGCTGCCGCATGAGGCAACGGACTTGGAGCTGGCGTAATATTTTCCCGGCGGGAGGGTCAGAGCTGCAAATTAACGAAGATGCTGACTTCACTGCCGGAGCAGAAGAGCTTTTTATGGTGGAATGGCATAATGTCAGGCTCGCTGAGTCCCTGAAAAATCTCGATTATCTATACCGTGAATGTCTGATGTTATATTATTTTCATGAGATGAGTATCCGGGAAATTTCCGAGCAATTAAATACATCTGAAAATACGATCAAATCCAGACTCGCCAGAGGCCGGACGCTCTTAAAAAAGATTTTGGTGAAGGAGGGACATTTCTTATGAATACAGAACGCAATGCGGTCAAAAAGCAGCTGGATGAAGAATTAAAGAACCTCCAGTTTAATGGACACGACCGGGTTATTAAGCAGACTCACCCTCCAACCTTTGGAGCCCGTTTATTGGCGCTGTGGAATAAAGAAATTGAGATCCCTGTCAAACCTATAGGTGCGATCGGTGCCATTATTCTAATCGTTTCGCTGACCCTGCATCAGCCAGAGATTAAACAGCAGCCACAAAAAAATACCCCGCAGCGTGCGAACCGAGAACTAATCGAAGCTGGAGGCAATACGTATTGGAAGGATATCTACGAGCAGGCGGTGAAAAAACATGAGAATTAAGATAAAAATCAAACATCTGGTGTTATTCGTGCTGCTCCCTGCCTCCCTGCTTATTCTTCTGTTTAACTTCTTACCTTCACAGAGGCAGATGGATCAGAGCACAACTATTCAATCTAACATAGATAGAACTGATCTTCTGCAAAAGCTGGCTTCCACAACCGGGAGTAAACGTATCGAGCTAATCCGTACAAATATCCTTGATAAGGATCACAGCTATGATCCCTACAGATATGACGTTAATGTCAGCCCTTCGATGAGCCAGTGGAATAATGATGAAACCCAGCGTTCCGGTCTGTTACCGGAGGACATAGTACCTTTGCTTGAGGAATATATCCTTGAGGGGCCTTCGGATAATACACGTATATTTGCGGCTAAGCAGTTAACTTATGAATATGATGCTCTTGGCCGGAAGGAAGATGGAGATCAAGCGCTAATCACCGCAGCGAAACAGTTAAACAGCAGCTCCTCTGTAGCTAAACAATTGGAGCTCCTTCGAGCGGAGCGAGCCCTAAATAGTGGCGATATAACAACCGCTGAAACAATCCTTGAACAAACCCCCTTTCCATCCGAGTATCAGGAAGAGCTAAACGCACAAAAAGCATGGCTTACCGGGCGTTTACTCTTTACAAAAGGCGAAGCGCAGGAAGCACTTGCCGTAGTAAAAGATGGCTTGGAGAGCTACAAAAAATTCTGGCAGGATATTCATAAACAAATGAACGCTGCCACCAGCAGTCCGAACGAAGGCTTCACAGACAATACAGGATCAGAAGCAGCACCAGAAGCTGGGACTTCAGATACTGAAAGACAGCTGGAATCGCTTCGAACCGCAATTCAGTCTGCTATAGCTATGGGAAACACTTCAACTGCTGTCGTCTCCGGTACCCTTACACGAGGCGATGGCACCCCAGTTCCGCGGGCAGGTATTTTTCTCCGCGCTGAAAGCGAAGTTAACCATAGCATCACTTCTGCTGAACCCTACCGAATCGTCACAGATACTGAAGGACGTTTCGAATTTCACGGTGTGATTCCGGGCTTTTATCAGTTACAGCTTGGACTTGGCTATGATCAGATCGACGGCTGGACTTGGCCTGTACAATATGACGATTGGATTGAAGTAAAACCAGATGACAGGTTGAATGAGAGCATAGTTCTACAACCTCTGCTTGAGCTGCAGTCTCCCATTAATCAGGAAACCCTAACAGGCAAGACCATAGATTTCCGCTGGAAAGCTGTTGAAGGTGCAGCTTACTATCGTTTAAGCGGTGGCGGGGAGGGGGCCGTGTTGGGCGTACAAATTCGGGATCGTATTGTAGATAATCATATCTCCATTCCTGTAGAAGAACTTTACGATGGCGGCGGTTTTTCCTATGGCAGCAGGGGAGATGGCTGGGAATCTATTGACCCCCTCTCCCTTCTCGGATTTATGAATCCCGAAGTGCGCTTTTCTTGGAATATTGAAGCCTTAGATGCTGATGGACACCTGATTACCCGCAGTAATGGCTACAGATTGAACGAAGACACCGTCGGCAATCTGCCGTTCTTTTATCTCAAGGAAAGAGAGCTTACTGCGGCTGACCAACTACTACTGGATAAGAAAACGGATCAGGCACTAGAAATGTACCAACAAAATATTGACGATGACCCACAGGATGTTCATGCCCTGCACATGCTAATAAAGTTGATGCTGGCAAAATCTTCCCTCACAAAGGATACAACATTAGAAGATAAGGCAATTCCTTTACTCGAAAAGCTAATACAACTACAGCCTTCTACTAATTACGCCTTCACATTATCGCAGTACTATTTTGAGCATGCGGACTGGAAGTCGTATAACAAATATTATTCCTACTACAACGAACTAAACCGACCCAATACTAACGGTTATGTACTTTCTATTAATGCCACAGCCCTCATGCAACAAGGGAAGCTGGAAGAAGCTCGTAAACAATTCGCGATCGCCCTAAAGTATGATGATAGCCATCGTTTTATTGGCAGCTTTTTGGCGGCAGAATTATACGCTGGTGAATCACTCTCTTCGGTAATGGCACTAGCTGAGCGTTATCCTGAACTCAGCTTTGGTCATAGTGGGTATCGCTGGCCACAAATGATTAAACAACTGTTAGCGGAACGAAAAAATCAACCTAAAGTCTTTGACCAAGAGTTAAAAGAGAAGCTTGAATGGTACGTGAACGGTCAGAAGGATGTGCTGAAGCAATGGATTGCAAGTGCCAAACCTTCCGCTCTGAAGGCCTTTATGCAGGAGGTTTTAGAGGTACGCTAATTCATTAAAATAAACAAAAATCCGGTCCCGCTCGACAAATTCGAGCATGGACCGGGTTTTTAATTGCGCGAGTCTTTTATTTAGATTTAGCTTCCATCATGTAATTCTGGAAATCCGTGATACTTGGGTTAGACATATAGTGGCCACCCTCTACTTCAATCGTTTGGCCTGTGATGAATTTGGATTCATCCGATGCCAGGAACAAAACCGTATTGCCGATATCATCAGCTTCACCGTGATAAGGAAGCGCGTTGAATTTTTGGAAAATATCCAATACCGCTGGCGGCATATTTCTTGCAGCGGCAGGTGTTAGGATCAGCCCTGGTGCCACCCCGTTACAACGGATTTTGTCTTTACCATATTGTGTAGCGATGTAACGAGTAAGGTTCACAACCGCTGCCTTAGAGGAGCCATAAGCAGTACGCAATGAATCCCCTGCGAATGCTGACATCGAAGCCGTGTTAATGATCGAGCCTCCGCCCGCTTTAATCATATGAGGAATAGCAAACCGGCTGCCTAACAGAACACTTTTGGTATTTACGTTCATCAGGCGATCCCACTCTTCCAAATCTATATTGACCACATCAAGGTCTTTTTGCAGATTAGTTAGACCTACATTATTGAACAATACTGTGATGGTGCCATACTGAGCAACTGTGAAGTCAACAGCTTCCTTGATCGAATCCGCTTGGGAGGCATCTAAGAAAAGACCTTCAGCTTCTCCGCCTTCATTTTTAATCTTAGATGCTGCTTCTTTGGCTGCTTCCACATTAAAATCGGCAATGACAACCTTTGCTCCTTCTCTAGCTAATAGAGTGGCAGCTGATAAGCCAATACCTGAAGCGCCTCCAGTTACTAATGCAACTTTACCTTGAACTCTTCCCATGTTCATACCCCTTTATAATGTTATTGTGCTTCTAAGATGACTTGGTTTATGTTTCAGAGCTATCAAAGCTCGTTAACAACTTCTCATAGATTTTCAAGAATTGCTGCAGTTCCTCCTCATTGAGCTTTTGGAACATTTCAGCTCTTAGCTCCTGTCCCTTAAGCTGTGCTTCCTTCAGAACGTCTTTTCCTTTGTCCGTGATAGATAGAAGTACATTCCGTCGATCATCTTCGTTATATTTTCTCTCGGCCATCCCCTGCTTAATTAGGCGATTAGCAATGTTAGTCATTGCTCCCGGCGTATATCCTAGTCTCTTAGCCAAAATAGTCTGCTTCAAGGGGCCTTTTTTATTCAATTCGCCCAAGACTAGAACTGGAGATATCCCAATATTGTGATCAAATGCGTTCATCCATCGAACAATAACTTCATTCGTAAATAATTCAACTGCATGTATTAGCTTAAAAATATCTGGATTTTCCAAGAGGTTCTCCTTTGGCATTCATGATGATCGGCTGCTTATAAAAGTATTTTAACACTAAAATATTTAATAGTAAAATACCTAATATTAAAAAAAAGAATGCTTGGTGAAAAGCATTCTTCAAATTGCGGATTTATCAACAACATAAGTGCCAGCCAGCAAATCGTGAATCGCACGTTTACGGGGATGGAATCCAACCAACAAGTAATCCACCAGCATGATTGGACCCAGGATTTGAGTGAGATCAAAAGCCAAATCCGACCATAAGGATAATTTGGCGGAAATAACGGTAAAGTCATAGCTGCTGACCGCAATTACCATTGAAAGAATCATACTAATCATTCGGAAAACATTTCGAATCAGAGCTTCCTTCACTGTAGCGTAATTCCCTTGCTCATTGACAATTTTTAATTTTAAAATCAGCTTCCCAGGGGTTCCACCAAATCTAACGATCATAAAGATATCAAAGGCGATAAACAAAATGTACTCCAGGATAATAGGTATCTCCGAGTGTAATGAAACAGCTAATGAATTGAGTATCCAGTATACGATAACCCCAGGTATTCCAATGACCAAGAAATCAAGAATGGAAGCCAGCACTCTTTTCCAAAACCCTATGAAATTCTCCTGATCCAAATGCTCGGGTAGAATGTTATCCATGCAAGCACTCCTCTCTCTATCGTTTACTTTGTCGCTTAATCCCTATTTAACAATCCCTTCCTCAGATGCTCTTGGATAACGGGCTCCAGCTCTTTGTTATTTTTAACAATTACCCGTTTATCAGACAGAGTATCCGTTAACTCTATAATCCTATGTGCGGCCTCCTGATCATATCCACGGTTCCATTCAAAAATCATCACATACAGATTCTTAAATGACTGCTTGTAATTCGCTTGCTCTAAACCCAGTCTTGTTTTTATAAACCTTGTAAACACTCTCAAATCCCTGATCACTTTATTAGGATTCAAAATAACGATTAAGTCAGCAGCTTTAAAACTCTCTTGTCCCCATTTGTAATGTGCACCTTCCAGAATCCATGAGGGTTTAGCAAGGATTTCTTCCAACTGAGCATCCCTTGCTTCAACTGAAAAGCGCAAATTCTCGGCACTTCTGTCCCATACCAAGTTGTCTGTCTCGTAATACTCTACACCGTATTTTCTAGATAACTCCCGGGCGATATAGGATTTGCCGCTGCCGCAAGCGCCAATGATTCTAATCTTCATAAGATCAGCCTAGCCCTATCGGCAGGATTATTAGTCCTATGGAAATTACGGTGATTATTCTTGTGGTGAAGAGCGTTAGCTTTTGATTCTTCTCTGATTTATACCAGCCTTTAAACTGAAAATGATTCCGGTACAGCATAAAAAATAACAATAAATTCCCGAATCCCATACTCCAGTTATACACAGGTTGACCAAATATCAATTGATAGATCAATCTTTCTGCCCAACCCAAAACTAATAAAGTCAGCACAAGCAATATACATAAGCGAAGTAATTCCAATATAAAAGAGCCCAATTTCAGCAATTCTGCAACCATCCTCTCAAGGTTTCTTTATCGCCAAAAAAAATCCACATTCCTCCAAATTATACACCTTACACCTTACGACTCCTAACTAAAAACACAACCTGCCCAAGTTAAATTTATCCTGAGCAAGGTTGTGTTTTTTATCCGCTTAGGAGGATACGGGTTTCCCCTCGCCCCTTAGTTCTTGTATTTGTCGCTGCAAATTAACGATTTCCGCCACTAGCACTGCATTCTCCGCCTCAGAATCCACACTGCTACTCTGAATCAACTGATTCAGACGCAGCTGCAGAAGGGCGAGGTCATCCTCCCGAGCCTGTTCTATACCAGTAAGCAGACGGGTTCTGTCTTTTGCAAAATATTCAGCATACGTTCCTTGAAAAAACTTTGGTACCTGAGATGGCTCTAAAATCACCAAGCGATTAGCCACTTTAGAGTGAAGATAACGGTCATGCGAGACCATTACTAACCCGCCGGGATACACCATAAGTGCCTCTTCTACTCGTTCCCTAGTGTCAATATCCAGATAATTAGTGGGTTCATCTAAAACCAATAAATTCGCTTTTCCAAAATACAACTTGAGGAAAGCCACTCGGCATTTCTCCCCCAGACTCAAATCCCCAATCCGTTTAAATACATCGTCCCGTGTAAATAAAAAGCAACCCAGAATCGTCCGCGCCTCCGTCTGGGTCATTCCCGGCAGTTCAAGCAAGCTATCCAGAATCGTAGAGTTCATTTCTAAGTTATCTAGCTCTTGTGCAAAATAACCGATTGTCGTCCGTGGATGCAGCCGCACTTCACCTTTTGTAGGCTTATTGATCCCTGCAATCAATTTCAGCAGCGTAGACTTTCCAACACCATTAGGACCCAGAATAGACAGTCGGTCTCCCCGGTTTAGCGACAAACTGAAATCCCTAAGAAAAGGCGCACTTCCCTCATAGGCAAACTCTATCTCACGGAGTGTCAGTAAAGAATCTGCCAGAAACTCTTCGCTTTCCAGCTTCATCTTCAGCTTGCCAGTCTCACGGGGCAATTCTACACGATTCTTATTTAACCGTTCCAGCGCTGCTTCCTTGGCATGGAAACGAGACACATTTTTCTTGGATTTCGAACGAAGGAAATCGTTTTGTCCGGCAGCACGATGCGCTTGCTGGAACCATTCTGCATACCGCCTAATGCTCTCCAGCAGCTTCTCCTTTTCCTGCTCCTGCTTTTTATATTGTCCCTCCAATGTTCTCAGCTCTATAGTCTTCTGCTCCCGGTACTGTGTATATCCACCCGAATAACGCCGGCATCCCTCCGGACTAAGCTCCAGCACAGACGTTGCAGTTCGATCAATAAATGTACGATCATGTGATACATAAAACACGGTTCCAGCGTAGGTGCACACCCAATGCTCCAACCACTCCATCGTTTCTCCATCTATGTGATTGGTCGGTTCATCCAGAATCAATAGCTTGGGCTGCCGGGCTAATAATGCTGCTAATTGCACCCGTGTCTTTTGCCCACCACTAAGTGAGGCGTATGGCAAGTCCCAGACTGCACGTTCAAGCTTGAGCTGCTTTAGACTTTTTTCCGCTTTGACCTCCCAGCCATATCCATCAAGCTGCAAGTAACGATCGTACACCTCTGCATATTCAGCCAATTCAGCTTCGTTATCAGCTTTCTGCTCCTGCAATCTCTGACTGAGAGCTTCAAGCTGGCGTTTTAATTCAGGCAGCTGTGCTGAGCCTGAAAGAACGTAGTCCAATGCGGTTACTTCCTCAGGTACCTCAAGCTGTTGATCGAGCACACCCCATTCTTCAGATGGCAAACCATGATAGATACTCCCCTCTTCAAAAGTAAGCCGACCGATCAGCCCCTTAAGCAGTGTGGTTTTGCCAATCCCGTTTCGTCCGAATAAAAGCACGCGCTCTCCCTCTGCTATCTCAAAGGATACCTCCTTAAATAAAGGGATCCCGTTCCATTCCTTACGTAAATTCTTCACTTTAATTACAGTCATCTTTCATTCCTCCGATTTCATTGCAAATAAAAAACCGCAGCCAGCGGTCTGCGGTCGAATAGCGTATGAAGGGGGAATGTGCCCAGACATGGATAGACTACGGCCGTGTTCACCTGCTGGATGCAGAGTAAACCAACACAATAGATAGAACTATCCATATAAAAGCATCGTAAGACCCCCGACCGACACACGTATCCCTGACCGTTATCACCCTGCGCGGGTGCTCCGTGACTTGTGCATATGCACTTCACAAACTTTCTGGTCTGTTTCAGGAAACGTGTTAGTTATTCATCAGTCGGTGGCCCTCCGTAATTGTCCGTATTTTTAGAATAAGTACAGTATATAACAATTTAAATCAGAATTAAAAGGTCAAGAACAATTATAACTTAATCTTTACCACCTGAGTCTGCGCATTCCACTGCACCTGAACAGCAAATAAATCAGGCAGGATACTCAGCGGAATTAGTAATCGGTTATTTTCATTGCGTGACGGTAAAATCGTAATGGATTTGCCATTCACAATAGCCTTATTGGATAATGGCTTATGTGTCACCGTACGATTGCCGATCGTAATTAGCAGTGCACCTGTCCCCGCTTCACTCTGCAAAGTTCCACCCAGTAAGGCCACGGATTCTCTCAGCGGAACAAACACACGGGAATTTTCCAATATAAAAGGATCCTTCAGCTTTGTTGTCGTCCCATTGATCTCAAAAGTCCCCACAAACTTATTACTTCCCACAGAGTACCCGTTTTTAGTTGCAATATTCTCCATAGCCAGTGTGCTCGTTGTAATGATAACTCGAGTATTCTTGGCTACTTTTGGATACAGCCAATGAATATCATCATTATGCATTCGAATACAACCGGCGCTAACGTACTTCCCTATCGATGACTCATTATTATTGCCGTGAATCGCATAAGTCGTGCCATAGGTCCCGTTCACTTCCAGCCCCAGCCAGCGGTCACCAAGCGGATTGGCCGGATCACCACCGGGAATTTTCTCTTTGTAGTAGGGTCTGTTTTTTACTTTAACCACCATTTTGAAGCTACCTTCTGGCGTCAGTTCCTTCGACTTCCCTGTGGCAACCGGAAAAGTCTTCACCAGCTTGCCGTCACTGAAATACGCGAGTTTGTTTGTTTTTTTGTTCACGATGATCAGATCTGAGCCAGCAGCTTCTACCCTTCCAACTCCTGTAAAGCAAGCAGCGAACAAAAGCCCAAATACAAGCATCAGTTTAATGTTCCGCTGTAAAAAAGTTTGAAACCGGCTTCCCGAAAAGCATAAATTCATCTTGCTCCACCTCCGTTATATAAAGACGAAATCATTTCAAATATGTTGCGTACCAGCCTGTACCTATTCTTTTCAACTCGTCCACTCCCGCTTGACGCAGAGATTGCAATACTGTAACCAGTGAATGCACGACAAAAAGCCGATCTTGGATCACGCGAAGACCAGCTAACGCATCAGCACATAAGTTGCGGACCCCAGAGACCCTATTAGCAAATTTCCCGCTGTTTTGGGATGCTATCGGACTCCAGCGCAGTTATTCGCTCTAAACACCTCGAATTCCTTGCTTTTCAGGACCAATAACGTCTCTCGGGTCCGAAACTCGCTCAAAAAGGCCTAAAACACGCGAATAGCTGCATCTGAGTCCGTTAGCATACTAGTTCATTTTTGATTGGTAGTTAGTTCGTGTTTAGTTGGCTCTTCGTTCGTTTCTTGTTTCATTTCTGGGTTCGTTTCTAGTTTGTTTCCAGTACATTTCTGGTTAGTTTCTAGTTCGTTTCTTATTAGCTCCTACTCGTCCCTACCTCCTCCCTATCTCTTAGCCAGCTCGTTTCTACTCCATTCCGTTCTTCCGTTCTTCCGTTCTTCCGTTCTTCCGTTCTCCCCTTCCGTTCTCCCCTTCCGTTCTTACCTTCCGTTCTTACCTCCCGTTCTTACCTCCCGTTCTTCCGTTCTACCATTCGCCCGCTCTTACGCTCCCCCTACATCCCCACTACACACAAAAAAAGCCTTGATTCTCTTATAGAGAATCAAGGCTTTCTAATTCGACCTTACACCCACCACATACCCTGAGGCTGGTCATGAATAAGAATGGATTGCAAATTGGTTACTGCACGTTGGAAGCCTTCGTCAACCGTCATAAGAGGGTCTTCATGCTCGATGCTCACCACGTAATCATAACCGTAAGTGCGCAGCGCGCTCATGATATCTGACCACTCAGATATGCTGTGGCCGCAACCAACGGAGCGGAAGGTCCATGCGCGGGTCTGCACATCGCCATAAGGTTGCATATCGGTCAGACCATACATATTGATGTTGTCCTGATCCAAGTAAGTATCCTTGGCATGGAAATGGTGAATCGCGCCAGCTTTACCGAGAATCTTAATGGCACCTACAGGATCAATACCTTGCCACCACAGATGGCTCGGATCCAGATTAGCTCCGATAGCATCGCAGGTTGCTTCTCTAAGCTTCAAAATCGTATAAGGGGTATGGCACAGGAATCCGCCATGCAACTCGATGCCGATCTTAACGCCATGCTCCTCGGCCAGCTTGCCGATTTCCTTCCAGTAAGGGATCAGCTTATGTTCCCACTGCCAGGTTTTGATGTCGCTGTACACGGTAGGCCAAGGTGTGACTGGCCAGTTCGGTGCTTTTGCCTCATCGCTGTCCCCAGCCGTTCCCGAAAAAGTGTTCACGACCTTAACACCCATGAGTGAAGCCAGCTTGATCGATTTACGGAGAATTTCATCCCCGGCGCGGGCTTCTTCTTTATCTGGTGAAATCGGGTTATTATGGCAACTGAAGGCACTGATCATAATGCCGCGTTTTGTGAACTTTTCCAAATATTCTAGACGTGCTGACTCGCTCGCAAGCAGCTCATCTGTCGGACAGTGAGCATTACCGGGATTACCGCCCGAGCCGATTTCTACCGCATTCAAACCTGCGGCGGCGATTTTATCTAACATCTCGTCAAGACTCAAGCTTCCAAATACAGGATCAAATACGCCTAATTTCATTTATACGACCACCTTTTCTTTGATAGGCTCTAAGGCTTCAGAATGTCCGTAAACCGGATAGTCACGTTTCGTTGGTGCACACCAGTTTACGCCATTGATGATAACTTTTTGAATATCCTTGTTGTAATAGGTTGGATAAGATTCATGACCAGGCTGGAAATAAAAGATCTTCCCGCTGCCTCTAAGGTAGGTCGATCCGCTTGGGAAGACGTTACCGCCTTCGAACCAGCCGACAAATACAAGACTCTCTGGTGCTGGCACATCAAAATGTGCACCATACATTTCCTCTTGCTCCAAGTCGATGTATTCACCAATACCCTCAGCAATCGGGTGACTTGGGTCCATGACCCACAGGCGCTCCTTCTCCTCAGCTTCACGCCATTTCAGATCGCAGCTGGTGCCCATTAATTTGATAAAGATTTTGGACATATGGCCCGAATGAAGTACTACAAGCCCCATACCTTGCAGCACTCGCGCATGTACACGGTTTACAATCTCATCACTTACTTCATGATGGGCGATATGTCCCCACCAGATCAGCACATCCGTGTTATCCAATACCTCTTGCGTCAGTCCGTGCTCTGGTTCATCCAGCGTAGCTGTCTGAGTGTCCAGTCCTGCCTCTTGAAGAAAACTTGCCAGTTGTCCATGAATACCTTGCGGATAGACCTTAAGAATTCTTTCTTCCTGCCGTTCATGACGGAATTCATTCCATACGGTTACTCTTGTCACTTGGGACACACTCCTAGTTCATATTTATCTATGACCATCGAATTTGCTTGATTATTCAAAAAACACAGGCATTCCAGTTTCAGAGGATTTATAAATAGCTTCCAAGATGCGAGTCACAACCAACGCCTGCTCCGGCTTCACTACAGGCTCGGTGTCATTTACAATGCTGTCAATCCACTGAGCTGCCTCTATCACAGCTGGATCATCTCCTGCACCATCATAAAAGTCGACGCCACCGGCATCCAGACCGATATGCTTTTCAAAGGTTTTACCGTAGGCTTCCCCGTTAATGCGTAGACCCTTCTCCATATCTGCTCCGCCTTCAGTCCCACAAAGTACCGTTTTGGCCTCACCGACATCGAGTGTATTCAGTGCCCAGCTTGCCTCTAAGACGATGGTAGCCCCATTCTCCATAGTGATGAATCCAATGGCGGAATCCTCAACTGTAAACTTCTCAGGATCCCACGGGCCCCAAGCATTCGCAGCATTTTTACGACCGGACAGCTTATGATATGCGTTGCCCACGACATATTTAGGTTTGTAATTATCCATCATCCACAGGGTCAAATCGAGCGCATGGGTCCCGATATCAATCAACGGACCGCCGCCTTGCGCTTCTTCATCCAAAAACACACCCCAAGTTGGGACAGCGCGACGACGGATAGCCTTAGCTCTGGCGTAATAGATCTCACCAAGCTCATTATTCTCACATACCGCATGCAGATAAGCTGAGTCTGGTCTGAACCGGTTCTGATAACCGATGGTCAGCTTTTTACCAGTTCGCTCTGAGGCCTCGATCATCGCTTGTGCTTCTGCCGTGGTTTTAGCCATCGGCTTCTCACACATTACGTGTTTGCCTGCTTCCATAGCCGCAATGGAAATCTCCGCATGGGAAATATTCGGCGTACATACATGAATCACATCTATACTTGCATCGTTAAGAAGCTCTTTATAATCTGTGTAAACTACGGACTGCTCATCTCCAAACTCCGCTTTTGCCTTCTCGGCACGTTCAGCGACGATATCACAAAAAGCAACCATTCGCGCACCTTCTACTTTTTTTAACGCGGGCATGTGCTTGCCGTTCGCAATACCTCCGCAGCCGATAATTCCTACTGTTAAAGTCATTCTGGTCTAACCTCCACTTATTCCTGTTTTGATATCTCTATCATACAAAGCTGAGGAAGGGCTTTCTTCCTGCAATCTTGCTGTATTATTCCCGAATATTGTCTTGTGGTATTTCAGCGGGGATATCCCCGTCGCTTCCTTGAAAAAATGATGGAAGGTCTTCACGCTGCCAAACCCGGCTGCTTCCGCCACGGCAGACATCGGCAGATCTTCATTGATCAAGATCCACTTGGCTTTGTTAAGCCGGTATTCGTTTAAGAACGCGATAAAGGTCATGCCCGTGTTTTTCTTGAACAATTTGGTAAAATAATAAGGACTAAAACCCATATAATTAGCTACCTCATTCAGCGAAATAGCCTCCTGATAATGCTGCTCCACATAAATAAAAATCCGCTCTAGTCTCTCCAATGTTTCTCTCGATTGATTCAGTGTATCTTCTGAGAACTTAGGCTGTTTATTGATCGGACTTTTCGGTACCTCACGTAAAATAACGGTCAGCAGTTCAAACAATCTAGCCTTGATTAGAAAAACATACCCTTCTCTTCGCTGTACATCTTCCTCGTAAATACTCTCAATCAGCCCTTTGACCTTCGCGGCAGTTGCCACGGGCCATCTAGAACTGGAATACTCCATAAGCGTAAAGACCTCACGAAGTGAGTAGTCATTACCGTTCAAAGCGGCTACTTCCTGAAACAAATTCAGGTCAAATTGAATCACTACCCGTTCACTCTCAGGTGAAGAGAGAAAATAATGCACATCCCCACCATTGATAAACTGAACCTCGCCCTGCTCCATGTGAATAGGGGTATCGTTAATTCCCAGATTCAGGCTTCCTTTGGTAACATAGATAATTTCAATTTCTTTATGCCAATGCGGATAACATAACGTATCACCATTGCAGAGTAAACTGCGGTAAGGAAAGTGCTTATCCACATCCGGAATCTCGAGATAAATATTCATAAATACAACTCCTTATCCGAGTAAATCATTAAAACCAAGGCTTTCATGCCATATTTAAAAATTTTACGTAAGCGTTTACTCTCTAAATGTTAGACCTCCAATATTCTTTTGTCAATTCCGATATTTCTAAGTAAATTTTTGGTATATGCATCGGTTTCATTCCTATTAAAAGATTACTGCTCTTGCGTATTTTTGATCATTTTTTTATTTTTTAAGTACAGTTGACAAAAGCGCCTACCAGCATTTATATTCGGGGTAAGCGTTTACGTTCTCTTCCTTCATAACTTACTCTCATCAGCGTAAGCGTTTAATTCAAGGATAACCGTAGTTTAAGGAGCTCATAGGAATGAACCCAACGATTAAAGATGTTGCACAGAAAGCGAACGTCTCCATTGCCACAGTCTCTCGCGTGCTAAACAATTTAAGTGGGTATTCGGACAAAACGAAACAAAAGGTAAATGAGGCGATCAAAGAAATTGGTTATCAACCCAATGCGATTGCCCGGGGTCTAATCAATAAGCGTACACAAACCATTGGTGTTATGTTCCCTAGTGTTTCTGGTGCCTTCTCTTCCGATCTGCTCAAGGGTATTGAAGAATTGGCCAATGACCGGAACTACAGTGTGATGGTATGCAATACCGATCAGGACGGTAAAAGAACGTTGAAGTATTTGCAGCTCCTGAGAGAGAAACAGGTTGATGGCATTATTTTTTCTAGTGAAGTCCTTAAGAAAGAATATTACGATGTGCTCGAAACCATGAGGATCCCCGTTGTATTGGTCTCTTCCCAAACAGAATTCGCCAAGGTCCCTTATGTGAAAGTAGATGATTATCGAGCAGCTTTTGACGCTATCCTCTACTTAATTTCAAAAGGTCACCGCAAAATAGCCATGATTAGTGGAAACCCTAGCGATCTTATCGCTGGTGCGCCAAGAGCAGAAGGTTATAAGCATGCGCTTGAAGCAAATGGCATTCCTTTTGACAGCCGCTATCTTGCTTATGGAGATTTTTTGTATGAGAGCGGAAGTATAGCTATGGAGACTCTTTTGGAGCAAGCGCCTGATGTGACTGCCGTTTTTTGTGCTAGTGATGAAATGGCGATTGGTGCCCTCTCCACCGTTATCAAAAATGGTCTAAGTGTGCCCGAGGATATCTCCATTATGGGATATGACGATCTTGGATTAGCCAAAATGGTTATTCCGCCTTTAACAACAGTACGCCAACCGCTGTACGATATTGGAAAGATCGCCGTGGAGAAGCTCATTCAGATGATTGAAACAGGCGAGTCTGTCAACAGCCAGATTGTCGATCACACAATTGTGGAAAGACAAACGGTAAGATCGCTTACCTAAGTCTTTTTATCAATATTACGTAAACGTTTACCGTCCACTTTATTGCATACCCGTCGCTTAGAAGAACATGAACATCATTTAAGTTTGCAGTCAACGTAAACGTTTACTCTTATCAAATTCACCATAATACCCAACACATTATTAGGAGGATTTATCATGAAAAAAACAATTAAACCCGTAATGGTTAGTCTACTGGCTATGTCCGTGCTTAGCGCCTGCGGTAGCAATAGTGGTAACAATGCGGCTGACAACACATCTAGCGGCGGGAACTCCTCCGGTGACAAAGTGAAAATCGAGTTTTTCCAAAATAAGACCGAAGCCAAAGCTACCTTCGACAAGCTGGTTGCGAAATTTAATGAAGCCAATCCGAACATCGTAGTCACTCAAGTGAACCCACCGGATGCCGAAACCGTGCTGAAGACTCGTGCAGCTAAAAAAGACATCCCTGACGTAGTGGGTATCGGAGCCACTGACACCTACAAAACATTATCCGGAAGTGGTCTGTTTGAAGACTTCTCCAGTGATCCACTTGCTGAAAATATCCAGCCTGCTTATGTTCAAATGCTGAAAGACCTGACGGGTTCGAGCGAGCTGAATGGTCTTCCCTTCTCTTCGAACGCAAGTGGTGTCATTTACAATAAAGCGATGTTCACTGAAGCCGGCGTTACCGTGCCAACCACTTGGGATGAGTTCATTGCCGTCGCTCAAAAGTTCAAGGACAGCGGTAAAAATGCTTTTTACCTGACCCTTAAGGATTCCTGGACAACCCTTACGCCGTTCAACTCTCTCTCTACAATCATTAAAGGCAATGATTTCTTCAAGCAACGTACTGAGGGTACTGTGACTTTCACAGACAGCTTCACCGAAATTGCTGAAAAGCTGCTTAAGCTGACGGAGTTCGGTCAAAAAGATATTTTTGGAAAAGGCTACAATGACGGCAACACAGCTTTCGCTAAAGGTGAATCTGCAATGTATCTGCAAGGGGTGTGGGCGATCCCAGAAATCGTAAAGGCTAATCCATCCATTGAGCTTGGTGTATTCCCTTTCCCAGCGACAAATGATGCTGCTAATAATAAGGTCATTTCTGGCGTAGACACATTGTTGACTATCTCTAAGAGCACTAAACATAAAGAAGAAGCTAAAAAATTCGTTGAATTCCTGCTCCAGCCTGAGAATGTTAGCCTCTACATTAACGAGCAAAAAGCATTCCCAGCTGTGCAAGGTGTAACACAAGATGATCCAACAATGGACGGCTTCAAAGCAGCATTTACCTCAGGTAACTTGGCCGACTTTGCGGACCACTACATCCCAAGTGCAATGAAAGTGGATACCATCAATCAAGCCTTCCTGCAAAAGAAAGATGTTGATGCGTACCTGAAACAGCTTGATAAAGAATGGGATAAGGTAGCTGACCGGAAATAACGAGACCTGACAAATAAGAGCCGAGAAAGAGAACGGGATTCCCCCTTCTCTTTCTCTTTTCCAAGGAGGATTACATGATGGCCAAACGCCGAGTCGCCTTTTATCTAATGACTATACCGGCATTGCTTCTTTTCTTTGCCTTTCACACCTTTCCTGCACTGCAGGGTATTTATTATTCGTTCACTAACTGGGACGGCTTCAGTGACAGCTTTGATTACGTAGGGTTTAAGAACTTCATTAACATTTTTCAAGACGAAAATGTGCTGAATTCATATGTGTTCACTTTTAAATATGCCATCTTAACAACTATTCTCATCAACATCATTAGTTTGTTGATTGCGCTTGGACTTAACGCCAAGATTAAAGCCAAAAACTTTTTCCGCGGTGTATATTTCCTGCCTAATATCCTCAGCGTGCTGATTGTCGGCTTTATTTTCAACTATTTGTTCGCAAATGTATTCCCTATCTGGGGCGAGAAGCTTGGCAGTGAATTCCTTTCGCAGAACATTCTCGGCAACTCCGATTGGGCCTGGATCGGCATCGTCATTGTAGCCGTTTGGCAGGGAATTGCTTATAACACGATTCTCTATCTGGCAGGTCTACAGACGATTCCGCAAGATCTTTACGAAGCCTCCAATCTGGACGGCGCTAGCCGCTGGAGAGAATTCTGGAGCATTACTTTTCCAATGCTTGCTTCCTTCTTCACGATCAACATGGTGCTGGCGATGAAAGGCGGCTTAATGGTATTCGACCAAATCGTAGCCTTGACAGGTGGGGGACCTGGACGTTCAACACAATCCATTGCCCACTTAATCTATACAGGCGGCTTCCAAGGCGGAGAATTTGCCTATCAATCGGCGAACGCCGTGATTTATTTTATCGTGATCGTTGTGATCTCCGCCCTTCAGCTTAAATTTCTGCAGAAACGGGAGATGGACTTATGATCAAAAAATCAAGCAACTGGCCTGCAACGATTCTTATCGCGCTAGGCTCACTACTGATCCTTTTTCCGCTGTACATGACTATTGCTATCGCGCTAAAAAATCCCGAGGAAATGGCTCAATCCATCTTTTCACTGCCAACTGGCCTGCATTTTGAGAACTTCGCCAATGCCATTAAGGCAACCAATTTCTTTAACGCCTTAGGAAATAGCGCCACGATCACAATAACATCAGTAGTGTTCATCTTGCTTACCAACTCCATGGTAGCCTACGCGATTGCCCGCAATATGAACCGAAAATTCTTCAAAGCGCTTTACTTTTATTTTATCAGCGCAATGTTTATTCCTTTCCAGATTATTATGCTGCCTGTGGTCAAAGTGACAACGGATCTGCATATGAACAACATTCTGGGTCTTATTATTCTATACATTGTTTATGGCTTGGCTTTTAACGTGTTTGTATACACTGGCTATATCCGCTCTATTCCTTATGAGCTAGAGGAAGCTGCCACAGTAGATGGTGCAACGACATTCGGAACGTTCTGGAAGATTATTTTCCCACTTCTTGCTCCGGTCAGTGCAACAATTGGTATCCTCTCTTGTCTGTCGACTTGGAACGACTTTATGCTGCCGTTGATTCTGCTCGGTGATCAGGATTCATACACACTTCCGCTTGTACAGTATGTCTTCCAAGGTCAATTCAGCACAGATTTCAACTTAGCCTTTGCTTCGTATCTGCTTGCTTTATCCCCGATGCTCGTGGTCTATTTGTTCGCGCAAAAATGGATTATCAGTGGACTAACATCAGGGTCCATTAAATAACTAAGATTTATATAGAGAGATAGGAGAGTTATACATGGATAAGAAATGGTGGAAAGAAAGCGTAGTTTATCAAATCTATCCCCGCAGCTTCAAAGACAGTAACGGGGACGGCATCGGTGATCTGCAAGGCATTATCTCGAAACTCGATTATTTAAATCAGCTTGGCGTCGACGTAGTCTGGTTATGCCCGGTATACGAGTCGCCAAACGACGATAACGGCTATGATATCAGTAACTATCAAACTATTATGGATGATTTCGGAACACTCTCTGATTGGGAGGAACTGCTAGCTGGACTTCACAGCCGCGGCATGAAGCTGATTATGGATCTCGTGGTCAACCACTCCTCTGATGAGCATGCTTGGTTCGTGGAGTCCCGCAAATCAAAGGATAATCCTTATCGTGATTATTATATCTGGCGGCCGGGCCAAGACGGACAGACGCCTAACGACTGGGGTTCCTTCTTCAGCGGTTCGGCTTGGGAATTCGATGAGAAGTCGGAGGAATATTACCTCCATCTCTTCTCGAGAAAGCAACCCGACCTGAATTGGGATAATCCTAAGCTGCGCCAGGAAGTCTACGATATGATGACCTGGTGGCTGGATAAGGGTATTGACGGATTCCGCATGGATGTAATCAACTTGATTTCCAAAGTACCAGAATTACCTAGCGTTGCCCCAGAAAATAACGGAGAACAGCCTACGTACCACTTCGGAGGAGACTATTTCGTTAACGGACCACGCGTACATGAGTATATGCAGGAAATGAACCGTGAGGTCCTGTCCAAGTACGATATCATGACAGTGGGCGAAGCCGTTAATGTCACTCCCGAGGAGGCTTCCTTGTACGTTTCCGAGGATCGCAACGAGCTTAACATGGTATTCCATTTCGAGCTCATGGACGTCGATTCCGGACCTGGAGGCAAATGGAATGTGCAGCCTTGGAAGCTGGCGGACATCAAGTCCATCATTTCCAAATGGCAAGTCGCGCTGGACGGTAAAGGTTGGAACAGTCTGTATATGAACAACCACGATCAGCCGCGTATGTTATCCCGCTTCGGAGATGATAAGCTATATCCGAAAGAATCTGCCAAGATGCTGGCAACACTGCTGCACACGCTCCAAGGCACACCTTACATCTATCAAGGCGAAGAAATCGGCATGACGAATGTACAGTTTGATTCCATCAACGATTACAAAGATATTGAAATCTTGAATATGTATAAAGAATACTTGGCTGCCGGTCATTCGGAAGAAGCTATCATGAACTCCATTTACATTAAAGGCCGGGATAATGGCCGTACGCCAATGCAATGGAACGCCGAGCCGCAGGCAGGCTTCACGACGGGCTCTCCTTGGCTAGCCGTAAATCCTAATTACAAGGAAATTAATGTGGAGCGGGCGCTGGCTGATCCTGATTCTATTTTTTACTATTATAAGAGACTTATTGAGCTGCGCAAGCAGCATGAAATTATCGTATATGGTAGCTATACGATCTTGGCTGAAGAGAACGAGCAGATCTATGCTTATCTGCGTACTCTTGGAGAAGAACAGCTACTGGTTGTATTGAATTTCTTCGGAGAGCCCGCGACCTTCGAGCTTCCTTCCACTGTGAAATTTCAAACGAAGGAACTGCTCATTGCCAACTACGAGGTAAATCCAGAAGAAGAACTAAATACAATTCAGCTTCGCCCTTATGAAGCTCGTGTGTATAAGCTTAAATAATTCCCCCCCTTGCATGGAAACAACAAAAAGGAGCCTCACGGCTCCTTTTTACTTTCCTCCAACAGCTACCGGATTGACCTGTACCTGTCCCGCGTTCAATTTCTCGATAATCGCCAGTAAGAAGGTTTCGGCTAGGCTGTTCTTTTTAATCGCTCTGGCGGCTTCTTCCAAGGTAAACCATTCAGCATGATCAACCTCAGTACTCACCTGGCTCAAGTCCTCCGAATCTGCAACACCTATAAAATTCAGCATTAGCGTATTGGATGGCGCGAAGTACAAGCTGCGCATATATTCATAAGCGACAATATCAAGTCCTACCTCTTCTTTTACCTCACGTACGAGAGTCGTTTCCGCATCTTCACCTTTGTTCACGTATCCTGCGAGTAATATGTAGTCTGGCCGATTATATTGCTGAATTAATAAAATCTTGTTTTTCTCCCTGTTTAATACTGCTGTACTAATCGCCGTGCTGAAAATAGGGAATCGGAACATTTCACATGCATTACAATAAGGTACCTGCCCTTCCCCATCGGCTTCTTTCATTACTAACGCAGTTCCACATTCCAGGCAATACTTCAAACTGATCGCTTCCTTCTATTCTAAGTTAGCCTAATTCTACTCCAATTGAGGAGGAATCCGGTGATACGTAGCTTGTTCAAACCCGTATGCTAAGGCTATGAGCGTAGGCTCGCTATAAGCTTTTCCGGAAAAAACAACACCAAAAGGCCCCCTGGTCGAATCCCCATCCGCATCAATAATGCCTTGAGATACATATCCCGCCGGAACGGTAACTAATGGATAACCTAAGCGTGCCGCAATATACATGCCATCTACATCACCAGGCAGCAATAACGCGTCTAAACTATATTGTTCCAACACATAATCTATTCCTTGCTCAAGCGCTAATTCCTTGTATTCTTGTCTCTTCTCTTCATAGACCTCTTCAGTTAATGTTATTTCTTCTGATCTTGTCAGGGTGTCTTGCCCATATTGCAAGGCAATCTCAGCATGTCTTTCATTATAGGCTATCAATTCCTGCAAAGAGTGAATCGGAACGGATTCATCTACTTGTGCTAAATACTGGTTGAGCCCTTTTTTAAATTCATAACAAATCACATCATTATTCCAATTCTGTTGTTCAACATGTACTGTGACAGGATCTATAATGGTAGCCCCTTCATTCTTCAAGGTCAAGATAGCTGCTTCCATAATTGCAAGCCTCTCAGTGTCTAAATGCTTATAATAATGCCGTGGAATACCTATTCTTGCTTGTCGTATAAAGCTTTTATCTAAACTTGAAGTATAGTCTGTATAAGCGTATTTTTTGCTTGAAAATGTTGCTGAATCGTTGGCGTCCACTCCGGTTAATGCCCCTAAAATAATTGCCGCATCTGTAACCGTTCTAGCTATAGGGCCAGGTGTATCCTGACTTACTGAAATGGGAATGACTCCAGTACGGCTGACTAATCCCACCGTAGGTTTGATTCCGACAAGAGCATGTTGGCTGGCTGGACCGATAATAGATCCTGCGGTTTCCGTTCCGATCGCTGCTGCTGCCAGATTCGCTGCTACAGCTGCCGCAGGCCCAGAGCTGGAACCACTGACAAATACCGTCCCAGGTCCATATGGATTCAGTACAAGCCCTCCCCGCGAGCTATATCCCGCAGGCATTGTACTAGACATAAAATTAGACCATTCCGACATATTCGCCTTCCCAAGTAAAATAGCCCCCGCCAATCGAAGCTTGGCCGCTACAAATGAATCTTTTGCCGCAATTGATCCAGCTAAAGCTACAGAACCGGCACTCGTATGCATCTTATCCGCGGTGTCTATATTATCCTTCAATACAATAGGAATACCGTGCAGGCTCCCCCGGCTCCCTTTTTCTGCTCGTTCTCTATCGAGTGCTCGCGCGATTTGTATAACCTCTGGATTTATTTCTAAAATAGAGTTTATGTCTATATCGTATTTATGGATCCGCTCCAAATACACTTGAACTATATCCTCTGAGTTGATTAAACCTGCTTCCAGAGCCTCTTGCATTTTAATTATATCCGTCTCAATAATCCATTCCTGAAGTTTATTCTTCATACGAATAACTCCTTCCAAAAAAATAAAATTGCCTCTAGTATAAACCTACCACAAAATTTCACCTCAATAATATGGAGAGTTTAACTATAGTTATATTCAGCTATTTGACTCCCTCGGCTACAGATGATAGGGTATTTTCGAAGTTAAATTTTTCCGGGAGGGAACACCCATGACGGCAGTAAAGCTTAGCATCGGATACGACGAATTCGAAGAAGGTCAAAGAATTGGCAAAGCAATTGAGAAGTTAAGCAGCAGCGCTGAAAGTGCGTCACTAACCAGCCTAATTATTGGTGATTGGGGGCAAGCCTACGAGAATAGCTCCGATGAGGTTGTGGATGCGCTGGTTACGCATAGTGCAAGCTTCCCTGCTTTACGCAAGCTTTTTATTGGTGAGATGGGTTATGAGGAGTGCGAGATTTCTTGGATTACCCAAAGCGATCTATCACCGCTGTTGCCTGCTTTTCCAGAATTACAATCACTCACCATTCAAGGTGGAAATGAGCTAAGCCTCTCAGAGCTAAAACATGACAAGTTAGAAAAGCTAATTATTATTACTGGTGGCTTGAGTAAAACCGTGCTTGAAAATATTGCAGCCAGCCAATTGCCGAATTTGCGTAAGCTGGAACTATATCTTGGCGTAGATAACTACGGCTTTGACGGAAGCCTCGCAGATATTCTACCTCTTTTAGAAGTAGGAAAGTTCCCTAAACTTACCTATCTGGGATTAAAAAATAGCGAAATACAAGATGAAATCGCCGGTGCAGTAGCAAATGCTCCAATTCTGGATCAGTTGGATACGCTAGATCTGTCTCTAGGTACCCTCAGCGACGAGGGGGCTGAGTTGCTTCTAGCCAGCGAGAGAATCAAGGGACTAAAGGCATTGAACCTAAGCCATCATTATATGTCTGACGAGATGATCAGCCGCTGGCAAAAGAGTGGATTGCCTGTCGAT
The DNA here is from genome assembly GCF_038002705.1 of Paenibacillus sp. FSL H7-0716. Taxonomy (NCBI): domain Bacteria; kingdom Bacillati; phylum Bacillota; class Bacilli; order Caryophanales; family Paenibacillaceae; genus Paenibacillus; species Paenibacillus sp. FSL H7-0716. The sequence continues at coordinate 155,035 of NZ_JBBODA010000013.1, forward strand.
GTCAGCGACAAGCAGGAAAGCGATGATGAGGAAGACTGGCGTTATCCTTCCATCACAGAATGAGCCCCTCATGCGGCCAATGATCGTTTTTGGTATTCCCGGAGATAAACGAACTAGTGGCATTCAGCAAGCGCGTTCCGATCTCGGAATGCCACCCGCCATCATTTTATCGTATGCTGAGTTTCTGCAAGGAAGATCGTTAAGTGATCTATTGAAAGTGCAGAAGCAACAGCTATCTAGTCAGCCAGTCGTGTATAACGGCATAGATCTCAGTGCGGCTCCTCCGCTGCTGAGATTGGAATCGCCTGGCAGCAGCTTTGAGGTAGAACGAGCATTGATCGCTCTCGGCGCACCGGATGCCGTTGATGTTGACGATTCGCTGCATCCCTACGCTGAAAGACCTGATCCGCGCCCACTCCGTGTGAAGGTAGCCCATCAATTGAAGGAGATGCAGGGTGTCCTGCATCATCCTTCGCAATGGTTCCGCGGTTATTGCCGCATGCTGGCTAGACTACAGCGCGAAGTCAAAGAGGTTTGTCCAGGTTCGCTATGGTTAAATGACCCCGCTGACATTGCGGCCATGACCGATAAACGGCGGGCACAACAGATTCTGAGTGAGGCAGGCATCACTATTCCTCGTCCATTAGGCGAGGAACAGCAGCCTACGGACTATGCCTCTCTCCGTGAGATGATGATCTCCCGGCGAATGCACCGGGTATTCATCAAGCTAGCCTTCGGCTCTGCCGCTTCCGGGGTGATCGCCTATCAGCTCCATCCCGTTACAGGTGCCGAAGTTGCCTTAACTACAGTGGGGGTCGAGAATTATATCACCCGACCACCCATTTACTATAATTCCGGTAAACTGCGGCGGTACACAGATACCGCCACGATCTCCGGCATTATTAACTGGATTTATCGACATGGTGGTTATGCCGAGCAATGGATCCCTAAGATCGGCCATAACGGCAAAGCCTTCGATATCCGCCAGCTCGTGGTTCTCCGCGAGGCCTGTCATGCAATTGCTCGTGTAAGTTCCACCCCAATTACGAATCTGCATTTACGCAGCCAGCGGATGTCTCCTTCAGAAGCCGGTCTATCAGAATTCATACAGGAGCAGGTACGAAATACCGCGTTGCAAGCGCTGGCGGCATTTCCCCGTTCTGGAGTTGCCGGGATAGACGTGCTGATATCTGGAGGATCGCAGCAGTGTTTTGTCGCCGATGTTAATCCTTTTGGCGATTTGCTGTACGATGTGAAATACCGTGGCTGCAGCACCTACGAATGGGAAATGAAGGTATTGACCGCCAGAGACTATATTACTCATCCCTCAACACCGCTTATAAAGGAAGGATCCTCTTAATGGATATGAACACTATCGTTGGCACCCATGACATTCTAATGATCACGCTTGATACCCTTCGATACGATGCAGCTACTATGGAGGAAGCGAACTGCCCGAACCTGTGCGGAACGGGACCCTGGGAGAAAAGACATACTCCCGGCAGCTTTACTTATGCGGCCCATCACGCTTTTTTCGGCGGCTTCTTGCCTACTCCAGCTACAACGGATAAGACTGAGCATATCCGCATGTTCCACTCCCGAAACACCGGCATGAAGACGCATCCCCATACATGGCTGTTCGATACGCCGGATATCGTGTCAGGACTTGCTGCTGAGGGCTATCGTACGGTTTGTATTGGAGGTGTTATTTTCTTCACCAAAAAAAATCCACTCGCTCGTGTGTTGCCAAGCTATTTCCAGCAAAGCTACTGGCGGATGACCTTCGGTGTGACCAATCCGCGTTCCACAGAGCATCAGGTGAACCATGCCTTAAAGCTGCTAAAGGATACTCCTAGCGAGCAAAGATTGTTTATGTTCCTCAACGTCTCTGCCATTCACGGACCAAATCATTATTTTGTACCTGGTGCTAAAAAAGACTCTGTAGACAGCCAGCGCGCCGCTCTTCGTTATGTGGACGGTGAACTGGGCCGGTTGTTCGATGCGTTCCGGGAACGCGGCAATCCGGTCTTCTGCCTGGCTTTTTCAGATCATGGAACCGCTTATGGGGAAGATGGCTATCAGGGGCATCGCCTTGCCCACGAGACGGTATGGAACGTCCCTTATCGGGAGTTTATTTTATAATATTTATAACAAGGAAAGGATGGAGAACTGATATGACGTTATCGTCCTTCTCTTTAGAAGAGCTTCACAAGTGGAAAGACAGCATTACTGCTCACCCTTACCGTTCTTATCTGTATTCCTATCCACACAAAACGGCTTACAGGGATTTGCAGCCTCCGATGCCGCTAGAAACACTCTGGCGTGATGAGCCTGCGGAATCTTTCTTTCTATATATGCATATTCCGTTTTGTGGCGCACGCTGCGGATTCTGCAACCTATTTACCCTGCCTGATAAACGCGCAAATGTTCATGCCACATACGTGGATGCATTGGAACGCCAAGCAAAGCAATGGGCGGAATTCACCAGACACAGGCCTTATGCCCGTTTTGCGATCGGCGGTGGAACTCCCACCCTGCTGGCAGCAGATCAGCTCCGCCGCTTGTTCCATATTGCCGTTGATACGATGGGACTGGATACAAATACAGCCTCCATCTCAGTGGAAACTTCACCGGAGACGATTACCGAAGAGAAGCTGAATATTCTTAAAGAGTATACGGTGGATCGGGTCAGCATGGGCATCCAAAGTTTTGTTGCAGCTGAATCGGCAGCCATCTATCGCCCACAAAATCCGGATGAGGTGTATCGGGCACTAGAGCTGCTGGGGAAATATGATTTTCCCATACTAAATTTAGATCTGATCTACGGGCTTCCGGGGCAGACGGTCGACTCTTGGCTATATTCGCTCAATCAAGCGATCAGCTTTGAGCCAGAGGAAATTTTCATCTATCCGCTCTACACTCGAGAGCATACGATTGTGAAGCCTGGTGATATCCAGCGTCAGGACGATATTCGCCTAGACTGCTACAAAGCCGCTGGTCAGCTGCTTAGAGCGAGAGGATATCGCCAATACTCCATGCGTCGTTTCGCCAAGGAAGACGCCGGAACAGCTAAACCCATTCTCGATTATAGTTGCCAAGAAGAAGGAATGGTCGGTTTGGGCTGCGGAGCCAGATCCTACACCCGCCATGTGCATTACGCTTCCCGTTATGGGGTAAGCCGTAAAGCAACCGAGAGCATTATTGCTGATTACGTTGCGACGGATCGTTACGATACTGCGGATTACGGAATTGTACTGAGTCTTGAAGAACAGAAACGCCGCTTTATTCTGAAGGCGATTCTACATAGCGAAGGGCTGAAGCTTGAAGATTACAGCCAGCGTTTCGATCAATCACTCTGGAGTGATTATCCTGAGCTGTCCAACCTGCTTCATTCCGGTCTTGGGCAGGAGGAAGATGGCATCCTGCGCCTTACCACCGAAGGGATGGGTTACTCTGATTCGATTGGGGATTGGTTTATTTCTGGGGAGATCCGAGAGCAGATGGAAAGGTTCGTATTGCCATGAATGCGGTCCTCTACTACCGCGGCTCCCTCACGTCCTGCAACTATGATTGCCCCTATTGTCCTTTTGGCAAAACAAGAGACAGCGCAGCTACACTCGCCAAGGACCGCCAGGGGCTGGAAGCCTTTGTAGCTTGGGCCTCTGAGCAAGGTGCGGCAGGTCATCGGCTTTCTATATTTTTTAATCCCTATGGCGAAGGGCTAATTCATCGCTGGTACAAAGAAGCAATGATTGCTCTCTCCAATATGGACCATGTAGAGAAGGTAGCGATTCAGACCAACCTTTCTGCCAACCTGGATTTCATCTCCCAGCTGAATCGTAAAAAAGTGGCCTTTTGGGCCACCTACCACCCCGGGCAAGTGCGGGAGGATAAATTTCTGTCGCAGTGTTTGACTTTATACGAGAACGACGTTCCGTTTAGTGTGGGAAGCGTTGGAATACGCAGCGCTTTTTCAGCGATAGCTTCACTTCGCTCTGCATTACCAGAGAACGTGTACTTATGGGTCAATGCTTACAAAGATAAACCAGATTATTATACAGCAGAGGATTTTGCCTTCCTTAGCGAGATTGATCCACATTTTTCTGTGAATGCTATGGATTATGAAAGCCTTGGCCAAGCCTGCAATGCAGGAAAAGATGTTTTTTATGTACAGGGCGCTGGGCTTGTGAAACGCTGCTATAAGGACAGAGGGGTCATAGGCAATCTTTACCGTGATGGGCTCGAAGGTCTCTCTGCGGTTAGAAGCTGCCGAATGAAGGTATGCGATTGTTATATCGGTTATATTCATATGCCCGAGCTGAAGCTGCGGAGCATCTATGAGGATGGACTTTTGGAACGAATCCCTTATGGCGCTATGAACAACTGATTTTAAAATTCCAGACAGGGTTTCTTTACTCTCTGTGGAATATGACAAGTAGCCCCCATCTATAGGGGCATAGCAAACACTAAAGTTGGAGGGACAATAACTTATGAACAACATCATTAATTTTGCGCATCGTGGAGCGTCGGCAGTGTGTCCAGAAAATACTATGGCGGCCTTTCGCAAAGGTCTTGAGCTGGGTGCAACCGGAATAGAAACTGATGTACAAATGACCAAGGATGGCGGCCTAGTCCTCATTCATGATGAAACTCTAAACCGCACGACAAGCGGAACCGGCTATGTGAAGGATCATACACTCGCAGAACTGCTGGAGGTGGACGCAGGCTCATGGTTCGGACCTGAATTCAAAGATGAGCGCCTTCCATTGCTGGAAGATTTATTAGATCTGCTGCAAGGTAGAGATACCATACTAAATATCGAGCTTAAAAATGGCACTTTTTTATATCCGGGCATGGAGGAAAAAGTGATCGCGGCCGTACGGGATTTCAAGATGAGCGATCGCGTCATTTTTTCGAGCTTCAACCATTATTCACTAGCTTACTGTCAGTCGCTGGCACCGGAGATCAGAACTGGAATTCTGTACGGGGAAGGCCTGTATCGTCCTTGGGATTATGCAGCTACACTTGGAGCGACTGCGTTGCACGCTTATCATTTTGCGGTACTGCCTGAATTCGTCGAAGAAGCTGCGAAGCATGGCGTCGCCTACCATCCTTGGACCGTTAATGATCCCGAGCGGATGAAATATTTAATTGAAGCGGGTGTATCAGGCATTATTACCGATCATCCAGACCTACTCGCTGGACTTCTGGCTGACAAGGGAGTGTGATGGTGTGAAAAAAGTCTGGCTGCTCGGATTCGGCTTTTTCAGCATCAGCATTACATGGAGTCTGTATAACGCATTTGTACCTTTTTTCCTCGAAAAATATGTACATAGTGTAGCCCTTATCAGCTTCATGATGACGATTGATAATTACTTCGCCTTATTCTTGCAGCCTTGGATCGGCAATCGGAGTGACCGCACGACCTCGCGTTTTGGACGCAGAATGCCTTATCTTATGATCGGTATGCCCTTCGCTGCCGTGCTGACTATGCTGATTCCGTTTCATACCGGACTATTTACACTGCTTTTATTTATGATGCTGATGAATTTAGCCATGAGTTTATACCGTTCCCCCACCGTCGCGCTCATGCCCGACATAACACCTGAAGAGCAGCGTACAAAGGCTAACGGATTAATTAATTTCATGGGTGGATTCGGATCAATTCTGGCTTTCGGCGTGGGTTCGATCCTCTATAAATCAAATCCTGCACTGCCATTTCTCGTTGCTGGACTGATTACCCTGTTATGTCTGTTTATCGTATCGCGCTTCATCAAAGAAAAACGGGATGGTGTGAATAAAAGCCCTACGCTTTTATCCGATACAGCGGAGAGCCCTTCTGCGACAGTAGTTAATCCTTCCAGAATCTCCTTTCGCGGCCAGCTGGATCGTACTACAGTCTTTCTACTGGCAGCGATCTTCTTCTGGTTTGTAGCTTATCAAGGGGTCGAAACCTTGTTTACATTGTATGGCAAAAACCATCTGGGCCTCAGTGAACAAGCAGCCTCCTTCTCCCTTACCTTCTTCTCCCTTGCCTTTGTGCTGTTCGCTATTCCGAGCGGTTGGCTGGGTGGGCGATTCGGGAAAAAGAAGATCATTATCGTCGGCGTATGTGGCCTGATGACGGTCTTTGCGCTTGTTGGGTTTGCACAGGACCTGCTGGTGCTTCGAGCGTTGCTCCTGACAGGAGGAATCTTCTGGGCTTGTATCAACATCAACTCTTATCCTTATGTTGTTGCTACGGGGACTGAGGAAAGTATTGGTACTCGAACAGGGATGTATTATTTGGTCTCTTCACTGGCAGCGATCAGCTCACCACCTTTGCTGGGGCTAATGATTGATATTTTTGATTACTCCATCCTGTTCTATGTAGCAGCGATTAGTATGGCGGTTGCCCTGCTCTGCCTTTTCTTGATGAAGGGACGCAAGCAAGTGCCCCACAAGTTTCACACACCGGGAGCCTAAAAAAGCGTCAGCCTTAGACATCTATTTATGTCCAAGGCTGACGCTTATATTTTACACTTAACAAACTAATTTTTATAAACTGAATAACGACCTGTACCGAGCTGTTTGGCGGTGTACATCGCTGTATCTGCCTCATGCAGCAGCCTGAAATGATCCACCTTGCCATGACTAATGCTGATGCCTATGCTCGCAGATACAAAGAGGTTGTGCTCTCCCAGCTGATAATGTCTGGTCGTCTTCTCCAGAATCTGCACCGCTAACTGCTCCGCTTCCTTCTGATTGCAGCCTTTAGCTACGATCACAAATTCATCACCGCCTATACGGAAAATATGGCGTTTTCTTTTGCTGGAAAATTGACTTAACCTTCCTCCCACCTCTTGCAGCAGTAAATCGCCCACATGATGTCCTAAGCTGTCATTGATGGATTTGAAACGGTTCAAATCCATAAACAATACAGCTAGTTGCTCATTTACTTTGCAGCGATCCCAAAAGTGATCCATTCCATTCTTGTTTAACAGCCCCGTTAAGCCATCCTTATAGGCAAGTTCCTTAAGCTGCTCTCTTTCCGCCAAAACAAGGTTCAACCGTGTAAGCAAAAACATTAAAACAGCTATCGTAAGCGCGTATATCAATAACGGAGTGAAAATCCCCCCATTGACCTCTATAGTTTCTTCTAAGGATTTTTTGCCTAGCTGATGCATTGCCCACAATCCAACGACGATAGTTATAATGGAAAGGCCCGTATAAACCGCTCTTTGTTTTGGTTCCTTACTAGCAACATCCCGGTAAAATCTCAATACTAAATAACCTACAACCCCTGCGATGATAATGGACATTAACGTTTGTAAATAAATCTGAACCTCTACCACCTTTAATTCGCACATCCTTCTGAACTACAAATAATTAGCTTACTGTACTGCGATACCAATATATAAAAAAGCTCTGAACATTATCTGAACACTTACTCTTTCTCCAAATGCCGCGCACAATTATATAACTCGCAGTTCCATGAGCCATCCGATTCGGATTTTGTTATTCGCGTAATTGACGTATTGTTCAATAATACTGTGCCGTCCAGTTCTGGAAGTAGTCTTCTAAGGCTACTGCGTAAAATCGCACCATGGCTAACGATCAGAATATGACTGCCTGGATGTCTCGCCGCAATTTCTTCAATCACTTCGCTGCCTCTGAGCTCGCTGGCTTCTGGAGTTTCCAAACCCAAATCTAACGTCTTCCAATCGGTTCCCCAGCGTTCAATCCGCTCTTGCTGCGTAGTTCCTTCAATAAGTCCCGCATACATCTCTCGAATGCCCGGCGCTAAACCCGTGATCTCAAGGCCTAATCTTTCTGCAATAACCTCTGCCGTTTGCCGCGCTCTGAGTAAATCGCTTGAATATATGTAATCCCATTGTTCTGTGCTGAGACGTTCAGCCAGTAGTTGTGCCTGTTGCAGACCTTCAGCATCCAATGAATTATCCGTATGCCCTTGCACTCTGCCTTCTTTATTCCACGCGGTACTTCCATGGCGAATTAAACCTATTGTAGTCATAAAAATCTCCTTTTAGCTAATGAGTCTAGTGGCCGTTGTGATGCTGGTTATTGTGCTAGTTATGGTGCTAATCTCAGTACAATTTCAGTACTAATATAAATAATATAATCTATATTCTATCAGATTCACCCTATGAACATTTAAAAATAAAGGTTATCCAAGTTTTTGAACATGAGGTATAATAAACCTTGTCGTTTTTTACAACAGCTACAAGATAAGGAGTAATTGTTTATGATGAAAAAGCTAGGGTCCACTCTGTTTCTTACCTTCTTACTGCTCATTCCACTTGTCGCCACTTGCCCATCCACTGTTGGTGCAACACCAGTTCCTAAAAACACCGTCTATGTGGACAAGAATAACCATTCATACATACCACTGCGTCTCTTAAATAGCTTCACTGGTATACAGTCTGTATGGAATCCTAACGAAAAACGTATAAGCATTACGAATGCAGACACCACCATTACGCTTACATTAGGTCAAACCGCTGCGCTCGTCAATGAAAAGTCGGTTACACTAACTGATCTTGCTTTCAGTGATAATGGCACGGTATATATCCCGTTGTCTTTTATCAGTACAACGCTTGGCATTCAATTAACTTGGGATAAGGAAGCCTCTTCATTAACCCTTAAGAGTAATGATATTGCAACCACTGTTCCTGTACAGTCCGGTGCACTAATCAAAGCGGATTCGTCACCAGTTGTCAGCGCTAGTAAAACCTTCAAGGTTGGCGGCAGATCCTTCAAAGCCCAGACAGTTACAGTGTCCCTGCTGCATCCTAAGGTGAAACTTGATGTCGTACTGGCTGGAAATACGGTTGGAAAAGTGGAGGACCTAAGCAGTCTGGCTAAACGTAATAATGCCGTAGTTGCCATTAACGGAACATTTTTTGATGCCTATACAAAAGGAGCATACAAAGCTCCATACGGCTACATTGTCAGCGGCGGAAAAATGCTTAAAAACAGCTCCGGGGATCGCCGGACGATTTTCACCTATGACAGCAACCATCTGGCGACACTGATTCCTGGGCTGGATTTCACAAGCCGCTTCGCTTCCGGTTCTATGGAAGGAGCTCTTCAAGCCGGTCCGCGTCTTCTTGTGAACGGTAAGGTATCCCTTAATGTCGCGGCAGAAGGCTTCAAAGATCCGAAAATCTTAACCGGCGGCGGAGCACGCAGCGCGCTCGGATTAACACGCGACCATAAGCTCATTCTGCTGACCACTGGTGGAGCCACCATCCCACAGCTGGCAGAAATGATGAAGCAAGCTGGAGCGTATCAAGCCATGAATCTGGATGGTGGTGCATCCAGCGGGCTCTACTACAACGGCAAATATCTTACGTCCCCTGGGCGTCAGATCAGCAATGCGATTGTAGTCAAATATCAATAAAATCTCCTGGGCAGACGATTAGTTGCGAGCGCTGAGCTTTGCGATTTGGCTCAGCTACAGCTACTGCTCGGCTAC
>NZ_JBBODA010000014.1:0-160049 GCF_038002705.1 Paenibacillus sp. FSL H7-0716
GACAGTGGTCTTTTTGTTGTACGATATTTAGCAGCTTATTATAAGGATAGGCAATCACTGTGAAGTGGTTTTTGAATGAAATTTGGTTTAGGGAAGACACAAACGGCATATGAAATATATCGAAGAAAAACATAGCTAGCGAATATGATGGAATAATTATTGTGCCTAGGACCCTAATGAATCCGGATTCTTGCAGGGAAAATCATCGGCAAGTTAATGGATGGAGGTATAGAGCTTTATCATTTTAGTTTGTGTGCCTCCCGAGAGACCCTGCTTAAGAGATTAAGCGTTAGAGGTGAAGGAAAAGACTCTTGGGCTACTCAGCAGATCGACAGGTGCATCACAGGCCGTGATCACGAGGTGTTTAAGCAGCATCTAGACACGAATGATAGAACTACGGGTGAAATCGTTGAGATAATAGCTCAAAAGCTTCATATCAATCTATTACCTAGGGAAGAGTAAAAAGAAAAAAAAGTTTAGGTATTGCTATACTTAATAATACATGATATAATATTTTTTGTTGTCAAAACAATTTGTTTTTTAAAACGGCCCGTTGGTCAAGGGGTTAAGACACCTCCCTTTCACGGAGGTAACATGGGTTCGAATCCCATACGGGTCACCATTTCTTCTTGAAACAGTATTAGACTTCTAGAAAAAATGGTTGCATTACATATTTGATTATGTTATGATAATTAAGTTGCTTCTTTACATGGAGGCTTAGCTCAGCTGGGAGAGCATCTGCCTTACAAGCAGAGGGTCGGGGGTTCGATCCCCTCAGCCTCCACCATAACACATCCCCAAAGTGAAGTTAATGCTTCACTGAGGATTCCGGATACTTTCCGGGGAATCCAAGGGAATTAATACTTTTTTACTGACGCGGGGTGGAGCAGCCCGGTAGCTCGTCGGGCTCATAACCCGAAGGTCGCAGGTTCAAATCCTGCCCCCGCAACCAATTTTCATTAAGCAATTATTCTTCTGGAACCGTGGTGTAGTTGGCCTAACATGCCTGCCTGTCACGCAGGAGACCGCGGGTTCGAATCCCGTCGGTTCCGCCATTTTCTTGCTTTATGAGCCATTAGCTCAGTTGGTAGAGCACCTGACTTTTAATCAGGGTGTCGAAGGTTCGAGTCCTTCATGGCTCACTTCTTTAGTGAGTCGGACATCAATACATACCGTGTGCGGACGTGGCTCAGCGGTAGAGCATCGCCTTGCCAAGGCGAGGGTCGCGGGTTCGATTCCCGTCGTCCGCTCCATATAAATTTTGCGCCCTTAGCTCAGCTGGATAGAGCGTTTGACTACGAATCAAAAGGCCGGGAGTTCGAATCTCTCAGGGCGCGCCATATTTTAACTTAATACTTTGCCGGTGTGGCGGAATGGCAGACGCGCTCGACTCAAAATCGAGAGGGAAACCGTGGAGGTTCGAGTCCTCTCACCGGTACCAACTAAATCAACTCAAAGTTCATTAGATACTATATCTGATGAACTTTTTTGTTTGTTTTTTTACAATTCCGTTCATGCCTGTGCCGGAAAACTTTTGATACATCCTTCAGTTGTGAATAAGAAATTGTACTTAGTTGTACCGAGAATGATTAATGTAAGAGGATATGTGAATGAGATAGAGGCATTCCTGAGGAAGCTCCACTTCGAAGCTATAAGCAAGCATGATACTAAACAGCGATTGACAAAATAGAGGAACTACCTAATACTAATTGATAATCATTATCATTGTTGTGTAGATATAATTTAATTTAATTCAAATAGATTGTGGAGCAGATCGGAGTGTATGGCAAAGATGAAGCTGGAAGATCATATTTTCGCATGGAATTATGCCGCTGTTAAAGTACTTGATATTCGACATACTGTGATGGAGCCTGGGGACAAGCTGCAAGGCTACGTATTACCAGCATGTGGATTTATTTACTGTGTGCGGGGGACGGCCAGCTTGAATCTCAACGGCATAGATTACGACGCAGACCGTCACTTTATTGTGCATGGTGGCAAGGGCATGAGACTAAGTATAGAGACAGGGAAGCTGTTTGAATACTATTTATTATTCTATAGAGCCTCCTTGCCAGGAAGAAAGGATTTAGCAAGACTTTTAGAACGCAGCAATCCATTTCGGATGCAGTATAGCTTCGAGTCTTTGGAGCCATTACCACTGCACTATCAACTAATGGCAATGGAACAACTTTGGGCACAAGGAAGCCAATTGGAAAGAATTCAAGTTAAAGGCTTGTTCTATCAGTTTATACATGAATTATTAAAGCAGTTTACAAAGGATGGAATTAACCTCAGGCAACCGGATGTCATTGGGCAGGTTGTCCGTTATATTGAGGAGCATTATCGTCATAATTTATCACTAGAATCTATAGCAGAGCAATTTAATTATAGCCCTCGTCATTTATCAACCCGCTTTAAAGGGGAGACAGGGTTTAGCTTGATTGAATATTTGATACGATTCCGGCTTAAACATGCAGAAGAGCTATTACGATGTACCGATGCTCCACTTCGCGATATTGCAGAAGAAGTTGGATATAACGATGTATATTACTTCAGTCGCATGTTCAGTAAATACAATGGTCAATCTCCCATCCGGTTCCGCAAGGAAAGCAGGCAGGTGAGCTCATCGGACAATCGTCCATTTACCACCGCCAAATTCTCCATTGGCGAGCACATATCCTCCCGATATAATGTTATTGAGTATGATAATCATTATCATTACTATTACCATAATGAAATAACCGGAGGGTCTTCACCTATGAGATTAACAAAGACGTCAAGTTTTATTGTAGCGATGCTGCTTAGCTTTACCTTGCTATTAAGTGCATGTGGATCTGCAAGTGTTGGTTCTAATGTCACAAATTCTAATGGATCCAAAGCTTCTGAAGTTACATCATCACCAGCAAATAATTCAATTGCAGCTGACAATGCCAATAAGGAGGCTCAGACAAGAACTATCTCTACAATAAAGGGAGATATTGTTGTTCCAGCTAATCCAAAGAGGGTTGTCGTGTTATACCTTCAAGGGGATCTTGTGGCCCTCGGCATTAAGCCAGTAGGGACTTCGAGTGTCTTTGAAGGAGCGGCCTTTGCAGAAGAGCTTGGGGGGATTGAAGATCTAGGTTCATGGTATGAGCCTAATCCAGAGGCTATTATGGCAGTAAAGCCGGACTTGATCATAGCTGCTTCAGAAGAAACTTACGAAATCCTTAAGGATATTGCACCAACCGTTCCAATTCCTTATGAAAAAATGGCGACGGATGAACGTGTAATGAAGATTGGCGAGGTATTTGGCAAGGAGCAGGAGGCACAAGCTCTATTAGATAATTTCCACGAGAAGTTGGAGAAGAGCAAGCAGCGGCTTGATGAACTTGGAATTTTGGATAAGACAGTAACCATTATCGAAGGCGGCAAAAAAGAGATGGCGGTGATCGATAGCAAGCTTTATGGAAGGGGCTCTCAGATCATTTATGAATATTTAGGGCTAAAAGCACCAGAGATTCTTCAGAAAAAGATTGATGGTAGAGAGAAGGCTACTGGAGGGTTTGTTTCCTTAGAGGTGTTACCTGAGTATATAGGTGACTTCGTGTTCCGTTCTGTATGGGATGGGGCTGATGATTTGTCGGACAATCCAATATGGAACAGCATTCCAGCAATCAAAGAAGGCAGATTGATCGAAATTGGGTTTGATTTTTCATATTATTCCGATATCTACTCTCTTGATAAGCAGCTAGATTTTGTAGTTGAGAAGCTAGTGTCAGCGTATGAAAAAAAATAGAAAGCTAGACGGTAGAACAACCGTTATCCCTGATTTAAGAGGGAAATCGTATTTTGGTCTATTTCTACTCCTAGGGATACTGCTGCTGCTGCTTTCAGTAGCAGCTTCTATCTCATTTGGCTCTGCTTCCATGAGCCTGAAGATGGCATGGACAGCGATTTTTAATTTTAATCCTGAACTGACCGAGCATCAGATTATTCATGCCCTTCGAATTCCGCGTACAGCAGCTGATATTATTGCGGGTATGTGTCTCGCGGTAGCAGGAGCGGTTATGCAGGGCTATACGCGAAATCCCTTAGCAGATTCCGGATTAATGGGAGTAAATGCAGGAGCAGCACTTGCAATGGCCGTTACACTAGTTTTTCTTCCAGGGCAACTGCAGACAACAACCTTGCTGGTTAGCTTTATTGGCGCAGGACTTGGTGCAGGATTAACGTATCTTGCCGCTTCATTGAATCGTTCAGGAATGACACCTCAACGACTGGTGCTAGCTGGAATATCAATTACAATGCTATTTGGAGCTGTGGGATCATTTATCTCATTAAACTATGGAATTGGTCGTGCCCTTGCTTATTGGACTTCGGGTAGTGTGGCTGGAGCAACATGGGTGGAAATTAAGCTAGTTATACCTTGGTTCTTAGGTGGACTAGCTTTGTCACTATTCATTGCACGCTCTATCACTGTTTTAAACTTGGGGGAAGAGATCGCGAAAGGATTCGGGCAACGGATCGTTCTCGTTAAGATGATAGCTACGCTTGCGGTCCTTTTACTAGCGGGTGTAGCTGTTGCACTTGTAGGGCCAATCGGCTTTGTAGGGTTGATTATTCCGCATATTATGCGTTTTTTTGTAGGTGTAGATTATCGTTATATTATTCCGGCATCAGCCATTTACGGCGGCGCACTCATGGTTGTAGCGGATATCGCAGGAAGGCTGATTAATCGTCCGGCAGAGACAGCACTTGGTATTATTTTTGCAATGATTGGTGTTCCTTTCTTCTTGCTAATTGCGAGCAAAGAGAGGAGAGCCTTCAAATGAATGTTGTTAAATCGCATAAGGCTACAATATGGATTCTATCTCTCATAATCTTGCTTATTGCAGGAGCTATTCTTAGTCTTAATATGGGAAAGGTGTCCCTCAATCCACTTGAAGTATTTCAAGTATTGCTTGGACAAGGTCCAGAGGAGCATAATCTCGTCGTTTATAAGTTTCGTCTTCCTCGGATCGTATTAGCGATACTTGTTGGATTTGGGATGGCACTGGCAGGTGCAGTTATGCAGGCATTGCTGCGCAATGATCTGGCTGATCCCGGCATGCTTGGTATTAGCTCAGGTTCAGGTCTTATGGTGTTGCTGATTATCTCAACGGTAAGCATTCAAGGCGCCGCTATAACATTATTACTGCCGTCTATGGCATTCTTAGGTGGTCTGCTGGCAGCAGCTCTGATCTATGTTCTAGCCTATAGAAAACGTCGTATGATTTCTTCTACACGACTTGTCTTGACTGGTGTTGCAATCAATATGGGGTTTAGTGCGCTGTCGCTATTCCTGACTTTAAAGCTTGATGACCAGAAGTATGAGTTTGCGCAGCGTTGGCAAGCAGGATATTTATGGGGGGACAAGTGGTCTTATATCAGCTTGTTGGCACCTTGGGTATTGCTGCTATTCGCATATATTCTTTCTAATTTCAGGACATTGAACGTCTTGGTGCTAGGCAACGAAATTTCGATAGGATTAGGAGTCGCTGTAAAGAAGAAATTTTTGCGCCTGGCGATTGCGGCTGTAGGCATAGCTTCTGGCTGTGTAGCGCTCGGGGGCTCGATCTTCTTTATTGGATTGATTAGTCCGCATGTGGCTCGTAAGCTGGTAGGTCACGACTACAAAGTGCTTCTACCTACTTCAGCGCTTATTGGTGCGCTATTGCTGCTTGTAGCGGATACAATTGCTCGAACGGTCAGCTTTAAGTCAGATATTCCCGCAGGAATTATTGTAACAATGCTGAGTGTGCCTTACTTCCTATATCTATTGATGCGTTCAAAATAAATATCGATAGGTTCGAGCCTCTCACCGTATACTAAAAAGGTCTATAAAATTGCTTAATAAGCGACTTTATAGACCTTTTTCATTTTCAGAGCTTATTGAATTTCTAATAGGAGCATTAGGTTTTCCTCTACTACTACTTCTGAATTACCCTATTTCCAAAGTTCTAGTGTATACCGTTAGCTTCGCATTCGATGATTTAGAGAAACAGAAGGACAGATCACTTGCATTTCATTTACACAGTTGTATAATAGAAACGGTTATACAACTGTCTGATCAGTCGATTGATTCATGAATAATGAAATTAAGAAGCTACCTGATGCAGATTTAGAAATATCTGATCTCTATGGTTAAGCAAAAACTATTCGCAAAATGGAAATATTAGATATGGAGGGGAATTTCCATGAAAGAGCGGTTTATATCTATTCTTAATATGAAGAAAAAACGAAACGGCATCACTCTATTTTATACCGTCCTGCTCTTGATCGGGGTAATCAGCGTGTTGACGGCGTGCACTAATATAAAAGGCAGCGAATTCATCAAACCCGGCACGATTTATTCCATTGGCTTTGAGGGGGAGCAAGTTGTTGTTAATGATGCTGGCAACTCGTACTCCATAGATGCAGAGGGGAACGTTTCTATTTTATATCGGAATGGAGCTGTTAAAGCAAATGTGCCATTAAAATTGGATACGACCGGAGGGGCTCTGGGAATGGGGCAAGAGAACACCGGTTATTTTATATCCGAGGATAAAACAGCTATTGTTTATGGTTTTGCAGATGGAAAATCATTGCCGCTGCATGTTTTAATCAGTAATGATAAGGGACAGACATGGAATGACTATCCTATTCCTGGCGCAGTGGGATATGAGACAAAATTTATCGGTTTCACGAATAAAAATGATGGTTGGCTGGTCAGTGGTGCTTCACAAGGAGTTGGGAGTGCGCTGAATTACGTATATCAAACCTCTGACGGAGGTAAGACGTGGAAAGAGATAGGCAATCCAAATGATATTTATTCGGAACATTTGACCGGCGTGGGATTTTCTAGTTCGGATATCGGGTTTTTAGGGTACAGATATTATATGGATGAGGGTCCTGTAATTTATTGGACCAAAGATCAGGGGCAAACTTGGGAAAGGCTTGCTGTATCGCTTCCAGAAAAGTTTGATAAATATAAAAAAAATCCCCTTTCTCCTATCTTTAATAGAAAGGAAGGACTGTTCCCTGTCTCGTTAATTGATCAAGATACCGGTGTGGCAGGAACTATATATCTTACCAGTAAAGATGAAGGAATCACTTGGGTTTATGATGAAGCTTATGATAAGCTTCTAAATCCTTTTTTTACAGGCGACCATAAAAAGAACAATTTCGACTTGAAATAGATTATTGTTATATGAAATATCTACTAAGCCATTACTATCCTCTACGACCTTCTGGATACTTTTTAAGCCTATACCATGACCGGATTTATTAGTTTTTGTGGAGCAGATGTCGCCAAAACGATTCGTATGAATTTCATTCACATAAGGATTCTGAATCCGGATGAACAAGCTTTCATTAAGATAATGCATATGTATGGTTATATAGCGCTCTTCATTTCTTTTATCGCAACAAGCTTCAACGGCATTGTCCAGTGCATTTCCTAAAATCACACTGATAACTGTGGTGTCGAGCGTCAGCTGTGCAGGGATGTTCAAGTCTAACTTGAAGGGGATTTGATGCTTCTCAGCGACCTGCTGCTTGTAGTTGATAATGGAATCAATAATCGTATTCCCGCTATTGCTAACGCCTATTGGGTTGTCTATTTGCCCCAGTAAGTTGTCCAACTCATTTAGATTGGCATCTTCACCAGATTGCACTTTTGCGCGTAAACCTATGAGAATATTTTTAATATCATGCTGGAACTTAAAAGATTCTTCCTGTATTTCTTTTGTCAAAAGATATTGATTTACATAGTAAGCATTTTGTTGCTCAAGTAAGTAACTTTGGTTCTGCGCAGATTGGATAACTAACATACGGTCGCATAAGATAAATATCAATAAATTTATAATGAGTAGTCCTGTGGACAGGATTGGAACAAGGGTAGGGAAGGACTGCATATAAAGGCTGGATGCGAAGCTGTAGATCCCTAGTGTGCTTATAGAAGGGCAAATAAATAATAGAACCCAATACCATTTAGATAACCCGCCATTTCCAAAGGCTTTAGCTACGCGCACGGATACAAAAGCTAATATAAACATCAGCAGCTTGGAAAGAAACTGGTTCAGAATATATCCCTTTGTCGAGTAAAATAGGGGCAGTGATAACTCACTAAGCGTAATAAGCGCAACCAGAAAAAGAGCGGCAACGATCCGCCATTTGATATTTCCATTGTAAAAAAAAGATAAGAGAGCAATCAGGCCAATATTGAGTGTGAGTAGGATTGAGCCTGGCAGTGAGCTATAGTGCAGAAAGACAATACAGAGGAAATATAGGGAGTACACGATAACAAGATTGGCTTTGGTGGTAAGTCGGCTAACGAAACAATGGCAGTAGAAGTAATGAATGATGATAGGTAAAAGTGGAAGCGTTACTAGATAAAATAACTCCTCCAGAAAGATATTATCCAACAAGACTCCCCCTGAATTTCAGATATTTTTTCTTAAAATCGGCACTGTATTTTGCACTAATGGGTAAGGCTGCGCCATTTAGGAGAATTACTCCCTGGTTACTGATTTCTTTAATAAAGTAAAAGTTAACGATGTAGGATTGATGGATTCGGACAAAATCGCTCACAGGAAGCTTCTGCTCTTCCTCGTTTAGTGTACTGTAGTAGTCGAGTTGATCGTTGCAGGAATAAAGAATAATTCTCCGCCGGTTGCTTTCCAGATAGATGATATTTCGATAGGGGATTAGAATTTCTTTTCCTTTTTGCTGTAGTGATAAGAAGTTTTTTTTGCCTTGCTGGAGCTTGCGAATTACTTTTTCAATCGTAGAAATCAGTTTTTGCTTAAATATCTCTGAATCGATAGGTTTCTTTATAAATCCCGAGGGCTGAACATCGAAGAGTTGCAGATGATATTCATCATGACTAGAGACATAGATAAGCTGCACTAGATCATTTTCATCATTTCCCCGCAGTACATACCCAGCTTTTATTCCATCCATATCCGCCATTTCAATGTCCATAAAAATAATATCAAACGCGCAGGCCTCTTGAATGGCCTTAGTGAAGCTTTCTCCGGAATAAAAGATCGACACCTCAATTTTATTTGTGAAATTCCTTTGAGTCTCCAGAATAAGTCTCTCTATTAATTCAGTAGTGGGAAAGTCATCATCACAGACAGCAATACGTATCACTTTATCATTCCTTTCGACAAGAATTGTCCAAAATATCCGGGAATTTGTCGACCATATAAGTCACATTATACAAATCCTTCTTAATAATTACATTAACTAACTTGATTGTTACAGTTTGAATGTAGAGTTCATGGCAACATGTTAGGATGTGGAAAAGTGAAAAGAGGAGTGTTTGATTTGACGCAAACGATCTTTGAGGCCAAAGGTTTAAGCAAACAATACGGAGAGTCTTTTGCACTTCAGGATGTCTATATGACGATTGGGGTAGGAGATATTTATGGGTTTGTTGGCGAAAATGGGGCAGGTAAAACTACATTAATGAAAATAATAGGCGGATTGGTACATCCGACACACGGTGAAATCTCTCTTTTTGAAAAAAAGGACACAAAAGCTGTTCACGAGGCAAGGCGAAAGGTTGGATTTCTAATTGAAAGGCCAGCGCTTTATCCTAATCTAAATGCGAAGCAAAATCTTACGTTTTATTGCCATGCGTTTGGGATTAAGGATAAGAGCAGAATGGCAGAAGTATTGCAGGCAGTTTCTCTGGCAGATGCCGGTTCTAAGCTAACCTCAGAATACTCCCTTGGGATGAAACAACGTTTAGGTCTGGCTATTGCTCTACTTAACGATCCAAAATTTCTGGTATTGGACGAGCCTATTAATGGTCTTGATCCGTCAGGCATTGTAGAAGTGCGAAAGATCCTGGAGAAGCTATCTAAAGAACAAGGAGTGACTATACTAATCTCCAGTCATATTTTAAGTGAGTTACAGCTACTAGCGACCCAATACGGTTTTATTCATAAAGGAAGGTTAATCAAAGAAGCTTCTGCAGAAGAACTCTTGCATACGGCGGAAACAAAGATCTGTATTCGAACGGCTGATCCCGCAGCGACGCTTCAGACTTTAAAAAGTGAACTCCAACTAGAAACCATTACGATCACCGAAGCTGGAGAAATTCAAATTCCTAAAGAGAATACAAATCTGGAAGAGCTGATGTCTTTTTTTCTAAAGCGGGGCATCCATATTGAAGGGATTAACCTGTCGGCTCCAAATCTTGAGAACTATTATATGGATCTAATTGCTGGAGGTAACGAATGAGGAATTTTCTTAAGGCTGAAGCTTATTATGTAACCAAGGATCCCATGTTCAAGGGGATAAGTCTTCTTTTGCTGTTTGGAAGTGCCTTATTACTGGTTTGGATGGGGGTACAAGTAGGATTTGATATAGACAGTCCTTTAGAGCCTTTAATCACTAGCATTCAGTTATCTTTTTTTCTGTATTTTATCATTCCGATTTACGTTTGTTTTTTTGCTACCGAGGGATTTGAGTATGGGTCGGTTCAAACCATTATCGCTTCGGGTCAGAGCAGGTCATTATATTTGCTGGGAAAATATCTGACCGAATTAAAAGTTGTTGTATGGTGGGTAATTCAATTTTTTGGTCTTTTTTATGTATTGTATATGCTGGCAGCGCTTGTTACCGGTTCCCATATCGGAGATGAAAGCTTACAGGGGAAGTTTATCGTTGCGATGGGGGCTATTGGATTCAATATTTTGTATCTCGCAGCTTATTCCGCTGTCGTGCTGTTGTTAGGAGTATTGATGAAAAAATCGGCTACTGCTGTCATTGCCACGTTTGTTTTTGTATTTGGCGATTTTCTGCTCAGTGGTTATCTTAAAGACTCTTCGTATGTATATCTGCGAGTGATTTCTGAAAATACGCTAACGACGCAAATTTTTAAATTCTCTGCTGTAAATTCACATGAAATATATACTCTAAACGAGAGTGTTCGTATGATCCTAATCCCTGTTGTAATCATAGGAGTTTGCTTGAGCGTTGCTTTAATTTCTTTTGAAAAGAGAGATGTGCATCTATAGAAAGGAAGGATGGATTATGAAAAAGGATAACAAAAGAATCACTATGATCTTAAGTATTTCGGTAGTAGTTATTATTTTTTGTGTTCTTTTTGTGAGTATACGAATATCTTGACGCTGTCTATCTAGTTTAATTAGAATGTGAGGAGTGAATCGCTCTCTGGTAAAAAAGCCACGGCGTACGTTAATAACGTACCTCGTGGCTTTAGGTGTTTATGGAAGGACATTGCCGGCAGCACGGTAGATTTCATACCATTCTTGCCGAGTGAGAGTTATATCGGAAGCTTTGGCAATATCACGCAAGCGCTGTGTATTAGTTGTGCCAACCACAGGCTGCATATTTGCCGGATGTCTGAGAATCCATGCGATGGCAATAGCTGTATTGGTTACGTCTTTTTCTGCTGCTAAGCGGTTAATGACCTCGTTCAATTCAGGGAACTTATCGTTGTCTAAGAATACGCCTTCAAAGAAGCCATATTGGAAAGGCGACCAAGGCTGAATGGTCATGTCATGCAGGCGACTGTACTCCAAAATCCCGCCATCATGAACAACTGAACCGGAGTTAGTCATATTCACATTGAAACCTGTATCAATCATGCCAGTGACCATAATACTCAATTGCAGCTGGTTGAACAGCAACGGTTGCTTTACATTTTTCTTCAGCAGCTCGATTTGCAACGGGTTCTGGTTACTGACACCAAAGTGTTTGACCATACCTTTGCTTTCCAGAATATCAAAAGCCTCAGCGACTTCTTCTGGCTCGAACAGCGTATCGGGACGGTGAAGCAGGAGGACGTCGATATAGTCTGTTTTCAAGCGCTTAAGGCTGCCTTCCACGGATTGCAGGATATGTTCCTTGGAGAAATCAAAAAAACCGTTGCGGATTCCGCATTTGGTTTGGATCATCATTTTATCACGCATACCCGGATTGTTCTCCAGTACACCTGCGAATACTTCCTCGGCTTTGCCAGCTGCGTAGATGTCGGCGTGGTCAAAAAAGTCTATTCCGAGCTCGAGGGCACTATGTACATGTGTATCTGCTTCTTTTGCAGATAAATCAGCAATCCGCATACAGCCAAGCGAAATTTGTGACACCTCAAGTGCGCCGTTTGCTACACTAATTTTTTTAACCAAAAGTGACTCACTCCTTCGAATGTTAGTAGAACATGCAGTATTCAATCAAACCATATCATAAAGAGGGGAGGTAAGCCAATGTCTATCTAAAAGAGAAAGAGGTTATCTCATCAGTAGAATTCACTACTTCAGAGACAACCTCATTTATCTATAGATCAGTTATTAATACATATTTGGAATGTCGACATTAGGATCAATGTCAGCTTCGTAGTCTACACCCTCTGTTCTAAAACCAAACAGGTTAAAGAAATCTTGGCGGTAGCCTTCAAGATCAGCAAGCTCACCTGCATTGTCGGTTGTCAGCTCGTCCCAACGTTTCATAACCTCAGTCTGAACATCCTCACGCATTTCCCAGTCATCAATTCGGATCAAGCAGCCTCCGTCAGCAGTAGCTTCGCCCCCACTGTAAAGATGCTCAGAGAATAAACGGTACATTTGTTCAATACAGTTCTCGTGCAGCCCTTTTTCCTTCATTACTTCATACAATGCAGAGATATAAAGAGGGACTACAGGAATCGCGGAGCTGGATTGGGTTACCAGAGCTTTGTTCACGGAAACAAAAGCACGTCCACCTTGAGTGGACAGGCGATCATTCAGTTGGATCGCTGTTTGTTCCAGATCATGTTTGGCTTGACCAATCGTTCCGTCGCGATAGATAGGGTGAGTGATTTCAGGCCCGATGTAGGAGTAAGCAACGGTTGTAGCTCCATCGGCAAGCACGCCAGCTGCTTGAAGCTGATCGATCCACATTCTCCAGTCTTCGCCGCCCATAACTGCGATGGTCTGACGTACTTCCTCTTCTGAAGCAGGCTCAATAGTGGTCATGGAAACTTCACCTGTGTGGAAGTTCAAGGTTTTGTTCGAATAAGCGGTTCCCACCGGTTTAATGACAGAGGAGAAGGTTTCTCCTGTTACCGGATGAGTGCGGCGTGGTGAAGCGACACTATAGACAACTAAATCAACTGTGCCATATTCAGCTTTAATCAATTCAATGGTCTTTTCTTTGATAGCATCGGAGAAGGCATCGCCAACTATGCTGTGAGATTTAAGTCCAAGCTGCGCTGCTTGTTGTTCAAAAGCTGCGGAGTTGTACCAGCCAGCAGAAGCTGTACGTTGACCTTCACCAGCTTTATCAAAGAAAACACCAATAGTGTTGGCTCCAGCACCGAAAGCGGCTGAAATTCTGGAAGCTAGTCCGTATCCGGTAGAAGCACCAATGACTAGTACATTAGCGGGTCCCTCAATTTTCTTTTGTGCTTTTACATATTCAATTTGTTGTTGTATTTGTTTGGCGCATCCCTCTGGATGGGCTGTTGTACATATAAATCCGCGAGTTTTAGGTTGAATAATCATCAAGGAATTCCCCTTTTTATAATAATTAAAGTCCAATGTTACTTCAGAGAAAGTATAGCAAACAATATTTACTAATACAAAGAATTTAGGATATTGGAGAAGAATGACTGCTCTCCACTACGATCGACTGCCATCCGCTGTCGCTTACGGACCCAGATGACTTTATATGCAAATTTATCGCCTTTTCAGCAGGGTTTCGGACCCCAGAGACGTTATTGCTTAGAAAAAGGTTCATATTAGGTGTATTTCGTGCCAATAGAGGCTATGAGGTCCGTTGGAATTCCAAATGTGCAATAATGCTGCGTTACGGGTCAACTATGTCCGATAGGGGATTGTGCGGGGAGCTGGGATAGGTCGATCGAAGAACGTACGAAGGAAATAAAACGAACAAATGACGAATCTTACGAATCGTGGCAATCCAACTAACTAATCCGAATCATCCGATGAACCAAAGCAGAAAAGGGGCTGCCCCAGCAGCCATTTCGTGGCCATGGGACAACCCCTTAATATAATGAGGCTAGATTACGCCTTAAATATGGAATCTATAGTTTTGATCTCTTCAGGTGTCAGCTGCACCTTCAGCGTCTCTAAGTTGGAAACGATCTGCTCAGGACGTTTGGCACCCGGAATAAGCGCATCGATGGAAGGTACGGTCAAATACCAGGCAAGTACGACATGTGCGACTTCGACACCTTTGGCATTGGCAATCTGACGAACCTTGTCCACCTTCTCCAGATTCTTGGCAAAGGTCTCCCCTTGAAATAGCGGATCATTTTTTCTAATGTCGCTGAATGTATCGCCTTGCTTATATTTGCCGCCCAGCAGGCCCGACGCAAGTGGGAAATAGGGCACGAAAGAAATGCCGTGTTCCTGCGTATAAGGGAGCAAATCTAGTTCCGCATCACGATGCAGCAGATTGTAATGGGATTGAAGAACATCCACATGACCGTCTTTGTTGGCTTCTTTCAGCTGATCAATGGAGAAGTTAGACACCCCGATCGCTCTAATCTTCCCTTCATCCTTCAGCTTCTGAAGTTCACCTACAGCTTCGTCCTTAGGTGTGCTTTCATCAGGAAAATGAATATAGTAAAGATCAATATAATCGGTCTGGAGGCGTTTCAAGCTGTCTTCCACAGACTGTCTTAGAAAAGCTGGAGAGTTGTCGAGTGTAATCTTGTCACCGGTAATCACGTGAGCGCCTTTAGTAGCAATGACCACATTGTCGCGGCCGCCTCTTTCCTTCAGCACTTCGCCAATCAGTTCCTCGGATCTTCCTGGTCCATAAATAAAGGCGGAATCAATAAAATTAATCCCATGATCCAGAGCGCTGCGCACAATATTTCTGCCGGTTTCATCATTTAAACCCGGAAATAAATTATGCCCGCCAACAGCATTGGCACCCAGACCCAGTGGGAGAACCTGCAGATTGGTTTTTCCTAAAGTTATTTTATTAGCCATAATCAATAGTCAGCTCCTTAAAATATAATACGTACTATATTAAGTATAGAGAATAACTGAGGTCAGGACAAATTTTGCCTTCCAGCTTTATACATGAATATTTAAACCGGATAAGTTATGATAGTAAGAAAATTTTATATTTGCGTTCGTGCAATCATGATGAGGAGAAGGAGGTCCGTCTTATGCTAGTCATTAATCAAAATGAAGTGGCCGAACTGTTAGCTATGGAATCTTGCATCTCCGTTATGGAATCTGTTTTGAAGGCTCTGTCCGCTGGACAAGCCGTACAAAGCTTGAGACAAGTACTTCCTTTACAAAAGAGCAATCTGCTCGGCTTAATGCCGGGTTATTTGCAGCATGAAGAGGTAGCTGGTGCCAAAATCATCAGTGTATTTCCCGGCAATCATGGTTCAGGCCTGCCTTCTCATCAAGGTCTTGTTACCCTATTCGATTCATCTACGGGTGTTCTGAAAGCTATAGTGGATGGACAAAAGATCACAGCCATTCGTACGGCGGCAGTCAGTGCAGCAGCAACCCGATATCTGGCCAGAGAGGATGCTGAGATCCTTGCTCTTCTTGGAACTGGGGAACAAGCAAAAAGTCATCTGGAAGCGATGTTGCGGGTTCGACCCATTCGTGAGGTAAAAGTATGGAGCAGGACACTCGCAAAGGCGCAGGATTTCCAAATGGAGATGAGCCAAAAATATGATGTGCAGATCATTGTTGCTGAGACAGTTCAAACGGCAGTCAGCGCAGCGGATATCATTTGTACCGTGACAGCATCCACCGAACCTGTGCTCAAGGGAGAATGGCTGAAACCGGGTGTACATATCAATGCTGTCGGCGCATGTAGACCCAATGATCGTGAGCTGGATTCGGAGACCGTCCAATTAGCTAAGTTATATGTAGATCGGCTGGAATCCGCTCAGAATGAATCTGGGGATTATTTAATCCCGCTGAACGAAGGCAAAATCACAGCAGATCATATTGTCGGGGAGATTGGCGAGCTGATCAGTGGCACTATCGAGGGCAGAAGGTCCGCAGCTGACATTACTCTTTTTAAAGGATTAGGGCTGGCTATAGAGGATTTAGCAGCAGCTAATTTTATATATAATGAAGCTGTTAGATTACATAAAGGCACTGAAATTGCATTCTAAGGAGCGACTACACGATGAGCACTTATGAAGGTCTGTATGATTTCAAGTTGACGGAGCAAGAGGAGGAGCGGGCTAAACGCTTGCATGAACAGAACATTATTATCGATTTGCTGTTTCAAGGTCCCTTATCTCCAAGCGCGATTCCAGACTCTATCTCTGACAGAATCAAAGAATTATGTGAGCCTTATAAAGATGAGCCAATGGTATACAGCAGTATGCCTGCAAAAATCATCACAAAGCTATCTGCGAGCGGAGAGATCCCTGAGTATAAGGAAGAGTGGTACAAGTCCGGAATTACAGCAGGGAACCGTGAACTTCATTTAGAATCCTTAGACAGCATCATTACAAGCATGGCAGAGGTGCAGCTGCAATTCGATTCTGCAGATTGGTTAATCAAAGCCTTAACTGCCGAAGACATACGCGCTGCCAAGCGTAATGGTCATAAGGCGGGCATTATCACAGCACAAGAAACGGATGGTCTGGGCACGAATCTTGATCAATTAGATGTACTTTATAACTTCGGATTAAGAATTCTACAATTGACCTATAACAATCAGAACCAGATTGGGGCGGGCTGCGCAGAACAATCGAACGCCGGTGTCACTAATTTCGGAAAAAGATTCATTGCACGCTTGAACAAGCTGGGAATCATTGTAGATACGGGGCATTGCGGGAAACAGACTACATTAGATGCCTGCGCTTATTCCACAACTCCGGTGATTGCTTCACATACGGGTGTAGAGGCGATCTATCCGCATATGCGCTGTAAAAGTGATGAGGAGATTATCGCGATAGCCAAGACGGGTGGAGTTATTGGTATTTTTGCTATGCCTTGGTTTGTTCATGAAGATCCTAAACATACAACTATTGACCATGTGCTGGATCATATCGAATATGTAATCCGGCTTGTAGGCGTGGATCATGTCGGAATTGGAACCGATTGGCCGATGAGCGATGTACTCTGGTCATTGGTTTATTTTAAAGAACATATCGCACCCAAGCTTGGATTTGCCAAAGGAGACGGACCTTCTACAGAAACCGTTGCTGGACTTGAGAAATATAGTTATTTTATTAACTTTACTAGAGGTTTGGTTGCCCGCGGTTATGCGGATGCAGATATTGCTAAGATCATGGGCGGCAACTGGCTGCGCGTATTTGAAGAAATTTGCGGATAGGGGATAAACAGATGACAACCTACTTACACACAACTACATTTAACGTCTACTTTTCTGGTGTTTATACAGGCAAAATTCATTTTACAGAGCAACAGATCATGCTCGCTAAGGTCGATCCGCGCAGAAGAACGCAAATGCAGGACAATGTGCTGGATGGACAGTTCAAGACCGTACTCCCGCTTCAAAAAATCCACAAACATTTGGATGCTTATGCTAAAGCAGAATGGGCAGAAGACGAGGTAGTGCTGAGTAATGGCGATATCTATCAAAAGCATATTCAGTATCAGGCGCAGATTGAAGGCCGCGAACTGACCTCACAAGTATGGGCGCTGCGCAAAGAGACGGCTCTGGACATTGTGACTTTGGACGGGGAGATTATCGCTTTTTTAACGCCGAATCGGTATGGTATTGAGCTTATGGTTAAAGCTGGTTATGAGAAGCTGACTCCGTTAGTGGTCTACGATGATCCTCTTCTATCTAAGGCAGAATATGGTGTAAACGATCTGGGCACTGATCTGATTCCAATGCGCGATGGGGTGAAGCTGGCCACAGATGTTTTTTTACCAGAGGGTATTAAGCCGGGAACTAAGTTGCCGACTATTCTCGTAAGAACATGTTATGACCGCAACGGAAAAAAAGAGATTTTTATGAGATGGGCCAATAAAGGTTATGCAGTAGTATCGCAGGATGTTAGAGGTCGGGCGGATTCGGAAGGAGAACTGCTTCCTTTTTATAATGAACGGGAGGACGGCTATGATACGATTGACTGGATTATTGCTCAGGAATGGTCGGATGGCAACGTCGGCATGTGGGGCGCATCCTATCTAGGTTTTGTTGTTGTGGCGGCGGCCACCAGTGGGCACCCGAATCTGAAGGCGGTTGTGGATGAAGTGAATGTAGGCTCTCCATTTGTTGATACCGTTCGCAAAGGGGGAACTCTTTGTTCTTGGCCGTTGCTCTCTTGGACTCTTGCTCAATCTGTGGGTACTCGGACGGATTTTGATATCTTTGGAGGCATTACGGTGAATCCGGAAGCAGCTGTTGATGCAAGACCGATTAGAGAGATCCCTCAGCAAATGATTGGCAAAACATCAGGTCCTTGGGATCTGTGGAGCCAGCATCCGGAGTATGATGATTTCTGGAAAAACTGTACTTTTACCGAGCGCGGTGATCAGGTGCAGGTGCCTATGTATGTTATCTCAGGCTGGTATGACGGCGATAGCGCCGGCGTATCGGAGACTTGGAGAATGCTGACAGAACATGATGTGCCTAATCGCAAAATCCGTCTGGGCGCTTGGGAGCACGGGCCTAACAGAGCCAGAGACTATGAAGGTGTGAGCTTCGGCAATGATGCCGTAGTCTATGATTACGATGTTTCTGTGCTGCGCTGGTTCGACCGCTTCCTCAAGGGCATTCCAAATGGAATAGATCAGGAGCCTAGAGCCTCTTATTATGTTGTTGGTGAAAATAAGTGGAGAACGTCTGCGGATTGGACACCTGCTGAAGCCACAACTTCTTCCTTCTATCTTTCCAGTGGTGGGCGAGCGAATTCAGGACATGGGGATGGTCAACTGCTAGCGGCGCCTGAAGAACATTCTCCTGAAGATACTTATCTCTATAATCCTCATGATCCTATGAATGATAGTGGTGAACGAGAGCCAGAGAATTTGCGAAAATACGAGCTACGCAATGATATCCTTGTCTACACTAGTGAGATTCTGACGGATGAGCTGACTGTGGCTGGAGAATTGTCTGCGGTTATCTATGCTGCCAGCACGGGCAAAGACACGGATTGGGTAGTTACGCTTAGTGATGTGAATGAACAAGGGGACTCTATCCGGTTATCCAATTATATTGTCAGAGCTAAATACCGTCATGGATTGGAAGCGCCTGAGCTGTTGATTCCTGGGCAGGTGGAGAAATATGATATTTTCATGCCGAATATTGCCCATAGATTTGCTGTGGGACACCGAATTCGGTTCTCGATTACTTCGTCCAGTAAATTCGTTGCTTTCCCTAATACAAATACAGGAAGTAATCCGTATGAAGATTCAGAAGCGATTACTGTGCTGCAGACTGTTTACCATAATCGTGAGTATCCGAGCCATGTGAAGCTGCCGGTGGTTCCTAACGCTTAAATGTGATTTTAATACGAGAAGGTGCTTAACAAAGGTAAAGGGAATTAACACTTGAAGCTGAAGCAACATTTGATGAGCAATGATTATAGAGCGATTAGGGAATTTCTCCCTGAAATTCTTAGGATTCTGGTCGTCAGGCATATAATTTGGGAAAAACTCCCTAATTATATGCCTGATTCCCGGAAAATTAGGAAAACACCCTAATTATTAGGGAGTAATTCCCTGATTTCATTCATTTAGAGCAAATATCTCCTACTTTCAGGGAGTTTTTCCCTAATTAGTTTTAGATCCACTCCGCACAACGCGCAAACGCAGAACGCATCCCCCATCCCGCAAACGCAGAACGCATCCCCCCATCCCAAATGCCACCGCCCAATCCAATGGCATAACTCACTAAGAACTAAATAGTCTATTGGCAAAGCAAAAGCTTTGGTGGAAGAAATGGTTAATCGTCATGAAATAGGTATCACCTAAGGCCGGTATGTGAAACCTCTCCCCAGAATCGCCCTTCCAGACTTATACCATAAACCTTGAACTATACTGGAAGGTCAACCTTGCATTTTTGAAGAAATGTCGATTATTCACAGAAAAGCGCATAAATGCTCCCTTCTTAGGTCACAATAGGGAAAAACCAGAATGAAGGGATTAACGTGAACGCGTTTCGCTTAAAAAAACAACTTTGGCGGCGATGGAGACGTTGGAAAAAGGCGCTTTGGGTAGGAGCTGCTTGTATAGCTCTTACTGTACTGGCTTGGCGCAGTATGCAGGTACCTGAGGAAATCAGTGGACTGCTGACGAATTCTAGCTGGGCGGATAGTGCCGATAGTGAGCTGGCCGCAGCTGTCTTTAAAGTAGGCGAGGACAGTGATGAGGCAAAAGAGAAGGGCACTTTAAATAATGAACAACTACTGCAAACCATCACCCAAAGTGGGCTCAGCAGAACCGTTCATTTAAAAACAACCTATGTGTCCGGAGAAGAGATTCAGACGTTGCCGGGCGTAAAGAACCCGCTTCAGCTGAAGACTATAATCAATGAACACCCTGAATGGAGCGGTTGGATCAGTTCAGAAGGGGATTTGTGGCTGGAACAAAAAGTGAATGATTTATCGACAATGATAAAAAATGAAGCTTATTTTGGTGTAGATGCATTTGGGAATTTGACCTTGTTTAAAGGTCCGCCAGTTCAGGAGAAGGTTCTGAAGACTTTTTTTCAAATGGATATGGGTTCCCTGAAATCCTCATTGCCGGAAAATATTTGGAAAGAGCTTCATGAGGGGATTCGTGTGCAGGATATTGAAGAGTACAATAGTGTGCTGTCTACCTTCAGTGATTATGCCCGCGAAGCTGCTGAGCATGTTATGCAGAACAAGCAATAGATTTGATAAGCTGTCCAAAAGTCATTATTAATGGCTGAGGGCAGCTTTTTTTTGTATAAAATGAAACGGGGAAGAGCCTAAGCTGTAGGCCTAAAGTTGCCATTTCGCTGCAAACGGTAAACTTTTTTTCTCCCGCAAGGGGGATTTTTGCTATAATGGTTAGAAGGAATACATATGTTCGCTTCATGGCGGAGGAATGGATGAAAACGGTGGAATAATCTGTCTGTTATAGAGGAGAGATCGTGTTTGCGTATTTTGGGAATTGATCCGGGGCTGGCGATCGTCGGCTTTGGCTTTGTGGATAAGGAAGGACATAAACTGACCCCCGTCCAATATGGTTGTATTCAGACTGAGGCTCATACGCCTGAAGAAGAACGACTGCTGCATGTCTATGAAGGCATGGGTCAGCTCATTGATAAATATAAACCCGATGCTGTGGCGATAGAAAAGCTGTTTTTCGCTCGCAACGTTACTACAGCATTGCCAGTGGCGCAGGCCCGCGGTGTGACTATATTAGCTGCAGTACAGCGGGGTCTCCCCGTCTCGGAATATACACCTATGATGGTAAAGCAGGCTGTTGTGGGTTATGGTAAGGCTGAGAAACGGCAGGTTCAGGAAATGGTGAAGCTGCTGCTGAAGCTATCGGCGATTCCGAAACCCGATGATGTGGCGGATGCGCTGGCGGTAGCGGTATGCCATGCCCATTCGAGCAGTCTTAATTCTAAATTAAATGAGGTATTGCGAAAATGATAGATTTCTTAAGAGGACCCGTCGTTCATTTGGAGTCGGAATATGTGGTGCTGGATGTGCAGGGAGTAGGATACCGGGTATTCTGCCCGAATCCTTATGCTTTTGCCAAAGTAGAAGGGCCTGTAACGATCTATATTCATTACCAAACACGTGAGGACGCTACGCTATTATTTGGGTTCCCGACTCGTGAGGAACAAAAATTGTTCCGCAAGCTGATAGAGGTATCTGGCATCGGTCCTAGGGTTGCGCTTGGAATCCTGACAGGTGGAACACCGGATCAGTTGATTTCAGCGATTTATCAAGAGAATATAACGTTCTTAACGAAATTGCCGGGCATTGGCAAAAAGACAGCACAGCGTATGATCCTTGATTTGAAGGACAAGCTGGACGGACTCAGTATGGCTTCAATGCAAACGGGATTGTTTGCAGTGCCAACGGAAGAGGCAACGGATGGATTGGCCTGGCAAGAGGCGCGGGATGCGCTTAAGGGGCTGGGTTATACCGAAAGCGAATTGGACCGCGTGTGGCTCGCTTTGAAGAAAGAGGGAGCAGAGACAGGAACTGTAGATGTGCTGATGAAGAAAGCATTAGGGCTGCTATATATAGCAAAGTAGAGCCGTACACATCCTAAAGAAAGGGAGCGATAGGAAATGGATGACCGGATTATATCCGCGAATTTGATGATGGACGAGCAGGCGGTAGAACTAAGCTTGCGCCCTCGTTATCTGGGAGAATATATCGGCCAGACTCAGGTAAAAGAAAACCTGAAAGTATATATAGAAGCGGCCAAAATGAGAAGCGAAGCGCTGGATCATGTGCTGCTGTACGGACCTCCGGGTCTCGGCAAAACAACGCTCGCTAATATTATCGCCAATGAGCTGGGCGTGAACCTGCGAACAACTTCCGGCCCCGCGATAGAGCGTCCAGGCGATCTTGCCGCTCTGCTGACGAATCTGCAGGAAGGCGACGTGCTTTTCATTGATGAGATTCATCGTTTGCACCGCACGGTCGAGGAGGTTATGTATCCTGCGATGGAGGATTTCGCGCTGGATATCATGATCGGCAAAGGGCCAAGTGCCCGTTCGGTTCGATTGGATTTGCCGCCGTTCACACTGATAGGTGCCACAACCCGGGCAGGACTATTGTCTGCGCCACTGCGTGATCGTTTCGGAGTGGTCAGTCGCCTGGAATTCTATAACATAGATGAGCTGAGTTACATTGTATCTCGAAATGCGGATCTTCTAGGCATTGAGATTGTTGGCGATGCTGCAGAAGAGATCGCGCTTCGTTCGCGGGGAACGCCGCGGATTGCCAACCGCTTATTAAAACGGGTCCGTGATTTTGCTCAAGTGCGCGGAGATGGAATTATAACTCCTGAAATTTCTGGGGAAGCATTGAAGATGCTTCAGGTGGACCCGCGTGGGCTGGACAGTATTGACCACAAGATGTTAAGTGCTATGATTTCAAGCTTTCGCGGCGGTCCTGTAGGACTGGACACGATTGCAGCTACGATTGGTGAGGAAAGTCAGACGATTGAGGACGTATATGAGCCGTACCTGCTGCAGATAGGTTTCTTGCAGCGGAGTCCGCGTGGAAGAATTGTAACCCCGGCCGCTTATCATCATTTAGGGCTTCCGCTCCCTCCGGAGCAGCACTAGTCCGTCACTACAATTATAAAGGAGGATGCTGGATGAAGCATACGAAGAGGAAATGGAGAGGGGTCGCCCCGCTAAGCAAAGGATTGCTTGCGGCTGCACTTGCTGTAGGAAGTTTCCTGATCCCTGCGGGTGCCAGTCATGCCGATTCTAATAGCACGATACGAGTTGCTCTTTATGCTGATATTGGAAGTAAATATAAATCCACTGTGCCAGCAGTAACACTGCTATCAACGCAAAGCTTTACTTTGCTGTCGGATCAAGCAGGAAGTACCCCTTTGGTATCTATCCCAGCACAGAAGCAAATTCGTGTAAGTCTGGACGGATATAGAGTTAAGGTGATGGAGGTTTCAAGCTGGCAGACAGCAGCGGATGCAGCTAAAAAGCTCCAATCCACCTCCGATAAACCGCAGATTTTTGCAATCTCCAGAAATGGAGCGACTGTGTATCAGTTGTACACGGGCGTCTATGCTAGTGAAGCAGCTGCCAAGGATGGGCTTACCCGTGTAGTCAAAGCAGGGCTGAGCATTCCTGCTGACCAAACCCCGGCGGTGAAAGGCAATAAGCATCTATCAGCTGGCCGCTATTCTTCGGAGCAGGAAGCAGATGTGGCGCTAAATAGCCTCACTGCAGCTGGTTTGGATGCTTGGAAGGTGTTTCTGGCAGGAAACGATGGCAGTGCACAAGTAGAGGTATGGGTAGGCGAAGCTGCCAATGATAGTGATTTAACAGCTGTTCAGGCCGCTGTGTCTACGGCGGCACCACAATTTACGGTTTCTGTGGCCACCTCGCCCGGATTAATACTGCGTAAGGATGCCGGGCTGGATTTTAGCAGTGAAACTCAAGCCGATCATTATCTGGTTTCTGGAAGCAATGCTAAATTTCTTGCGGCAGGCAGCGAGACTGGGATTCAGTTAGTGGAAAGATCCAAGCGTACATATCGCGGAAATTTGGAACTGAGCAATTTGAGCGGATCGCTGGCTGTAATTAATGTAGTGCCGCTGGAGCAATACTTGTATGCCGTAGTGGGAGGAGAGGTTTCCTCCAGCTGGCCAGAAGAAGCGCTAAAAGCTCAGGCTGTCGCCGCCCGCAGCTATGCGCTGTCGCAAGGCAACCGTTTTGATGTAGCGAATGTAGTAGATACCACTCTTAGTCAGGTATATAACGGAATCGGGTCTGAAGCTCCCTCCATTATCAAAGCTGTAGATACTACTGCTGGTGAAGTGCTGATGAGCAGTGGTAAAGTTGTTGAGGCTGTATTTTCTTCCAATAGTGGTGGTATGACAGCTGACCCTTCAGAGGTTTGGGCGAATGGTGGCGATGTATTTGCTAGTGTTCCAAGCGTTGAAGATGTTTCGGCTGCTGCTGCTAAGAAGTGGTATTATGTTCTGCTTGCGAATGGTACCTCTGGTTATGCACGTGAAGATAATATTAAATTAACGGGCAGCAAAACCGCTGCCGGACTCGATATAGTTACCGCTACGACCAAAGATGTGAATATACGTCCTCTGCCAGTTATTGAGAGCAGTGTTAGTGCAGTCGGAAAGCTGAATCCGGGTGAGAACGCTGTAGCTCTGGATAAAGTGTATGAGTCTGGCAGCTATAGCTGGATCAAAGGGCCGTATACCTCTGCTGAACTTCTAAAAAGCCTGCAGGGCAAAACAACAAGCACGCTCCCTTCCAGTATCTCTAACCTGCAGGTCACCCAGCGCGGTCCTTCTGGAAGAGCGATTCAGGTGAAAGCTAATGGTCAGGCTCTGAATGTGAAATATCCTGATATGTTCCGCTCCGCGTTTAATGGATTACCTAGTACTTTGTTTGATATTGTGGCACCCGGAAGTTATACTGTATTAGGCGCTGACGGCGCTACCGCCACAATTAGCAGCTCGCAGAGTGCTGGTGTGCTTTCCGCATCGGGGAAGGTTAATGTGAATGGCAGTGGAACTGTAGTGATGGGTGGAGATTCTGCGGCCAGAGTGATCACTAACAGCTCGGGCTTTCTGTTCATTGGGCAAGGCAACGGCCATGGTCTAGGCATGTCGCAGTGGGGCGTGAAAGGCATGGCGGACAGCGGGTATGATTACAAGCAAATATTGCAACACTATTATAAGAACGTTACTATAGTTAAGGAATGAAGACAGACCATGAATGTAGATGCTTATGATTTTCATTTGCCGGAAGAATTGATTGCCCAGACACCTCTCGCTGATCGCAGTGCTTCTAGACTGCTTTTAGTGAATAAGGAGGATGGAGAGCTGGCTCACCGGCATTTTACCGATATTATTGATTATTTTAATCCCGGAGACACACTTGTTCTAAATGATACGAGAGTCATTCCAGCGAGATTGTTTGGAGTGAAAGAAGATACTGGTGCTAAGGCGGAAGTACTTCTCCTGAAGAATCTTGGGGATGATCGCTGGGAAGCTCTTGTAAAGCCAGGGAAAAAGCTCAAGACAGGCGCGGTGATCATCTTTAGTGATGAGCTTCGTGCCGTTATCGAGGACGAAGCTGATATGGGCGGCCGTACGCTTCGTTTCATATATCAGGGTATTTTTCAGGAGATTCTGGACAGGCTGGGAACGATGCCGTTGCCACCTTATATTAAGGAAACACTGGATGATCGTGAACGATATCAGACTGTGTATGCTCGGCATGAGGGATCGGCCGCTGCGCCTACCGCAGGGCTTCATTTTACCCAACAATTGCTGAAACAGATTGAGGCTAAGGGTGTAAAAATCGCTTATATCACCCTTCATGTAGGTCTCGGTACTTTTCGTCCGATGTCTGTAGAGAAGGTTGAAGAGCATGTTATGCATTCTGAGTATTTCGTAATGTCTCAAGAAACGGCAGATACCATAAATGCTACTAAGGCACGAGGCGGTCGTATTATTGCAGTTGGCACAACGTCTTGTAGGACACTTGAAACGGTCGGAAGACAATGTGAAGGTGGTCCGCTTGTGGAATGCAGCGGCTGGACGGATATTTTTATCTATCCAGGGTATAAGTTCAGTGTAGTAAATGCGCTAATTACCAATTTCCACCTGCCAAAGTCTACTTTGGTTATGTTGGTTAGCGCTTTGGCAGGTCGGGAACATATTCTAGCTGCTTATGAAGAAGCGATAGAGCAGAAGTACCGATTCTTTAGCTTTGGAGATGCAATGTTTATTTATTAAGGTAAGAGGATGGGTTAACTTATGGCAGCAATTACTTATGAGCACATCAAAACGTGCAAACAATCCGGAGCCAGACTTGGAAGAGTCCACACTCCACATGGTGTGATTGAGACACCAGCATTTATGCCAGTCGGCACACAAGCTACAGTAAAGACCATGAGTCCTGAAGAGCTGAAAGAGATGGATGCCCATATTATTTTGAGCAATACTTACCATCTGTTTCTAAGACCAGGCCATGATATTGTTCGTGAAGCTGGTGGACTGCACAAGTTCATGAACTGGGATCGTCCGATTCTGACAGACAGCGGCGGGTTTCAAGTATTCTCGTTAAGCGACATGCGCAAGATTACGGAAGAAGGAGTTCATTTCCGTTCTCATCTAAATGGGGATAAGAAATTCCTGTCTCCGGAAGTAGCGATGGAGGTTCAGAACTCCCTGGGTTCAGATATAATGATGGCATTTGATGAATGTCCTCCATTCCCGGCTGAATATGATTATGTAAAAAAATCACTGGAGCGCACCACGCGCTGGGCAGAACGTTGCCTGAAAAGTCATGCTCGTCCTAACGATCAGGGTCTTTTTGCTATCGTGCAAGGGGGCATGTATGAAGATCTGCGCCGTCAGAGCGCGGCTGATTTGACTTCCATGGATTTCCCGGGGTATGCTATTGGGGGGCTCAGCGTCGGAGAGTCCAAGCAGCTAATGTATGAAGTGCTGGATTATACAGTTCCCCTGCTGCCACAAGGCAAACCTCGCTATTTGATGGGCGTGGGTTCACCGGATGCGCTGCTGGAAGGATCAATCCGAGGAGTGGACATGTTCGACTGTGTCTTGCCTACTCGTATTGCCCGTAATGGAACAACGATGACCAGTCAGGGAAGACTCGTTGTACGCAACGCTAAGTATGCCCGTGATTTTGGGCCGCTTGATCCGGAGTGCAATTGCTATACATGCCGGAATTATTCCCGCGCTTATTTGCGCCATCTAATCAAAGCCGATGAAACCTTCGGACTTCGATTGACGACATACCACAATTTGCACTTCTTGTTGGATTTAATGCGTAAAGTGCGTGAAGCCATCAAAGAAGATCGGCTGCTTGATTTTCGCGATGAGTTTTTTGCCAAATACGGATTATATGATAATCTTAAAGGCTTTTAGGGTTTGATTTAAGAGTCATGCTTTAATGTACTTTGAAAGGGGGGAGAAATATGATTCAATCGTTTCAATATGCAGCTGGCGCAGGTGGTGGAGGTAGTATACTAGGCCTGGTAGGTCCCTTTGTCCTTATGTTTGTAGTATTCTACTTCTTGCTGATTCGTCCGCAACAAAAGAAGACCAAAACTCGTAACGCAATGTTGAAAGCTCTGAAAAAGGGCGATAAAATCGTTACTATTGGAGGACTTCACGGTACGATCATGGAGATTTCCGATGATATCGTGGTTCTGCGGGTCAACGATGTAACTAAGCTGACTTTTGATCGGGGTTCCATTAGTCACGCAGTGGCGACGGATGTCGAAGAGAAAGTATAGACTTGTTATTTAAGTACATAAAAAGCGGTGTCTTCTCATTGGAGAGGACACCGCTTTTTTGATCTTCAAGGTTATTTCGATTTAGCAGTTTAACTTTAACGTACATTTGTTACGCGGCTCGGAACGGTAAGCGATTCTTCACGTCCCCGCAAAGTTAATTTGGCGAGTTGAACGCCAACTGTAGAGGCTAGTACAGCTAGCAAGGTTCCACCAATCATATCTGTAAGCCAATGAATGCCCAGATAGAAGATTCCAAAGACGATTACAACTGCAGAAATGCTAGTGATGACCATCCAGCGGCGGTTCCCTGAACGGAAGGCCAGAAGTGCCATTGTAACAGATATGGACGTATGTAGACTCGGGAAGCAGTTATTGAGACCGGATAGCGGTCTATATTCCTGTTCGAATTTCGGAAATACATCCAGCATAGTAAATTTGACGCCTGCCGGCAGATAGGACCAAACCTCGTTTACCGGGAAGTAAAGATAGAATGGAATCGCCAAGGCATAGTTGATAATAATAGCATAGCAGGTGGCATATAACATCACCCGGTTTTTATCTAACAGATAGACCCCTAATGAAGCTGCTAGAACAGACTGAAGCATGAAAATGTAGAAAAAGACGATGATCGGTGTTAACCATGGACTGTAGAATATATCCTGAACGGCTTGGACAAAATGACCCTCTAGGCCAAATATAAACGGCGTATAATCAGAGGTAAGATGCATTTTTTGTTCAATTTGCAGTTCATATTTATTTATGGCTAATACGCCAAACATTCCTGCAATCAGCAACAAAAACTTATAGGATCGCAGCATCTCTTTCCCAATTTCAACCAATGCCATGAGTGGATTACGTTTAGCGCCAATCCATACTAATATCACTACTAATGCAACTGTGTACAAAACAATATGGTTCATTGATTGGTAAAACAAAGCAATCGAAGCCTCCTTGATCTCTTAATGAAGTCAGATGATCACAGTTTAACATATTTTCAAGGAATGTTTCGAATTTAATGGAATTATAATTTTAGCTTTTTTGTAAATTAACGCCAAACATTCCGCCGAGAGCGCCAATTGCTGCAGCTGCCAGAACCCATAGCAGATCCACACCAGAGGGTGCGCTGTCCAGTGCCAAAAAACCGATCAACAGAACGATAACCCCATAAAATGCGCCTGTAAGACTTCCTTGATACCAGCCTTTGCTCGTGGCTCTGCGACCGGCGGTTAGTCCTCCGAATGCTGCAGCTATGCCGTGTACAATGTACGTGTACATTGAGAGATCCTGCTCCTTCAGACTGCTGCCCCATAACAAAAGTGAGAGGACAAACGCACCCATCAGCATCCAAAGGAATGATCGACATAGGCCAGATAACACAGGATTGGCTATTCTCCATGAGAACATGCGCCGGATTAAATACATGGTACAACCTCCTAAAGTTTTTTTGAGGAAAAAGAATCAACATAGTTATTATTCATTGTATGGGATGGCTTGCCCCAATAGTACAAGAAAGGGCATTGCAGCCTTTTTACCATTAATTAATATGCCGGCTTCCGAATGTTCCCTGCACAGAGCGGTCAGAATAGGGTTACATTAATCCACCCGAGGAAACAAGTCTGCGGGTGAGAATGGAGGGGAGCGAAGCTATATGTTCCAGCATATCTCTACCCATATTTTCTTGACCGTGCTGATGTATTTCTTCATATTCCTGTGTATGCGCATCATGGGGAAGAGGGAAATAGGTAAGCTGTCTGTATTTGATTTAACGATCTCCATCATGATTGCCGAGATTGCTGTTTTTGTGCTTGAGGATATTAATCGGCCGATCTATGAAGGAGTCGTTCCGATGGCAACATTGGTGTTGATACAGGTGATTGTGGCTCAGCTCAGTCTTAAGAGCAGAAAGCTCAGACTTTTAATGGACGGCAAACCGAGCATACTCATTTCTGGCGGCAAGCTGCACCGGGGCGAAATGCGTAGGCAGAGATATAATATTGATGATCTGCTGCAGCAGTTGCGTGGACAGAACATCGCCAGTCCTGCTGACGTGGAATTTGCGATCCTGGAGCCTAGTGGACAGCTAACCGTATTCGAGAAAGAGAAGGGGAGTTCATCCTCTAACCCATCAGGCAATAGCAGTGCAGCTGCTGAGCATAAAAAGAGTGACGATAATAAAGGGAACAAGAACCGTAAGATAGAACTGCCGAAGAATAAGATCAGGTATGAAGGACTTCCAATCCCTCTGATTATGGATGGAAAGGTGCAGGATCAGAATTTAGAGATGATTGGAAAAACCAGATTTTGGTTAAGAACTCAAATTCGCCAAAAGGGAGTATCTGATTTCAAAAATGTTTTTCTATGCTCCATAGATCATAAGGGCAGAATTTATGTCGACCGTTTGGACAACAGATAACCTTTTAGAGCCTGCGTTTGATAAACGGCAGACGGTCCAAATCACGAATTGAGATAAGGCCAGCTAACAGACTGATTCCGAAATACAGGACCATTCCTATCGCAGAGGCAAATATAAATTGAATCCATTGTACATCTGCAATGGGAATGGAAGTGTATACATAATGCACGCCCGCTCCCATAACGACCATTGCACATAAGGTTTTTATGGTTTCGGTTACTCTTAAAGATAATGAAATAAGACTGACCACACTGTATCCGTGAAGCAGCGTAACCAGAATGCTGTTCACAATAATGGCTATGATGGCGCCATAAATTCCATACTCAGGTTGAGATGCCAGTATTACGATCAGAATGATTTTGACTACTGCTCCAATTAAGGTATTGATGAGTGCCCTGCCCGGTCGATCCATAGCTTGCAGCGCAGCTTGTAAGGGAGCTTGAACATAAATGAACAAGGCGAATGGAGCCATAAGCTTCAGCATAGGGGCTGTATCCGCGTTGCCATATAACAAATTGCATAGCGGGACCGCCAGGATATACATAAGAACAGCAAAAGGAGCACCTGTTACCAGCGCAAGCCGCAACGCTTGATGCATACGCTTGTGAATGGTGGGCAAGTCCTTTCTTGCGGCAGCTTCTGATATGGAAGGAACCAGAGACACAGCAAGTGAAGAGGTTAATGCCCCGGGCAGCAGCAATAAAGGAATAACCATCCCTTGTAAAGACCCGTACTGAGCTGTAGCGGCAGCAGCGGCTATACCTGCCAAGGCGAGACTGCGCACAGTAATAATAGATTCCAGCAGATACGAAAAAGAGCCGACAAGCCGACTTGCCGTAACGGGAATGGATATGCCTAGTAACCGCCGTAATATGGGGGAGTTGGCTTTCACACCTTGTGTATCAGATGAGATAACCTCCGGCTCGAGAGCGGGGTGCTCTGGAGTCGGATTTGTCTGCTTTTTATCTTTTTTAGTAATGACATAATATTGCCACAGAATCGCTAACATTCCGCCAATTTCTCCTACCGTCACACCTAACATCGCTCCAGCCGCCGCCATAGCAATACCCTTAGGAAGCAACAACCAGGAGAACCATAGCATAAAGAATATTCGCACTAAAGATTCGAAGATGGAGGAGAGCGCCGATGGAATCATGTTCTGCTTGCCTTGGAAATAACCGCGGTAGATTGCAGATACGGCGACAATCCCAATCATTGGGATCATGGCAATAAACGTATAATAAACCCGATGGTCTGTTAAGATAACATTGGAGACCCATGAGGCACTTACCAAAGCAACCAAAGTAAAGAAGATTGCAAGTCCAACACTAAGGGCAAGTCCAGTACGTAAAATCAGCCTTGATTTTTCAGGCCGATTCTCTCCTTCTGCTTCCGCAACCATCTTGGCTATCGCCAGTGGAATCCCGCCTGTAATGACAGTAACCAGCACAAGAAAAAAAGGATACGCGAGCTGATACAGACCCACACCTTCTGCTCCGATAATACGTGGTAAAGCAATCCGGGGAATAAATCCAAGCATCCGATTAATGATGCCGGCGGCTAGCAAGATTAAAGTTCCTTGTATAAAGCTCTGTTTCTTCAAAGGTCACGCCTTCTTCCCAAAATGAAATAAAACGCTGGTGAACTTGTCTATTCTTATGGATATGCTGTACCCCTATCTCGGCATGCCTTGTTTTAGTGGCATTAACTTTTTGTGACGGAAGAAGGAAAGCGAAGAACAAGAGTCGAATATCTATGGTGAGCATACGAACATGAGCGATCTTTGGAGGTGTCAACACGTGGAATCGGAACAGTGGAATCATGATCAACATAGTGAAGAAATCGAAGCCATGTGCCGCAGCAAAGCTGAAGAATTCCGGCTCCTCGGCTATGAGTATGTAACCAGCAAGGATATTTGGGATTGCATCAGCCGTAATTATGATAAGGAAGGCTTGCCTCCCCTACATAAGCTGGTAAACGACATTTATTCCTTGAAAGCCAATAGTTACATGAATTATTTGACTATTGCGGCCTATCGGGGGTTGAACTGAACAATAAACCACATATTTCTTTTTGCGAACTGCCTGATAAAGCAGTAAAGTAAGAGAATAATAACTCCACATCTCCTATTAAAACGGATGTCTTGCTGATTTAAGCAGGGGCGGCCGTTTCTTTGTGTGAGTATAGCTCTATCAATGCTGTGAATTGACGGTCATTTCGCGTGTAGCTATAATAGGAATATTGAGTTAATGAAAGGGGAACTAGCTAGAGCATGAAGAGACTAATGGGCTTTTTTATTACCGTGCTCGTTTTGACAGGCGTTATGGCATTTACTACTCCTGGACTGCTGGACAAGGTTAGACTTGGTCTTGACCTGAAAGGCGGATTTGAGATTTTGTATCATGCTGAGCCTATGGAAGCGGGAGCAGCATTGTCCCGAGCTTCTCTGCTGAAGACAGCGGAAAGCTTAGAAAAACGGGCGAATGCGCTCGGAACAAGTGAACCAGAGGTAACTACTGAAGGTACGGACCGTATCCGTTTGAAAATTGCGGGCGTAACGGATGAAGCCGAGGTTCGTAAAAAAATGAAGGAACCTGCAGTTCTGACTTTCCGTAGTGCTGCTGAAGGTGACGCTGAGGGAACTTACAGCAAAATCGAACTGGTAGGTAGTGATTTTGTTGAAGGTGCTGCAGAAGTTGGACGGGATAACCTGAATCAGCCAATCATCAGCATCAAGATTAAGGACAAGGACAAATTTGCAGAGATTACTAAACGTCTCTTAGGAAATAATCTCGCAATTTACTTGGATGAGAACAAATTATCTGACCCTACGGTACAAGCAGTACTTACCGATGGCAGTGCTTCTATTTCGGGTAACTATACAATTAAGGAAGCACGTGAACTTGCAGACACTATTAACCTAGGTGCATTGCCACTGAAGCTGACGGAGAAATATTCCCAAAGTGTGGGTGCTACCCTGGGTAAGCAATCGCTTGATCAAACGATTCGAGCAGGTCTGCTGGCTTCTGTGATTATCCTTATTTTCATGATCGGAATGTATCGTTTGCCAGGTCTTTTGGCTAGTTTTGCCTTGCTCTTGCATACATGGGCGCTAATTGCGGTCTTCGTCTTCGCAGACTTCACCTTGACGCTGCCTGGTATAGCCGCATTTATTCTGGGTATAGGTATGGCGGTCGATGCCAATATCATTACCAACGAACGGATAAGGGAAGAAATGCGCAGTGGAAAAAGTATACTGTCCTCCGTTAAAGCGGGGAATAAATCCTCTTTCCGGACAGTAATGGACTCCAATGTGACTACTATTATTGTGGCAGCAGTTATGTTTGCCTTCGGTACAGGTGCGGTCAAAGGCTTTGCATTGGTGCTGATTGTAGAAATCGTGCTGAGTATCGCCACGAATCTTTATTTCTCCCACTGGTTGCTTAGCCAGCTTGTCAAAGCGGGTAAGCTGAACAAACCGAAGAGCTTCGGTGTTAAGGAGAGTGAAATCCGTGCGCTTTAAGAAAGAGCTTGATTTCGTACATTTGAGTAAATATTTCTATATTTTCTCTATCGCATTGACAGTAGCAGGATTGATTTTCCTGGCGACATTTGGCCTGAATTACAGCGTTGACTTTAAAGCTGGATCTAATGTGGACATCTCCCTTTCCAAGAATTTGAACTTGGATCAGGTTAAGACTGCAACTAGTGCAATCGATGTCGATCATGAACCAACGATCTCGTTTGGTGATCAGCGTGTGAATATCCGCTATGACGAAGTTCTTGATGAGGCTCAAGATGAAGCCCTAAAAGCTGAAATCCTTAAGCTGGATGACAAAGCATCATTTGAAATTAATACCGTGGACACTGAAATGGCAAAAGAATTGGCACGTAATGCTATTTATGCAGTTCTGATTTCTTGTCTGGGGATTATTATTTATGTAAGTATTCGTTTTGAATGGCGTTTCGCCGTGGCATCGATTGTGGCCTTGCTCCATGATGCCTTTATCGTAGTCGCGCTCTTCTCTATCTTCCGCTTGGAAGTGGATTTGACGTTCATTGTAGCGGTGCTTACGATCATCGGTTATTCCATCAATGATACGATCGTTATCTTTGACCGGATCCGTGAGAATTTACGTTTTGGTAAACAGAAAACTTATGAAGACTTGAAACACCTTGTGAATAAAAGTGTGGCTCAAACGCTCATGCGTTCTCTCTATACCGCATTTACCGTATTTATTGCGGCGTTCTTCCTGTTATTGTTCGGAGGCGAGTCGATTAAGATGTTCTCGCTTGCGATGGTAATCGGCTTGCTCTTCGGAGCTTACTCTTCCATCTTTATTGCAAGTCCACTCTGGTTAGTGCTTAAAAAGCGTGAGAAGGTTAAAGTGAAAAGCAGCCCGAATAAAGGTTAGAAGAAATTAGCATCGAAGTTCTAAGTTCTACTTTTCTTATACGTTTAAGAAAGCCGCGTCAAATGCGACGCGGCTTTCGAAATCTTTAGGGTCATGTCATGTGTATTGAATCATCATGAGATTACTTGCTATTGGTAAGGAGGGCCTCGTATGAATAAAGAACGATCACCGCAAAGCGAGACGGTTGCTTGGACAGGGATCATTAGCGATGTTACTTTGGCAGTAGCTAAGGGGAGTTTTGGCTATATTTCAGGGAGCAAGGCATTAATGGGGGATGCTTTGTATTCCGGAGCAGA
This sequence comes from Paenibacillus sp. FSL H7-0716, assembly GCF_038002705.1. Taxonomy (NCBI): domain Bacteria; kingdom Bacillati; phylum Bacillota; class Bacilli; order Caryophanales; family Paenibacillaceae; genus Paenibacillus; species Paenibacillus sp. FSL H7-0716. The sequence continues at coordinate 35,053 of NZ_JBBODA010000014.1, forward strand.
TGCAGCAGCCAAACTGGCGGATATTCTTCCGTGGCGCTCTGAGCAAGGGAGAAAGAGTAAACAAAGGATCGAAGAACGACGGGGCACTAAGGAGCCGCTGCTGGCTATACTTTTTTCGGTATTTATTCTTATGGGGGGACTGCAGATCGCTTTCTCTGCAATCCGCGACTTAACAGATGGAAAATCATCTACACACGGACAGCTGGCGTTTGTAACCGTCTTAGTATCTATTGTGTTTAAAGAAGCTGTATTTCAATATCAATATCGCTACTTTAAAAAAATAGGTGATGGCAGTCACGCTGCATATGTTAATAGTCATCGTTTCAGCTTATATACATCTATCACAGTATTAGTCGGAATTTCATTATCCATGGGTGGTACCTATTGGCATCCTCTATCTTATATGGATCCTATTGCCGCACTCTTAACCGGAGTTTTAATTCTTCGTAAAGGCTATTCACTCATTGCTAGCTCTATTAACACTAAAAATGCGCAGGAGCTTCCTTCGGAGGAAGCCGCTAATTTTATTGAAACAGTGCAACGTGTTCATGGCGTCATTCGCGTAGAACATTTGAAGGCACTTGAGCAAGGGAATTATGTGAATCTTCAAGTGAAGATCAGTGTGAATCCGCGGATTACGGTGATGGAAGCACAGGATATTTCGGAATGCGCTAGGAAGCTGCTGCAGCACCGGTTTGTTCATGTCGGTGAGGTACATATGGACGTTGTTCCTTATGATCCCGGCTATCCGTACAAAAGCAATTATGAATTGCCGGATAATGATATTCCTACGTTGCTTCAGTAGTTTGCAAGGTGAGAGAAAGGTGAGTTCTATTGCTTTATTCAAAAACAAGATGGCAATCTCCGGCAGCCAATCCCGACACAGTTAGGGATATGGCCCGGAGCCTTTCTATTTCTCCACTCTTATCCTCACTATTAGTAAATAGAGGAATGAACACGCCTCATGAAGCTCTAAGCTTCATGGATGGCAGTGAGGAAGAACAGCATGATCCGTTCCTACTCAAAGGAATGGCTGAAGCGGTTCCTAGAATTAGAAAGGCTTTAAAAGAAGAAGAACATATTCTTATTTATGGCGATTATGATGCTGACGGGGTGTCCAGCACAGCACTTATGATTCATCTGCTGCGCTATTTAGGCGCTTCCTTTGATATTTATATCCCACACCGCTCTAACGAGGGTTATGGGCTGCATAATCATGCCCTGGATTGGGCTTTACAGCAAGGTGTCTCCTTAATCATTACCGTAGATACTGGCATTAGCGCGTATCATCAGGTTGCTTACGCTAATGAATTGGGGATCGATGTGATCGTTACGGATCACCATGAACCTCCTGAGCTTTTGCCAGAGGCCTATACGCTTATTAATCCCAAGCTGCCAGACTGCCCTTATCCGTTCAAGGGATTAGCGGGTGTAGGTGTGGCTTATAAGCTTGCTCAAGCTATTCTAGGGGAAGAGACTCCCACAGAATGGGCAGAGATTGCAGCGATAGGAACGGTTGCGGATTTAATGCCGCTGCTTGGCGAAAACCGTGAGATTGTTAGAAATGGCTTGGAAAGTATGCGGCATTCCAGTTTCCCGGGGATTCGTGCCTTACTCGCTGTCAGCGGTGTGAACATGAGCACTGTGAGTGCGGTCAATATCGCTTTTGGTATGGCGCCGCGCATCAATGCCAGTGGTCGCCTGGACCATGCTGGACGAGCTGTGTCTCTCCTCACTACCGAGCATGCAGCTGAGGCAGAGCAGCTAGCTGGAGAGCTTGACCTGCTTAACAAAGAACGCCAATTGGTGGTAGAAAGAATTGTTGTTGAGGCCACTGCCAAGCTGGAGCAGATGACACAGGGTGGCGAAATCCCAGACATCATTGTTCTTGCTGATCATGGCTGGAATGTAGGTGTGGTAGGTATAGTGGCTTCCAAACTGCTGGAGCGTTATTATCGGCCTGTGATCATTCTGGATATACATCCAGAGACCGGAATGTGCAAAGGTTCTGCTCGCTCCATACCTGGACTTGATATCTACGCTGCACTTTCTTCTTGTTCTGATTTAATGGATCATTTTGGAGGTCATCCAGCCGCTGCGGGAATGAGCCTGCATCGGGATGGATTAGAAGCCTTTGCTGCAGCATTAAATGAATATGCGTCCGGGGTGTTAACGCCAGAGCATTTCGTTCCTGTTGCTTCCGCTGATGCCGAGGTGTCAATCTCGGATTTATCACTGCAGACCGCGTTAGAATTGGAAAGGCTTGCACCTTTCGGAATGTCTAATCCGTTGCCGAAGTTTATTATTCGCGGGGCTACCGTGAAAGAGACACGTACAATGGGTCAAGATGGAAAACACCTGAAGATTGTATTGCAACAGGGGAAAAGCAGCATTGAAGCCTTGGCTTTTGGCAAAGGCGCTTTATCCAGGCTGCTACCGGCGGGTACTACAATCAACGTGTTAGCTGAGCTGTCGATCAATGAATGGAATGGCTCACGCAAATCACAGCTGATGTTGCAGGATTTATCTGTGCAGGACGCTCAGTTATTCGATCTTCGTGGTGCTGCTGACGCCGTACGGCAAGCCGCACATATTAGAGAACTACTTCTTCCTTATAGTGGTGCGGGACCGTATCGAGCTGCTGCAGTGTTTCAGAATGGACGTAGTACGCCTGCAAGTGAATTGATAGGAATGTCTTTATGGGTATATGATAAAGAAGCTGGCATTAGCGCCGCTGTTAAGGATGAGCCCCTTCAGGAAGCAGGGCATGTCTCTCTGTTATGCTTACTGGATATGCCGGAGACTCCTGAACAATTGGATGCGCTGCTCCAAACCTTCCCTAATGCTGATAATATTGCGTTATTGCATTCTATCAAGGATGGCCGAGAACGACTTATTACTCCCACACGGGATCATTTCAAAATACTTTATAAACTGTTGGCTTCAATCACTTCAGTTGCAACGCCTGAGAACGAAGTTTTGCTGCGGTTAAGCCGCCAGTCCTCGTTAAGTATCCGCATGCTTAACAACATGCTTGATGTGTTTGAGGAGCTTGATTTTATTAAAAGAAGTCAGGGAAGTGTGGCGTTTATTACTCAGCCAGTAGCAAAAAGTCTGACAGCATCGAGTCATTTTGTCCGACTGGGACAGATGGCGGAGATGGAGCAATACTTCATGGAGGGCAGCCTGTCAGAGTTACAGGACTGGATGTTATCGCGTCGTTTAGGCGTATCATAATCCATGCAAATAGGAACTGCTGAGCGTACCCAACGGTGTATAAAAATGCAACGCTTAAATAACAAAGCGTATGCTTACGAAGCAAGTTTTGCCGATCTGAAATCACTGTAGCTTATGCTTACAAAACTTATAGGAGATGATAAATTTGGATTTTAAAGATAGTATTCGTGTGATTCCTGATTTCCCTAAAGAAGGTATTAGTTTTAAAGATATCACCACATTGCTTAAGGACGGAGAGGCTTATCGCCAAGCAATTGACGCGTTGAAAGCTCTCGTAGCGCACTTGGAAATCGACGTTATCGCTGGACCAGAAGCACGTGGCTTCGTAGTTGGAGCACCTCTTGCTTATGCGATGGGAGTGGGTTTTGTGCCGATTCGTAAAAGCGGCAAGCTTCCATATGAGACTATAGAGGTAGGTTATGATCTTGAGTATGGCAAGGACACCCTTGCTGTTCACACAGATGCTATCAAGCCTGGTCAAAAAGTATTGATCGCTGATGATTTATTGGCTACTGGTGGAACTATTGCTACTTCGGTTAACCTTGTAGAACAGCTTGGCGGTAAAGTGGTAGGTGCTGCTTTTCTGATTGAGCTGGTTGAGCTTGCTGGGCGTAATAAGCTTTCTGGAGTTGAAGTTCTTTCCTTGGTGAATTACGAGGATTAATCTTGTAAAGTTTGTCTTTTCCCGGGAAATAAACGGGGATTCGGCTCTCGAATTATGCTGAAAAGTGCAAAGATTAGCGCGTGACGCAAAGTGTGGAAGTTAAACATTAATTGGAAAATGTAAGATAATAACAGCAGTTATCTGCCTTTTGGCGGAGAGTTGCTGTTTGTATCTGAGTCAATAAAAAAAGCTGCCCAAGTCCATAAATGGATGTTGGAGCAGCTTTTTTAAAATTCTATTTTTACAACCGATTAATGGGCAGTTTTATCACTTTCTCCGCCATCATTAGAGAGTCCAAGCACTTCAATGAGTTTGAAGAACAGTGCCAATACGATACCAACAATTGTAGCCAGCGCCATACCACTAAGTTTAACGTTGCCCATAGTAAGGGTTGTACCACTGATTCCCACAACGAGTACCAACGTAGCCATAATCATGTTCGTAGCTTTGGAAAAATCAACTTTTTGCTCAACGAAAATACGTAATCCGGAAGCCGCAATTACACCAAACAGCAACAGGGATACACCACCCATTACAGGGGTTGGAATATTAGCGATAACGGAGGAGAAAGTTCCAGAGAATGAAAGCAGAATAGCAATCACCGCTGCGCCGCCGATTACATATACCGAATATACTTTAGTCAACGCCATAACCCCGATATTTTCACCGTAGGTTGTATTTGGAGTAGAACCGATAAAACCGGAGATAATTGTAGATATCCCGTTCCCCATCAGGGAGCGGTCAAGTCCAGGATCTTTTGCCAAGTCTCTGCCGACAATATTGCTTGTTACAAGTAAATGTCCAATATGCTCAACGATAACAACTAATGATACCGGGATAATAGTGAATATTACATTCCAATCAAATGAAGGAGTAACGATGGAAGGATGCGCTAAAAATTTTGCATTAGAGATAGCAGCGGTATCCACCATTTTCAAAATATATGCTAAACCATAACCAGTGACGATACCAATAAGGATGTGAATGATTTTTGGAAAACCGCGGAAGAGTACAGCTCCAATTACAGTTACACCAAGCGTCACCATAGAAAGTGCGATTGTTTTGCCATCTGGCGTCCAGTCTGCAACTGCAACGCCTTCAGGAGCAATAAGTCCTGCCATTCGTGCGGCAACAGGTACAAGTTCTAGTCCGATCGTAGCTACGATCGCTCCCATTACTGCTGGAGGGAAAACAACATCAATCCATTTGGTTCCTGCATAACGAATGATCAATGCCACGAGCACGAATATAATACCAGTGACGATAAAAGCACCCAAAGCTAGCGAGTATCCCTTCATGTGATCATTTGGGTAACGACTGAGTACTGACAATACCGGTGCAATAAAGGCAAAGCTGGAACCAAGGTACGCAGGGATTTTACCGCGACAGATCCAAATGTACAGCAATGTACCGATACCATTCATAAGCAAAATCATTCCAGGGTCGACCCCGAACAAGTTAGGCACTAGCACTGTACTGCCAAACATGGCAAACAAATGCTGGAGACTTAATAGAAAGCCTGGGCCCCATGGAAGTTTTTCGTTAACTTGAATTTCGCGTTGCAATGGAGTTCACTCCTCTTTCTTATCTGATATTATGTTGTCCGGCGAAAATCCGCCTTTACTAGATTAAATAGAACTTGGCTTTTTTACAACAACATTTTCACAAGTGTTATTAATTTGTCCGAATTTAATTACTTTTACTTCTGGAATACCATGAGATGGCAAGTGTTGACGTAATCCTCCTTAAGCCTCATAATTATAGACAACTTTGAATAAGGGCGTAAGTAAGCTTGGACAAATGAAATGATTGGAACCTGCAGATTTTTGAACAGTTGCGGGTTCATTTTATTATAGAAAGGAATCGGATACGACGAGAATGGGCATTGAGCGATTAATTGATAAGGCTGGCGCCTATATAAAAGATAAAGATCTTCTCCGCATCCGGGAAGCTTATGAATTTGCCGATCAGGCTCATCACGGGCAGATCCGCAAGTCGGGGGAGCCATACATTCTGCATCCGCTGGCGGTGGCAGATATTGTCGTCAATATGCAAATGGATGTTATATCTATTGTTGCAGCGCTTTTGCATGATGTGGTGGAAGATACGACGGTCTCACTGGAACAAATCCGCGCTAAATTTGGCGATACCTGCGCAATGCTTGTTGACGGCTTAACGAAGCTGGAACGCATTCGCTTTCGCTCAAAGGAAGAGCAGCAGAACGAGAATTACCGCAAAATGTTTATTGCTATGGCTCAGGATATCCGGGTCATTGTCATTAAACTGGCGGACCGTCTGCATAATATGCGAACGTTAAAATACCAATCTGAAGAGAGCCAGCGCCGTATTTCTTATGAGACGTTGGAGATCTTCTGTCCTGTAGCTGACCGGCTGGGGATTTCTGCGATTAAGTGGGAGATGGAGGATATTGCGCTTCGTTACTTGAACCCGCAGCAGTATTACCGGATTGCTAATCTGGTGCATAAGAAGCGGGCTGAACGTGAGCAATTTATCGACAGCGTAATTGGCCGTATTCGTGCCAAGCTGGATGAAATGGGCATTGAAGGTGATCTCTCCGGCCGCCCGAAGCATATTTACAGTGTTTATAACAAAATGAGCACAAAAAACAAGCAGTTTAATGAAATTTATGACCTGCTGGCCATTCGTATCATTGTGGATAATATCAAGGACTGTTATGCAACCCTTGGAATTATTCATACCTTATGGAAGCCAATGCCGGGGCGTTTTAAAGATTATATAGCTATGCCAAAAGCCAATATGTACCAATCTCTGCATACTACTGTGGTAGGACCAGGCGGAGAGCCTACTGAGGTGCAAATTCGCACCTGGGAAATGCACCGCACGGCAGAATACGGGATAGCCGCACATTGGGCATACAAAGAAGGCAGCAGTAATAATGCTAATCCGGAGAATCGGATGCCTTTCTTTCGCGAAATATTGGAGCTGCAGCATGAAGCTAAGGATGCCGAAGAGTTCGTAAAATCACTGAAAATGGATTTTTTCTCAGATCTGGTGTTTGTATTTACTCCTAAAGGTGAGGTTATCGAGCTTCCTGCCGGTTCTGTGCCTCTTGACTTCGCGTTCCGCATTCATACAGAAGTGGGCAATCGTACAATTGGTTCCAAGGTGAACGGGCGGATCGTGCCGCTTGATCACAAGCTGAAGACGGGCGATATTGTTGAGATTTTGACGTCTAAGCATTCTTACGGGCCTAGCCGTGACTGGCTCAAAATTGCACAATCCTCTCACGCAAGAAGCAAAATTAAGCAATGGTTCAAAAAAGAAAAACGTGAGGAAAATGTCGAAAAAGGTCGCGAAGCAATTGAACGTGAGCTGAAGCGCCTGAATGTTGAAGTTTCTGAGTGGATTTCTGATGAAAAACTATTGGAAGCAGCGAAAAAATTCGCTTTTAATGATGTAGAGGATATGTTGTCTGCCGTTGGTTTTGGTGGGATTACCGCTTCGCAGATTGCCTCCCGTTTGACGGAGAAGCTGCGCAAGGAGCAGGAAGAAGCTGCTAATCACTTGGAGCTTACTTCAGAGATGAAGGAGATCAAGTCATCCGGCGAGAGACGAAATCAACCCACCAATGGCGTTAGTGTAAAAGGAATTGAAAACTTACTTGTTCGTTTTGCACGATGTTGCAACCCGGTTCCGGGTGACGACATTGTAGGTTATGTTACACGGGGCCGGGGCGTATCTGTACACCGCCAGGATTGTCCTAACATTCCGGGTGAAGGTGACGGAGAAGAAGCAGCTAGAGTGATTGAAGTGGAATGGGAAGGCACGATGGAAGCGAACTACAGTGTGGATATTGAGATTACAGGCCATGATCGCAATGGACTGCTCAATGAAGTACTGCAGGCTGTGTCCGAGAGCAAAACGAACATTTCAGCGGTCACTGGGCGCTCTGACAAGAATAAGATGGCAATGATTCATATGACCATCCTTATTCGTAATACGGAGCATCTGCAATCCGTTGTAGATAAAGTAAAGCGAGTCAAGGATGTATATACAGTGAATCGGATCATGCAATAAGGCAAGGAGCGAAGTAGTGCGATGAGAGTTGTAGTACAGCGTTGTAAGGACGCCAAAGTAACCGTGGATGAGACAGTGACCGGAGCGATTGGCAATGGCCTGATGCTGCTTGTCGGCGTTACCCATGAAGATACAGAGAAGGATGCCAAATATTTAGCGGATAAAATAGCTGGACTGCGTATTTTTGAAGATGATGCTGGCAAAATGAACTATAGTGTCACGGATACTAACGGAGCTATTCTTTCAGTGTCACAGTTTACCTTATACGGAGATTGCCGTAAGGGAAGACGGCCGAATTTCATGGGAGCTGCAGCTCCTGCGGAGGCCGAGCGTCTTTATGATTATTTTAATCAAGAGCTTAGAGCTGGAGGTCTTCAGGTGGAGACGGGCATATTTGGAGCGATGATGGATGTGTCGCTGACCAATTGGGGCCCGGTTACTCTCATTCTGGATAGCCGCAGCTAACGAAATAGAGGATGTCGAAGTTTGCTTCTGGCCGGAGCTAACTTTCGACATCTTTTTTTTTATGCGGATAGAGCTTCTTTGGGCTGGATAAACTAAATGCAGGCAGATATCACGCATAAGGCAGGAGTTTAAGAATGAGACAATCACAGAAGGCATGGGTATGGAGAAGTATCCCGGCACTACCGACTGGGAGTCCTATGGAAGCCTGTGCATTAGCCAAAAAGCTAGACGGCGAGACCGAACCACTAGTGATCAAAGGAAGAAGCCGCAATCTCTTGCCGCGTACCTGAAGCGGGTGGAAGAGGCGGCTTTTTCGGTGTTGTGTAGGAAGCCTATTTTCAGTTTAAAGGTTAGAAAGCATCCTCATAAGGGTAATAGACCACAAGAAAGAATATTTAGAACATCATTAATTGCTAAAGACAGAGAGGAGAAACTATTACATGAGTAACGTTGCTTTCTTACTGGCTAATGACTTTGAAGATTCTGAAATGAAGGTTCCTTATGATGAAATTATAAAGGCAGGACATCAAGCTGACATTATTGGTTTGAAAAAAGGGGAGACCCTGCTAGGTAAAAAGAAAGAAGTCTCCTACGCAGCAGACAAGGCGATCGCCGATGTTCAAGCTAGTGATTATGATGCGATTGTCATCCCGGGTGGTTCTTCCCCTGAGAATTTACGGCAAAATGCCGATATTTTGAAGTTTGTAAAAGAAGCAAATGAAGCAGGCAAGCCTATCGCCTCTATTTGCCACGGACCGCAAATTCTGATCAGTGCAGACTTGCTTAAGGGACGCACCATTACCTCTTATCCTCCGCTGAAGGATGATGTTGTGAATGCCGGCGCGGAGTTTAAGGATGAGGAAGTAGTGGTTGATCGCAATTACATTACTTCGCGTACACCAAAAGATGAGCCTGCATTTGTTCGTGAAATATTGAAGGTCCTGAAATAAATAAGCAATATTTAAATTAGAGTCTTATAATCCAAGGAGGTAATGGCAATGAGCAGAAAAATCCAAGCATATTTCAGAACTGAAAATGAAGCAGAAGGCGCAAAAACAGCATTGATTAGCTACAAGGTGGATGGCTTGGAGGTTTGGCCGCTCACAGACCCTATCGGCAATGATCGTAATATTCTGTTTCCAATCATTCCACTGGATAGTGCATCTGTAGTTGCAGGCACAACTGGAACGCTTGGAACGGCTAGCACACCTGCAGCTGGAGCTATGCTGGTTCCTGGCATTGCCGCTTCCGACACTAGGGCTGACCCTGAAACACATTATAGTGTGAATGAAGATCAGGTTAGTGCGAACGTGGCAGAAGGAGATCTCGAGGATGGGGATTTAAGTGAACTTCGTTATGTGATGGAGCTAAGTATAGCAGAAGAGAATTATAATGAAGTTGTGGAAATCCTCCGGGGCAAAGGGGCTTATGTTGAACAATTCGAATAGTATTCTATTAAAAATAAACCGCTTTCATGGAATGTAATATAATCGTAATATTACGTACATGATTCCTTAATATAGCGTGTTTATAATAAAGGCATGACCCCCTTTTTAATAATATATGATGATGGACCTGCAGCATTCGGCTGCAGGTCATTTTTTTTGTTACATTATAATTGCTGAATAAAAAACTCGGAAGCTGTCAAAATTTATAATAGGCATCCTTTTTAGTACCTTGACTTTAATGCAGTAGTTCAGTAGAATATTAACAATATACGATTTTATCATATGGTTTTGATGACGGGACCAAGTAATTCGAGAACCCACAACTCCAGAGAAGAATCCCCTGTCGATTCGGCTGACATCTACTTAAGTGGATGATGACCCGGCATCGCTTGGCTGCAAGGATTCTGTTGATGAGCGAATGAATGACCTCCCCGAGAACGTACGGCGAAAGTGGGCAGTGTTGATTGCCGCGATCAGTAGCCGTTTACGCGTAGGCGGGCGTTAACCGCTTTGAGCGGCTTCAGTATATTTTTACTGATCCGGAATGTGGGTGGTACCACGTGGTGTATTATTGGTTATGATAATCCCTCGTCCCTGTTTTTTTATAAAACAGGACGAGGGATTTTTTGCTTTTTCTGCAATAGAAACAGATGAAGAGAACAGCTTTAGAGGGGTTATTTTTTAGGAGGGATAGACTGTGGCTAAAGAAAGATTCGAGAAACCAACAGGAACGCAGGACGTGCTTCCGGGTGCTGTGGAGAAATGGCAGTATATTGAGGGGAAGGCCAGAGATTTATGCCGCCGTTTTAACTACCGGGAAATTCGCACACCTATGTTTGAGCACACAGGGTTATTCGAACGTGGAGTAGGCGAAACAACGGATATTGTGGAAGGCGAAATGTATACGTTCAAGGACAAAGGCGACCGTGATTTGGCTCTTCGTCCAGAAGGAACAGCTGGTGTCGTGCGGGCTTACGTTCAGAACAAGCTATACGGTGAACCAGATGTAAGCAAGCTGTATTATATCGGACCTATGTTCCGTTATGAGCGTCCGCAGGCCGGAAGATATCGCCAGTTCCATCAGTTTGGGATTGAGGCGTTTGGGGCCGTGGATCCGGCTATTGATGCAGAAGTAATTTCTATGGGCTACCAATTCTATAAGGATCTAGGTCTTAAGGATGTAAGAGTGGAGCTTAATTCCGTGGGTAATGCACCAAGCCGTGCGGCTTACCGGGAGAAGCTGCTGGGATTCCTTAGACCGATGAAGGATAACCTCTGCAGTGATTGTCAGCGTCGAATCGAGCGTAATCCGCTTCGTGTACTGGATTGCAAGGTGGATCAGGATAAATTTACAGATGCGCCTTCCATTTTGGACAGTTTGGATGATGAATGCATAACTCATTTTGAGAAGGTTAAGATGCATCTCGACATCATGGGTGTGGAGTTCACGATTAATCCTCGTCTTGTACGTGGTTTGGATTATTACACGCATACTGCGTTTGAATATAAAGCAGCTGGCATTGGCTCTATTGATACCGTAGGCGGCGGAGGCCGTTACAACGGTTTGGTTGAAGAAATCGGTGGACCGGATCAACCGGGTATTGGTTTTGGGATCGGACTGGAGCGTATTCTTCTTATTCTGGAAGATCAGAAGGTAGAACTGGAGACTGCGAAGCCACTGGATGTGTATTTTGTAGCTCTTGGCGAAGAGGCTGACATTGAAATCTCCAAGCAGCTATACTTTCTGCGTAGCCAAGGGTTCTCGGCAGAACGCGACTACCTCGGCCGGAAGATGAAAGCACAGATGAAGTCAGCTGACCGTATGTCGGCACGTTATACTGCGATTCTTGGCGAAGACGAGCTGAAGAATGGTGTAATTGCGCTGAAGTCGATGAGTACAGGGGAACAGCAGACTGTGAAGCTCGAGGAGCTGGCTCAGGCGTTGGTATAGAAGAAGACTTTTTAAGTAGAAATGTATTTTTAAATAAAAAGGGGAATGGTGAATTATGCAAAGAAGTCATAACTGTGGGCAATTAACACCAGAACATATTGGACAAACGGTAACCTTGAACGGATGGGTCCAGACCCGTCGCGACCTTGGGGGCGTACTTTTTATTGACCTGCGTGACAGAAGCGGTATTGTGCAAGTTGTATTCAACCCGGACTACTCCGGCGAAGCACTGCAAATTGCGGATAAGGTTCGCAGTGAGTATGTTTTGGCTGTTAAAGGAAACGTGGTTAAACGTGATGAAGAAACCATTAACCGCAATCTGCCGACAGGTGAGATTGAAGTTCAAATTACAGACATCGAAGTGCTGAACGCTGCTAAGACCCCTCCATTCTTCATCGAAGATGGAGTGGAAGTAGACGAATCTCTTCGCCTGAAATATCGTTACTTGGATCTGCGTCGTCCAGAAATGCAAAAAACACTGTTGCTACGCTCGAAAGCTTCTAAGATTTTCCGCGATTTCCTTGACAGTGAAGGATTTATTGACGTAGAGACACCAATCCTAACTAAGAGCTCACCGGAAGGTGCACGTGATTATTTGGTGCCAAGCCGTGTGCATGAAGGCGAATTTTTCGCATTGCCACAATCTCCACAAATCTACAAGCAGCTGTTGATGGTCGGTGGCATTGAACGCTATTATCAAATTGCTCGTTGTTTCCGTGATGAAGATCTGCGTGCTGACCGCCAGCCGGAATTTACACAAGTGGACATTGAGACTTCATTCCTGTCTCAGGATGAGCTGCTTGGTATGATGGAAAACCTGATGCAACGTCTGTTTAAAGAAACTGTAGGAGCGGATATTCAGCTTCCATTCCAACGTTTGACTTATGCTGAGGCTATGGGCAAATACGGTTCAGACAAACCTGACCTGCGTTTTGGATTAGAGCTTGTAGAAATGAACGATATTGTTGCCACAAGTGGCGTAAAGGTATTTGCTTCCGTGATCGAAAAAGGCGGAGAAGTGAAATGTCTAAATGCTAAAGGCTGTGGGACTTGGACTCGTAAAGAAATCGATGATCTCGGACCTTATGCTGCGCGTTATGGAGCGAAAGGTTTGGCTTGGATTCAAGTGAAAGACGGCGAGTTCAAAGGGCCGATTGTCAAATTCTTCACTGAAGAAGAAATTGCCGCTGTGAAGGAGCGTACAGGCGCTGAAGAAGGCGACCTACTGTTGTTCTCCGCTGATACCAAAAAGGTTGTAGCGGACGTTCTAGGTGCCCTTCGTGTCAAAATCGGACGTCAGCTGGGTCTGATCGACGATAACGTGTTCAAGTTCGCTTGGGTGACTGACTTCCCATTGCTTGGTTATGATGAAGATCAGAAACGTTATGTAGCAGAACACCATCCGTTCACTCGTCCACGTGAAGAGGATCTGCATCTGTTCGACACAGATCCAGGTGCAATTCGTGCACAAGCCTACGATATCGTTCTGAACGGTTATGAAGTAGGCGGCGGCTCCATGCGGATTTACAAACGTGAAGTTCAGGAAAAAATGTTCCAAGCTCTCGGCTTCTCAGATGAGGTTGCTTACGAGAAATTTGGTTACCTGATGGATGCGTTCGAATATGGTACACCTCCACATGGTGGTATTGCCTTCGGTTTAGATCGTCTAATCATGCTGTTGGCGGGCCGTACAAATCTGCGCGAAACTATCGCATTCCCGAAAACGGCAAGTGCAACGGATCTGCTTATGGATGCACCTTCGCCAGTAGACGGTTCACAATTGGAGCAACTGCATATTAAGCTGGCTCTTAAACCAAAAAAAGAAAAAGAAAAAGAATAATTAAATAAAGCGGGCGAGGCAGATTTCTGCTTCGCCATAGCTTTTGAAGGAGGCTGACCTCATGCTGCATCAGTTCTCACGTACGGAACTGGCGATCGGACCGGAAGGTCTGGAGATTATGAAGAACAGCACAGTAGCGGTACTTGGTATCGGCGGTGTTGGCGGTATGGCTGTTGAGGCATTGGCTCGTAGCGGGATTGGGAGACTGATTCTGATTGATAAGGATTCCGTCGACATTACCAATGTGAATCGGCAGATCCATGCACTTACTACTACGGTTGGGCAAAAGAAAGCCGAACTGATGGTAGAGCGTGTGAAGCTGATTAATCCGGAATGTGAAGCGATTGCGCTGAACATGTTCTATACGGAAGAAACCTATGAGGAACTGTTCAAGCTGAAACCGGATTATGTGATTGATGCCTCAGATACGATTATCTACAAGGTCCATTTGATTAAAGAATGTCTGGCACGTGGAATTCCTATGATTTCAAGCATGGGTGCTGCCAACAAAATGGATCCTACAAGATTCCAGGTAGCGGACATTTCCAAGACAACGTATGATCCGATTGCCCGGGTCATTCGCCAAAAGCTGCGTAAGGATGGGATTAAGAAAGGCGTGAAGGTGGTTTTCTCTACGGAGCCGCCAATGAAGCCACGTCAGGATGTTACGGACAAAATTGTTCCGGAGAATGCACCGGATCGACGTAAAGCGAAACAACCGCCAGCCAGCAATTCATTTGTTCCACCGGTAGCCGGCCTAATTATGGTCAGCGTTGCCGTGCGTGATTTGCTTGAGGCTGGAGGCGTCAGCTTGTAAGTGAATCGCTGAGCTGAGGCTGTTTCAATTATAGTTATAGGATTAGAGTAATGGACAAAAGGGCGAGTAGCTGGAATCCGGCTGCGTACGCCCTTTTGTTGTCGTTAAACAGGCGGGGTCTGCAAGAAGCAGGCCACAAATAGGCATAATAGCTGAACCGGGATGAACGGCTGATTATTAGATTTATATTCCGGGTAATATCCGCCTGCGGAACTTAATATCAGTGGAGGTTTTTGTACATGAAATCGAATTTTTGGCGAAATAGTGTGGGGCTTGCGCCTGAGAATGACTGGAAACGGGAATGGGCTGCAGGGATTCTCTCCTATTTTGCTTCAGTTTATATTGTTATGGTAAATGCGACGATTCTCCATGACGCGGGGATGCCGCTTAGACCGGCAATGGTGGCTACACTGTTGACGGCAATTACCGGCTGTCTGCTGATGGCTTTTGGCGGGAAGACGCCTATCATCGTGGTTCCGGGGATGGGGATTAACGCATTTTTCACTTATACGCTTGTTCATTCCATGAAGCTGGACTGGAGAGAGGCGCTTACTGTAGTCGTTATAACAGGTGTGTTGTTCGCTATCGTGGCCTTCACATCACTTTATCGTATTCTTAGTGAGGCAATTCCCCAAAACCTGCAGCATGCCATTACAGTCGGTATAGGGCTGTTTCTGACTTTTATAGGGCTGCAAAAAAGCGGGATAGTGATTGCTCATCAGACTACTTTTGTTGCCATAGGACATTTTAGTGATCCAGCAGTTATTACATCCTGTGTGACTTTATTGCTGGCTCTAGTGTTATTTATCCGGGGAACTAACGGTGGCCTGCTGATAAGTATGCTGGTTGGTACAGGACTAGCCTATCTGCTGGGAGCTGCACATGCACCGGAAAAACAGGCCTCAGGGCATGTATTCTCAGGTTATGGCGGCCTATTTTTCGGAATGGACTGGAGCGGCATTGTGAGCCTGGTGTTCTGGATTGCTGTATTCCTGTTATTGTTAATCGTTGTATTTGAAAATATCGGTCTTGTAGCCTCGCAGACGATGATGGCAGGCCGTCCAGAACGCTTCAAAAGCAGCCTGCGTGCGCTCTCGCTTGCTAATATCGCCGCGGGTCTTTTCGGAAGTAGTCCGGTTGTGGCCGCTGCAGAATCTAATGCAGGAATAGCTGCGGGCGGGCGTTCAGGTCTCACCTCGTTGGTGACAGGGCTTCTATTCGGGGCGACCTTCCTATTTCTTCCGCTGTTATCCTATATTCCTGACAGTGCGATCGCACCGATCCTGATTGTGATCGGCGGGCTAATGGTACAGAATGTGCGTGAGATGGACTTGAGTGATTTGACCGAGCTGTTCCCGTCTTTTCTAATCATGGTTATGATTCCATTCACCTATAGCATCGTGGACGGTATGGCTTTTGGTTTTATTACCTACCCAATTGTGAAGCTGGCGTTGGGCAAAGGGAAGGAAGTGCCTCCTGCGCTGTATGGGATTGCTGGTTTGTTTGTGGCTAACTTTATTTTGCAGGCTGTGCTATAGTGCGGCATCCAGTTTCTTTGATTGCGAGGGACCTGTTGCACACTAATTAGCTCTATTAGCCAGCGTTGAAATCAAAGAGGTAAATGCCGTTGTGCCGCTGATTGGAGCCAAATGTGCGTAGACGTCGAAAATAGAGGGATAAATACCGCTGATTGGAGTCAAATGTGCGTAGATGTCAGAATCAAAAGGAAAAATACCGTTGATTCGAGCCAAATGCGTGGAAGAGTCGAAAACAAAGCTATAAATACCGTTGATTGGGGCTAAATGTGCGTAGACGCCGAAAACAGAGGCAAAAATGCCTCTGATGCGAGCCAAATGTGTGCGAACGCCGAAATCAAAGGCAAAAATGCCTCTGATGCGGGCCAAATGTGAGCGAACGCCGAAATCAAAGGCAAAAATGCCTCTGATGCGGGCCAAATGTGAGCGAACGCCGAAATCAAAGGCAAAAGTGCCTCTGATTGGAGCTAAATGCGTGCGAACGCCAAAACCAAAGGCAAAAATGCCGTTGATTCGAGCCGAACGTGTGCGAACGCCAAAACCAAAGGCAAAAATGCTTCTGATTCGAGCCGAACGTGTGCGAACGCCGAAACCAAAGGCAAAAATGCCTCTGATCGGAGCCAAACGTGAGCGAACGCCGAAACCAAAGGCAAAAATGCCTCTAATCGGAGCCAAACGTGAGCGAACGCCAAAACCAAAGGCAAAAATGCCTTGGGTTTGTCCCAAACATTCGACGCTTATGCATGCTAAGGAGCACTAAAGGGCTTTAGGTTGGAGAACTTATAAGTTTAGTCAAATCACTTGAAAGATTTGGTATTTAAGCGCTGCTTATGCTACAATGGGTATCCTTTTGCGTGAGAAATGGGCGTAGGAGCATGAAAATTTAAGCTCGATAAACTTTTAGGAGGTAACTGAAATTGGAAGACAACTTTCAAAGTGCCTATCAAGAGGAAGAAGACAGGCTGAATCAAGCGCTTACTGAAATTGACACTTTGCTGGAGAAGCTCCAGCAGACACCAGTGTACACGGGACATGACTATACGGAACAGGTGCTGGAAGCGAACCGTGATCAGAAGCGCAAAGATCTTGCCAAGCTTAGGCAGGAGCCTTATTTCGGACGGCTTGATTTTCAAGGCAATGATGAGAATGAACGGAAGGCACTCTATATAGGCAAAATCGGCGTAGACCGTGAGCAGGTAAGCGACCGTCCGCTAGTCATCGACTGGCGCGCACCGGTAGCAAGCCTGTTCTATTCGTTTACCGGCGGTACGGAGCCAGCCTCCTATGAAGCTCCTGAGGGACTAATAGAGGGGCTGGTATACCTCAAACGCAACGTGGTGATTCGGAAGCAAATTCTGGAGCGGGTCGCGGATACGTACAATCGGGAAAGCGATGCACCGATAGTATCAGATGAGTTTCTCGTCTATCGACTTGGGGAGAACAAGGATAATCGTCTCCGGGATATCGTATCGACCATTCAAGAGGAGCAGGACAAAATTATCCGTGCTGCCAAGAATACAGCGCTGATCATTCAGGGCGTGGCAGGAAGCGGTAAAACAACCGTTGCACTGCACAGGCTTGCTTTTCTGCTGTATCAATATAAGGATCAGGTTTCTGCGGAAAAAATGATCATTTTTGCACCAAACCGGATGTTTTTGGATTACATCTCGGATGTATTGCCTGAGCTCGGGGTAGGTAATATTGCTCAAAGTACATTTCCGGATTGGGCGGCTAATGTACTAGGACTGGAATTGCCGGAACAGGATGCGACGGAGACGATGAACCGCTGGTTCGAAACCCCTGGCGGCATGCCGGTAATTACAGAAGAGACACCGGGGCGTTTCAAGGGTTCCACGGTGCTGATGGGAATCATAGAGTCCAGCATTAAGCTATTGGAAAGCAGCTCTGTACCTGAGGGTGATTTTAGCCCGTGGGAGGGTGCCGTGCTACGCCGTTCTATGATTTTGCGCTGGCATAATGAGGAGTATGCTCCCTATCCTCCAGCCAAGCGCAAGGAACGGGTAATGGCGCGGATTCATCGCTGGATTGAGATGGAACTGAAGAAGAGTCCTTCAGCTGCTGCTATGAAGGATCGCAAGAAAAAAGGCACGCAGCGAGAGAAGGCTTATAGTGCCAAATGGCCTAAATATGATCCATTAACGATCTATAAGCAAATTTTCCGAGCAGCTAAACTTCCTGAGGATTGGCCGGTTGAACCACCTGAGAAAATTCCGGCAGCTGTACTGAAGGAAACGGCAAAAGAGCTGAAAAAAGGCATCATACGTGAAGAGGATTTACCTCCGTTGCTGTATATCCATTATCTTTTAAACGGCGATGAGGGTGTTACTCGCTTTGACCATGTAGTAATTGATGAGGCACAGGATTTTTCACCTTTCCAAATTGCCGTTCTGGATTTATATGTGCGAGGCCATTCCTTTACCATCCTAGGTGATCTCTCGCAGGGCATACATGCCTATAAAGGCGTACACGCGTGGGAAGAGATGCAGACGTTGTTTACCCCTGAGAACACGGCTTATCACGCGCTGACACGCAGCTATCGTTCTACTATGGAAATTATAGACTTCGCTAATGGAATTCTATCGTCAGGTGTGGAAAGCTCATTACTGGCCGTTCCTGTGTTTCGTAGTGGAGATCCCGTGCGTATGATCGCCTACGGCGAGGATCACGGGGAACTGGTGGCTGATGAGCAAGCTCGCTTGCGGACAATAACCTCTGCACTGAAGTCTCTGTCAGGAAGGGAATACCGTACGGTGGCTGTCCTAACAAGAAATCTTCATGAGGCTGCAGAACTATATGCGGAGCTGGCACAGCATTTTGAAGATATTCATCTGATTGATGGCAGTATGACCCAATATCAGGGTGGGCTATCGGTGCTGCCTGTCTATTTATCAAAAGGTTTGGAGTTCGATGCAGTGATTTTAGCAGATGCCGATCAAGACCATTACGGAGCGACGGCTTGGGACGCGAAGCTGATGTATGTCGGCTGTACACGTGCTCTCCATGAGCTGTGGCTGCTCCATAATGGGGAAGTTCCTTCCTATGTGCAAACGGCGGCTGGAAGCGATTCTGAGGGGGAGTAAGACTGGTGGAGAATGGTTATAACTGTTCTTGGTCTTGTAACTCACCCATAGGTATGGCTTAATAATAAGTGTCCGGCCGGGCAAGAACACTTCTGGAAGGAGGCTGATTGAAATGATTTCAGTATACGAGGTGGTTTCCGTCTAAGACGGAAACCTGCTTAAAGCGAGGAGGCCTTATGGCCTCCTTATTACTAACATAAGAAATACCACACTTATCCATAAGAACGAAATTTATGAAATCGAATGTAGACGCTACCAAAAGGTTTTTATATAATGAAATTACGGATTTTTCCAAATATGAGGAGAAGAAAGGAGGCAGGTGACGTGATTATAACTAAAAACTTAGTTGACCGACGCATAGGGACACACCTGTTGAAGGAGGAAATGCAAGTTGAGTTATGTAAATGGGAAGGATGTGCTCCCCCCTGGCTTGCTCGAAGAGCTTCAGGGATACATCCAAGGTGAACTGCTCTACATCCCAAAGAAGACAGAAGAGCGGGTTCGATGGGGCGAGAACAGCGGTTCGAGGAAAGAAATAGCGAACCGGAACAAGGAAATTTTCAGTTGTCATCGAAGCGGTGATTCCGTAGCTGAACTTCAGAAGAAGTACCATCTATCGGAAGAAAGCATTCGTAAAATCATATCAAAAATGCGGCTGGCAGTAAATTGCTAGCTTGCAATTCAAGCATAAACGCCTCTGGTGTCCTTAGAAGGACGGTAAGCGTTATGCGAGAAATCATAAGGATAAAGTATAGCGTGAAACCTATACTTTCTTATATTTTGAAAAAAGAGCATGGCTCCCGCCTTTCTAAGACGAGATCATGCTCTTTTTATTTTGGCGCAAAATAAGTCTATGCTGATACTATTACATTGACCCGGCAGGACATCCTAATCCTTCCCTGTGATATGGTATGATAGAAAGGAATTTACATTGAGCTTTTACAAGAATATAGCAAGGAAGTGGAGTTATGGATTTATTTTCTTTCGGAGAGGACACCGGGGGCGGACGGCTGCTTGCGGACCGGATGAGACCGGAGAATCTTGATGAATATATTGGTCAAGAGCATATCATAGGCCGGGGGAAGCTGCTGCGAAGAGCGATTGAGGCGGATCAAGTTTCTTCGATATTGCTCTATGGTCCCCCGGGATGCGGCAAGACGACACTCGCGCATATTATTTCTCATCACACGCAAGGAGAGTTCGTACGTCTGAATGCGGTGGAAGCTACCGTGAAGGATGTACGGGAGGTTATTGAACGAGCTCAGAACAATCAAACATTGTACGGCACTAAGACGATCCTGTTCCTGGATGAGGTGCATCGATTTAATAGCTCACGCCAGGATGCGCTTTTGCCAGCGGTAGAAAAAGGGACCATCACCTTCATTGGAGCGACTACAGAGAACCCGTTCCATTATGTTAATGGGGCGCTTATGAGCCGCTCTACCTTATTTCAGCTGGAGGCATTAACAAGTGAACACAGTCTGATCGCGATGCGCAGAGCGTTGGCGGACAAAGATAAAGGTCTTGGATTTATGGAGCTTCAGGTCGATGAGGAGGCTTTGTTGCATATTGCAACAATGGCTAATGGAGACATCCGGCGGGCACTAAATGCGCTGGAGCTGGCAGCCCTGACTACCGCGCCGCAAGTTGATGGAAGTGTTCATATCACTTTGGAGGTGGCGGAAGAATCCATTCGGCGCCCTATTGTGAAGGCTGATGAATCGACGCAGTATGATGTGCTATCCGCTTTTCATAAAAGTATTCGCGGTTCCAGCGACGCCGCGTTGTTCTGGTTTCTGTATGCGGTAGAAAAGCTTGGAATGGACCCTATGACTTTTATTCGGCGCCTGATTGCAGCCAGCAGTGAGGATATTGGCTTGGCTAATCCCCAAGCTATGGTTCAAGCGGTGAGTGCGCTGGATGCCTATCGAAACAATGGTTGGCCAGAGGCGAAGCTGAACATTGCCCAAGCTATTCTTTTTGCAGTGGAAAGTCCGAAGTCTAATGCTGTGGTTATGGCTATTTCCAATGCAATGGCAAGTATGGATGAGATCAAATCAGCGGAGGTACCGCTGCATCTGCGTGATACGCACTATAAAGGTGCAACTGCGTTAGGACATGAAGGATATCAATATCCGCACAATTTTCCGGGGCATTATGTGAAGCAAGAGTATTTACCTAAGGAGATTTCTCAGCGTGTTTTTTATCAAGCTACTGAGCAAGGCAATGAGATTAAGATTCGTCATAATCAAAAGCTTCGACGGGAGCAGTAAGCAGCTAGCGACTGTAATACCTTCCAATTTCATGCTGGAAAGCCAAAGATTTTAACTTTCATTCGAACTAAAAAATTCCCAAAAAAAGGCGGCCTAGAGCCGTTTTTTTGTTTCCTACGTTACTTTTAATCACATCGATTGAAAATTTTTTATAGGAAAAGATTGATAATTTACCATAAGTTAATTAAAATGAACTACAAAGTTACGAGATGTTCATTTTTATTTCCGATTGAACTACTGGTAGTATTCTTAATGGTGTTAATTATCATCACATTGGTTATTTCAAAATGTTTCATGAAAATCAACACTATTTATATCAAAATTTACATAATATTTTCATTGTGTTAATTTTGAAATCCTTGTCGTTAGGGTGATGAATATGGGCGAAGAACTACTAGAAATCAAAAATTTGTCGACATCGTTCAGAATTGCAGACGACTATTACGCTGCGGTTGATGATGTTACCCTGTCTGTTCGCAAAAATGAAATTCTGGCTATCGTTGGAGAGTCTGGTTCAGGAAAAAGTGCGCTCGCCTTTTCAATTATGGGGCTGCACACCAGAGCCAAAATTGACGGACAAATCAAATACAAGGGCCAGGACATCGTTACCATGTCTCCTGCTGCACTAAACAAGCTGCGCGGCCAAGAAATGTCTATGATTTTTCAAGATCCTTTATCCGCTTTAAACCCGCTAATGATCATCGGTTCACAGATTGAAGAAGTACTTATCCTACATGATTCCAAGCTTTCTAAGAAACAGCGAAAAGAGAAGGTCATTGATCTTTTGACCAAGGTTGGAATTTCCCGTCCCGAGCATACATATCAGCAGTACCCCCACGAATTATCCGGTGGCATGAGGCAGCGGGTGGTTATCGCCATTGCGATAGCCAATGGACCCAAGCTTTTGATCGCCGACGAACCTACTACAGCACTAGATGTGACTATCCAATTACAAATCCTTGAACTTATTAAAAAATTAAAAAACGATATGGAAGCAGGCATTATCTTAATCACTCATGACTTAGGGGTTGTAAGCGAAATGGCTGACCGTGTTGCGGTGATGTATGCCGGACAAATCGTCGAAATCGCAGATATTTTTACGTTGACGTCTAATCCGAAACATCCGTATACGAGATCCTTATTGAACTCCATTCCAACGGCAAAAGAAGAGAAATCCAGATTGCATGTGATTCAGGGGATTGTTCCACCACTGCAAAACCTTCCGCGTAAGGGCTGCCGTTTCTCGGCACGGACGCCTTGGATACCTGAATCGGAGCATGAGGAGAACCCACAGCTGCATGAAGTCGCACCCGGACATTTCGTTCGCTGCACCTGTTATAACAATTTCCATTTCCCTGATACTAACGAGGAGGCAATCCACAATGGGACTTCTTGAGGTTAAAAATTTAGCAGTACATTTTCCGATCCACGGCGGTGTTTTTCGAAGGGAAGTTGGCGTAGTTAAGGCTGTCGATAATGTTAATTTTACCATTGAAGCTGGGCAAACCTATGGTCTGGTTGGTGAATCTGGTTCCGGAAAGACGACAACGGGGCGCGCGATTATAGGTCTTAATTCTATTACTAGCGGCAGCGTGATTTTTGAAGGGCAAGATTTGGCTTTGAGGGGTGTTCGTAAGCAAAGAAATGTCCGCAAAGACATTCAAATGATCTTTCAGGATCCGTACTCTTCCTTAAATCCTAAGAAGCGTGTACTCGATATTATTGCAGAACCGTTGCGTAATTTCGAAAAAATGTCTCCAGGGGAAGAAAAACGCCGGGTGCAGGAATTGCTTTTACAGGTAGGCTTAAGTCCTGAGAACATCCTGAAATATCCGCATGAATTTTCTGGCGGCCAGCGGCAGCGGATCGGAATTGCCAGAGCCATTGCACTCAAGCCAAAACTTATTATTGCTGACGAGCCGGTATCTGCGCTCGATGTCTCTGTGCAGGCACAGGTGCTGAACTTCATGCAGGACATTCAAAAAGAGCTGAATCTTACTTTTCTATTTATCAGTCATGATCTCGGGATCATCAGGCATATGTGCGATCACATAGGGATTATGTATAAAGGACGACATGTGGAGCAAGGGACTGCTAAAGATATTTTTGACAATCCTCAGCATATTTATACCAAACGACTCATTGCTGCCATTCCTGATATCGATCCGAAACAGAGAGAAAGGCAGACGGAATTTAGAAAATCAGTAAGCAAGGAATATGAACAAGCGCACCGGAATTATTTTGATGAAGAAGGCATGGCTTATCCATTAAAATCAATTTCCGAGACTCATCTGGTAGCCTTGCCTGAGAAAGGTTGAGAATATGTGGAAGATTATCGTTCGTAGAATTCTTATAATGATCCCTCAAGTAGTTCTATTAAGTATTCTTGTTTTTCTTATGGCGAAGGCGATGCCTGGTGACGCACTTTCAGGAATGCTTGATCCGAATATTGATCCGGCGGCCATTGATGCGATGAGAGAAAAGCTCGGTCTAAATGATCCATGGTATATCCAGTACTGGGATTGGATCACTAAAGCGATACAAGGGGATTTCGGCCAGTCCTTCCGTTTCAAAATGCCGGTCTCAGAGCTAATCGGTCAACGCCTGATGAATACCCTTTGGCTGGCCATTGTTACGCTGATTCTTACATACCTTATTGCTATCCCGCTTGGTATTACCAGCGGACGTTATAACGATTCGTGGCTGGATCGCTTGATAACTGGCTATACCTATATTGGATTTGCTGCACCGTTGTTTATTTTCGCACTCTTAATGGTATGGGTTTTCGGGTTTCATTTTCATTGGTTTCCTACCAGCGGCAGTGTCAGTCCCGGGGAAGTTCCAGGTACACTAAGTCACTTCTGGAGTAAATTCTATCATCTGCTTCTGCCTGCGCTATCTATGGCGCTAATTGCAACGGTTGGGACCGTACAATATCTGAGAAATGAGATCATTGATACGAAGCAAAAAGATTTCATTCTCACTGCTAGAGCTAAAGGGGCTTCGGAGTCACGCGTATACAATCGTCATATTTTGAGAAACTCCTTGCTGCCGATCGCTGCATTTTTTGGATATGAGATCACTGGGCTAATCGGTGGTACGGTGTTCGTTGAAACGATCTTCAGCTATCCAGGAATGGGTTTGCTGTTTCTAAGTTCGATAACGATCCGGGATTTCAGCGTGGTAACAGCCCTCGTTCTTCTGTATGGGGTTGCTTCCATCGTCGGTGCGTTGTTATCAGACATTATTTTAAGTATCGTAGATCCTCGTATCCGGATTAAATAAGAAGATGAACACTTTGGGGTGAATGAAATGGCAAAGACGAGCGCAGAGATAGCTCTGCTGCAGGAAACTGATAAAAGTCCATCGGGCTTCAAAATTGTTTGGCGGGAGATGGTGCGGGATAAGCTGGCACTGGTCTCATTGATTTTCCTATTTACGATTATTGCTGCTGTATATGGGATCTCCTTATTTTTAGATCAGAAAGAAATTGTCACGGTTGACTTGTTCGCCCTATATGAGAAGCCTTCGGCTGTGCATTGGCTGGGGACTGATTATGGAGGCCGGGATGTATTCGGTCAATTAATTATAGGAACACGAAATTCCATGTCTATTGCCTTTATGGTTACATTTTTTACGGGAATTATCGGTATTCTGGTAGGTTTAGTCTCAGGTTACTTTGGGGGAACGGTAGATAATGTCGCGATGCGTATTGTGGATTTCTTCATGATTCTACCTTTTCTAATGATTGTTATAGCTTTTGTCAGCGCAGTTCCTAAATACAACACGTTGACCTTCTCTTTTATCATGACAGCATTTCTTTGGATGGGGATTGCCAGGCTCATTCGTTCTAAGACATTGCAAGAGAAGGAATTGGATTATGTTCAGGCATCTAAGACCCTAGGCTCCTCCAATCTAAAAATTATGTTCACGCAAGTTCTGCCGAACTTAAGCTCAATCATTATCGTAACAATGACCTTGAATCTGGCAGCGAATATTGGATTGGAATCAGGCCTATCCTTTCTAGGTTTTGGTTTTCCAGAAAGTACACCCAGTCTGGGTACTCTAGTAAGCTATGCGAGAAATCCGCAGACTCTTGAGTTCAGATGGTGGATCTGGTTACCCGCATCATTGCTGATCCTGGTATTGATGTTGAGTATAAATAATGTGGGTCAAGCGCTTAAACGTGCGACCGACGCAAGACAAAGAAAAGGATAATAAGGGAGGAAATGATTAAATGAGAAAAGCCATTCGTTCAAAAGCTTTACTAGTTTCATTAATGTTTGTAATGTTGTTCGCTCTTGCGGCTTGCGGCTCCAAGAACAACAACGAAGCGGCTGAATCAACAGCAGCTCCTAGCGCCAGCGCACCTGCGGCAACCGCAGAAGCCACGGCCGCGCCTGAGGCAGAAGATGGACTTTATAACATTAAAGATTTCAGTAACGTTAAGACTAACCAAGGTGAAGCTATTGACGGAGGGACAATTACATTTGGACTTGTTTCCGATAGTCCATTTGAAGGCACTTTGAACTGGAACTTCTATTCTGGAGATCCGGATGCTCAAGTTCTGAACTGGTTTGATGAAGGTTTGTTAACTTGGGATAAAGACTATGTTTATACTAATGATGGTGCGGCTACTTATGAAGTTGCAGAAGATGGACGTACCTTTACCTTTACGATTCGCGACAATGTAAACTGGCAGGATGGTAAACCAGTAACCGCTGAAGACTGGTTGTTCGCCCATGAAGTTATTGGTAATCCTGCTTATGATGGTCCTCGTTACGGTTCTGACTTCACTAATATTGAAGGCATGGATGAGTACCATTCCGGTAAGGCCAAGACCATATCCGGGATTAAAGTGCTGGGTGATAAGAAACTGCAAATTACTTATAAGCAATCTACACCTTCCTTGTTAACGGGTAGTGTATGGATTTATCCATTAGCCAAACATATCTTTGGCGGCATGGATGTTGCCAAAATCTCCTCTTCGCCTGAAGTCCGCCAAAAGCCAATTGGCTTCGGAGCTTTTAAAGTTGAGAGTATCGTTCCTGGTGAGTCTGTAGTATTTGTTAAGAATGAAGATTACTGGCGCGGAGCCCCTAAACTGGATAAAGTAATTTTGAAGGTCATCAACCCAACAACAATTGTACAAGAACTGAAATCTGGTGGAGTTGACTTGGTGGATTCCTTCCCTATTGATCAATACCCTGATAATGCAAAGATGTCAAACGTTGAATTCCTGGGTGCGGTTGATCGTGCTTATACGTATATAGGCTTTAAGCTTGGTAAATGGGATGCAACGAAAAAAGAGGTTGTTACCGATCCTAAAGCTAAAATGGCGGATGTGAATCTTCGTAAAGCAATGTGGGCAGCGGTTGACAATGATACAGTTGGTAAAAAGTTCTATAATGGTCTGCGTTGGAATGCGACTACCTTAATTCCACCTTCCCATCCTGAATTCCATGATGCTTCCAATCCAGGTGTAGCTTATGATCCAGAAGCAGCTAAGAAGATCCTGGATGACGCTGGTTACAAACTAAACGGTGAATTTAGAACGAATCCAGATGGCAGCGAGCTGAAGATTAATTTCATTTCGATGACTGGTGGAGACATTGCTGAGCCGCTGGCTCAATATTATGTACAATCCTGGAAAGCGATTGGTTTGAATGTAACTTTGGAAATGGTAGAGTTTAATACCTTCTATGATCGCATAGGTCAAAATGGTGAGGATGATCCTACTGTTGATGTGTACCAAGGCGCTTGGGGTGTAGGGATTGACGTTGACCCATCAGGTCTGTATGGCAAAGATGCAATCTACAACTTCCCACGTTACTCGAGTGCAGAGAACGATCGTTTGCTTGCCGAAGGGATATCCGAGGCTGCATTTGATGTAGACAAACGTAAAGAAATCTATAAAGAGTGGCAACAATTTATGGTTGACGAGATTCCAGTATTCCCAACACTTTATCGTGCTGTAATCGTGCCGGTTAATAACCGCGTCCTGAATTATTGGGCTGTTGGTGATGGAGTTGGAATCTATTATAACGACATTGCGGTTTCTGCAGATAAAGCTGCGGTAGCTCAGTAAGAGGGTATTAATGAACAGCAGTTCAAGGAGAGATCCTGAGCTGCTGTTTTTTTATTTTTCATTAAATTAACAATAATTCCTATATTTTGTACATTATTTACTGTAAAAATATAGTGTTTTAATGAAAGATATGGTATATTTTGGGTGAGAGCGAAACTTTCGCTTAAATATAGCTCTTAGAGTGAGGTGAGTGGATGATCGCCATGACGGGTACCTGATTCAAGTGAGGGAGGTGTTACGGGACTGAGGTGTAATCTTTCTTGTGGCATTCACTGAAGAGAGGGGCAGTAGAAATGATCAAGAGGTATAGGAAACAAGGACTGGTGTTCAGTTTGTTGTTTACGCTTACATTTTGTTCAAATGCTGCATTTCAACCGGCGATAGCAGAGGCAGCGGCCGGAGACTACAACTATGCGGAGGTTCTACAAAAATCTATTTATTTCTACGAAACCCAGCGGTCTGGTGAATTGCCAGATAACAATCGGGTGGAATGGCGGGGCGATTCCGGTCTTTTGGACGGTGCGGATGTGGGACATGATTTGACTGGTGGTTGGTACGATGCCGGTGATCACGTTAAATTCGGTTTGCCTATGGCTTATTCTACAACGATGCTGGCGTGGTCGGTTTATGAGTACAAGCAAGGATATGAGGGGTCTGGGCAGCTGGAGGAAATTTTAGACAATATTCGCTGGGCAACAGATTATTTTGTAAAAGCTCATACCGCTCCTAACGAGCTGTGGGGACAAGTTGGTAACGGAACAACCGATCATAATTGGTGGGGACCCGCAGAAGTCATGCAGATGCAGAGACCTTCCTACAAAATTGATGCCACTCATCCCGGATCAGATCTTGCCGCAGAAACAGCTGCAGCGTTAGCTTCGGCATCCATTATTTTCAGGGATACGGATGCCGTATATGCGGACAAGCTGCTGCTGCATGCTAAACAGCTTTACAATTTTGCTGACACTTATCGCGGCTCCTATTCCGACAGCATTACCGATGCCAAACAATATTATAATTCTTGGAGCGGTTACGCGGATGAATTGAGCTGGGGGGCTGCCTGGTTGTATTTGGCGACTAACGATCAGCAGTATCTCAATAAGGCTATTGCAGCAAGCGATCAATGGGGAACGAATCAGGCTGGAAACTGGGGGTATCAATGGACACAGTCTTGGGACGACAAGCATTATGGCGCTCAATTACTGTTGGCACGAATCACCGGGCAGACCAAGTTCATTCAATCTACTGAACGGAATATGCAGTATTGGACGACTGGCGTGGGTGGAACAAGTGACCGTGTTGCCTATACTCCTGGCGGACTCGCCCATCTGGATCAATGGGGCGCATTACGTTATGCAGCCAATCAGGCTTTTATGGCCTTCGTTTACTCGGACTGGGTGAGCGATCCGGTGAAGAAAGATACGGCGCGTTCTTTCGCGGAGAGACAAATTACGTATATGCTTGGCGACAATCCACGAAACAGCAGTTATGTTATCGGTTATGGTAATAATTCTCCTCAGCATCCCCATCATCGAACCTCACATGGATCATGGAATGATAGTCAGAGCGTTCCGGTAAATCATCGCCATGTCTTGTACGGAGCGCTAGTTGGAGGCCCGTCCAAAACAGACAGCTACACCGACTCCATTAGCGATTATGTCTCGAATGAAGTTGCAACCGATTACAATGCAGCTTTTACAGGAGCTATTGCAAAAATGGTGCTGCTGCATGGACAAGGGCAACAGCCGCTTGCACAATTTCCACCTGCAGAGACACGTGAAGATGAGATGTTTGTCGAAGCCTCTGTGAATGCTAGTGGCAGCAACTTCGTAGAGATTCGAGCATTGCTGAATAACCGTACGGGCTGGCCGGCACGGGCCAGTAAAGAGATGTCTTTTAACTACTATGTGGATCTTAGTGAAGCGATAGCGGCTGGTTATGGTCCTGAGGATATTACGGTTACAGCGGGAGGCTACAATCAGGGTGGATCGGTGTCTGCACTTCAGCCTTACGATGCAGCTAACCATATCTACTATACTAAGGTTGATTTTACAGGTACTTTGATTTATCCGGGTGGACAATCTGCTCATCGTAAGGAGATTCAATTCCGAATTGCAGCTCCGCTGAACACTAACTTCTGGAATAATGCTAATGATTTTTCATTCCAAGGGGTGGCAGCTCAGGGAGCAACTCCTGTAAAAACAGCGAACATCCCAGTGTTTGATGCAGGTGTGCACATGTATGGAGAACTTCCAGCGGGTGGCGGACAACCTGGAGAACCTCAAGTCCCTGCACGTCCGACTAATGTTCAGGCTGTAGCAGGTAACGGAACGGTCCATTTGACTTGGAATGCGATTAGCGGGGTCAGTGAATATACCGTTAAACGCAGTGAAGTGAGTGGAGGCCCGTATACAGTGCTTGAGAATGTCACGGGAACGGATTACATGGATAGTGGACGGGTGAACGGAACCACTTATTATTATGTGATTACTGCCACGAATAGTGTAGGGGAGAGCTTGCCATCTATACAGGTTAGTGCCAAACCCCAAGAACCAACACAGCCCACAACGGGGAATTTGAAGGTGCAATATCGTACGAATGATACGAATGCCAGTGATGGACAGCTGCGCCCTCAGTTCCGAATTATGAATACAGGAACCGAGTCTGTGGCACTTAGCGGCTTGAAGCTGCGTTATTATTTCACTGTGGATGGGGATAAACCACAACAGTTTCATTGTGATTATGCTGTAGTGGGCAGTGGTAATTTAAGCGGCAGTTTTGTTAAGCTGAATCCCGCCAGTACGGGCGCGGATTATTATCTGGAGATTTCTTTTGGTGCAGGGGCTGGAAGCATAGCGCCTGGTGGAGATAGCGGCGAGATTCAGGCTCGCACCAATAAGACGGACTGGACGGCTTACAATGAAACGGATGATTATTCCTACAGCGCGGTTCAGCAGACATTTGCCGATTGGAATAAGGTTACACTTTATCAAGGTGAAACACTTGTATGGGGCTTAGAACCATAAATATATCCAAGAGAGGGAGCTTGCCTAAGATGATGAAATTGAGCTTAATAAAGAAGCCTGTTTCTGTAATAATGGCCGCAGTCCTGTTTCTCTCACTCATGACCGGTCTATTTAATTTTAGACCTCAGACTGCTCACGCTTCAACTACGGAGCAGACACGTTTTCTGCAATTATATGCGCAGCTAAAAGACCCCGCAAATGGTTATTTCTCTGCCGAAGGAGTACCTTATCATGCGGTAGAGACCTTGATGAGTGAAGCCCCTGATTACGGACATATGACGACCTCAGAAGCTTACAGTTATTGGATGTGGCTTGAGGTACTCTATGGTTATCACACAGGGGACTGGACTAAGCTGGAATCAGCTTGGGACAACATGGAGAAATATATCATTCCTATTAACGAAGGTGATGGCAAGGAAGAACAGCCAACCATGAGTTATTACAATCCGAACAGCCCGGCTACGTATGCAGCGGAGCATGCTCAGCCGGATCAGTATCCAAGTCAGCTAGGTGGCCAGTATACAGCAGGTAAAGATCCGTTAGATGCTGAATTGAAGGCGACGTATGGCAACAACCAGACCTACTTGATGCACTGGCTGGTAGACGTGGACAACTGGTACGGCTTCGGCAACTTGCTGAATCCTACGCATACAGCCGCTTATGTGAATACATTCCAACGGGGTGAACAAGAGTCCGTTTGGGAGGCGGTCCCTCACCCGTCTCAAGATGACAAAACGTTCGGAAAAGCAAACGAAGGCTTCATGAGTCTGTTCACAAAAGAAGCTAACGTGCCTTCCGCTCAATGGCGTTACACGAATGCTACAGATGCCGATGCACGGGCAGTACAAGCAATGTACTGGGCTAAAGAGCTCGGCTACAACAATACAGTGTATTTGAATAAAGCTAAGAAAATGGGCGATTTCCTGCGGTACGGTATGTATGATAAATACTTCCAAAAAGTAGGAAGTGCAGCTACTGACGGCACCCCTGATGCCGGGACTGGCAAAGATTCCAATCAATATCTTCTAGCTTGGTATACCGCATGGGGCGGTGGACTTGGAGCTACAGGAAACTGGGCTTGGAGAATCGGTGCGAGCCATGCCCACCAAGGGTATCAGAATGTCGTGGCTGCCTACGCACTTTCTGATTCGGAAGGGGGTCTGATCCCGTCATCAGCTACAGCTGGGCAGGATTGGGAAAATTCTCTGAAACGTCAATTGGAGTTTTATACTTGGCTGCAGTCCTCTGAAGGGGCGATTGCCGGTGGAGCGACCAATAGTTATCAAGGTGCCTACAAGGCTTATCCAGCTGGAACCAGTACTTTTTATGGCATGGCATATGACGAAGCTCCAGTCTACCACGATCCGCCATCCAATAACTGGTTCGGAATGCAGGCATGGAGTGTGGAACGGGTAGCAGAGCTGTACTATATCCTTGCTTCTAACGGAGACACTACATCTGAAAACTTCCAAATGGCAAAACAAGTTATAGAGAATTGGGTAGATTGGTCTAAAGATTATGCCTTTGCCAACAAACGTCCAGTTACGGATGCTGAAGGTTACTACCTGAACAGCCAAGGAAATCGAATTCTTGGAGGCGCCAATCCACAAGTGGCTACAGTCTCTGCACCAGGAGAATTCTGGATTCCAGGTAATGTGGAATGGACAGGACAACCTAATACTTGGAATGGCTTCAGTGGTTCTACTGCAAACAATAACCTTAAAGCCGTAACTAAGAGTCCAAGCCAAGATACAGGTGTACTGGGCAGCTATATTAAGGCACTTACCTTCTATGCGGCTGGCACCAAAGCTGAACATGGCAGCTACAGTACTCTGGGAGGAGAAGCTCAGGTACTGGCTAAATCTTTGTTAGACACAGCATGGGGTTATAACGATGGAATTGGTATTGCAACTACCGAAAGCCGTGGAGATTATTCTCGTTATTTCACTAAAGAAGTCTATTTCCCAAGCGGCTGGACAGGTACATTCGGCCAAGGAAATACAATCCCTGGTACATCAACAGTGCCTTCCGATCCTGCTAAAGGCGGAAATGGGGTATATGCAAGCTATACCGATATCCGTCCGAATATCGTAAATGACTCTAAGTGGCAATATCTGCTGGATAAATACAATACTTCTTTTAATAAAGTGACTAAAACTTGGGACAATGGAGCCCCTGAATTTACCTACCATCGCTTCTGGTCGCAAGTAGATATGGCAACTGCTTATGCTGAATACGATCGACTGATCAACAGCAGCGTGCCTACTGAGCCAGTAGCTCCTAAAGCACCTTCTAAACCAAGTGCGGTCGCTGGTAACAAAGTTGTAGATCTTAGCTGGAACAACGTAACTGGAGCTACAAGCTATACTGTGAAAAGAGCTGCAACAACTGGCGGCCCTTACAGCGATGTGGCTGTTGTCACTCAAGCTACTTACAGTGATGCTTCCGTGGTTAACGGTACGGATTATTACTATGTAGTTAGTGCCTCCAACGTGGTTGGTGAGAGCCCGAATTCGCCTGAGGTTCACGCCAAGCCTATGGATGTACCGATTCCGGCACAAGGAGATTTGGTGGTGAAGTACCGGACAAGTGACACCAATCCGGGAGATAATCAGTTCCGCCCGCAGCTGCAAATTGTTAACAATGGGGATACGGCTGTAGCGCTTAGCGATGTAAAGCTGCGGTATTATTACACGATTGATGGCGATAAACCTCAACAATTTAATGTTGACTATGCTAACATCGGTGGAAGTAATATACAGGGAACATTCGTGAAGGTAGACCCTGCTAAAACTGGAGCGGACTATTATTTAGAAATCTCCTTCGGTGCAGGTGCAGGCAGTCTTGCACCGGGAGCCAACACGGGTGATATCCAGATCCGGGTCAACAAAACGGACTGGAGCAATTACAACGAGGTTGGAGACTACTCTTATGACCCTACCAAAACATCGTACACGGAATGGAATCATGTGCCGTTGTATTTGAATGGTGCTCTAGCATGGGGACTTGAGCCTTAAAGTCTAAATAAGGGAAGCCCTAGCCATTTGGCTGGGGCTTTTATTGTTATTGGCTAGTTAGCGACTGCATTGTGCCTAATTGTGGCTTCATGTCCATTTTAATTGTATTTCCTACAACTAAAATAAGCTCTAGCCGCGCCAACGTAATTTAATTGCACTTCATACAACTATTCATCAGTATATGGATACTTATTGAGATATAAGCTCAGTTTAACTGTACAATATACAACTAAAATCCAAAAAGAAATAAAAAAGCACGAAATAGCTGTATTAACTACAACTATTTCGTGCTTTGGTACGTTTGTTAGATATTGGGAGTTACTAAGACTACTTGTAGATCAAGCTTTTATAGAAGCTTGGTTTACATTCACACTTGTGCTGAAGGAACAACCTTCTCCGCGTATTCTATCGTTCCGCCGCCGAGACATTGCTCGCCGAGATAGAAGACAACGGCTTGACCAGGTGTGATCGCTTTTTGTGGAACATCAAAGGCTACATTTATTGTTCCATCTTCACGCGCTGTAAGGGTCACGCCTTGATCTGGCTGGCGATACCGGAATTTAGCGGTGCATTTCAGCGGCTCTTGCCCAAGCGCTTGCCCGTCAATCCAGTTAACACCGGAAGCAATCAGGCTAGTGGAGTACAGGCTGTGGTGTTTGTCTCCTTGTACTACATAAAGAATGTTGCGGCTAAGGTCTTTCTCAGCTACAAACCACGGTTCGCCGTTGCCAGAGCCACCAATACCAAGCCCTTGGCGTTGGCCTAACGTGTAATACATAAGTCCGTCGTGGCGGCCTTTAATCTCTCCAGTTACTATGTCAACCAT
Source organism: Paenibacillus sp. FSL H7-0716 (assembly GCF_038002705.1). NCBI lineage: Bacteria > Bacillati > Bacillota > Bacilli > Caryophanales > Paenibacillaceae > Paenibacillus > Paenibacillus sp. FSL H7-0716. Next base: position 69,400 of record NZ_JBBODA010000014.1, read on the forward strand.
ATCGCCAGCTTGTGCCGGGAGATATTGGCTGAGGAATTCGCGGAAGTTGCGCTCGCCGATAAAGCAGACGCCTGTGCTATCTTTTTTCTTGGCCGTGTAAAGTCCTGCTTCTTCAGCAATTCTCCGCACTTCAGGTTTCGGCAGATGTCCAATAGGGAACATTGCTTTAGAGAGTTGATGTTGTCCCAGTGCATTCAGGAAATAGGTCTGATCCTTATTGTTGTCTACGCCGCGGAGCAGCTTGTACACACCATCTTCTTCTATAACACGTGCGTAATGTCCAGTTGCGACATAATCGGCACCAAGCTGAAGGGCTTTGTTCAAAAATTCTCCAAACTTAATCTCGCGGTTGCACATGACGTCAGGATTTGGCGTCCGGCCGGCCTTATATTCATCGAGAAAATAAGAAAATACCTTATCAAAGTATTCCTTCTCGAAATTAACGGTATAGTAAGGAATATCAATCTGCTCGCATACGCGGCGAACATCCTCTGCATCGCTTTCGGCCGTACATACTCCGAATTCGTCGGTATCGTCCCAGTTCTTCATGAAGATGCCGATGACGTCATAGCCCTGCTGCTTGAGCAGAAGCGCCGTGACGGAGGAATCGACCCCTCCGGACATGCCGACGACGACACGGGTGTCTTGTTTTGCTTTTGTCATCGTAATCACCATTTCTGTACCCAAAATACCGGTCATTCATGGAACACCCGGCTCAAAATGTATTATAACATACCTGTCTACTCTAAACCTCTGAAATAAGAGACTGGAAACAACAAAATGTCCACCTGGGGTGAACATTCTCGTAAAATGTTTCGTTTACCATTTCATTTGTGACTTCGGATATGATAACATAAACTGAGAGTAATTATCGGAATACCTTGATATGACAATCCAAATGACTTGCCGAATCAATAGTATACAATAATCAGACATTAAACTGAAAGAGGTGCCCCTTTGAAAATATCAACTAAAGGTCGTTACGGACTAACAATTATGATGGAGCTTGCACTGAAATTTGGTGAAGGACCAACTTCACTTAAGAGTATCGCTGAGAAAAATGGTCTTTCCGAGCATTATCTGGAGCAACTAATTGCTCCTCTGCGCAATGCAGGGCTTGTAAAAAGTATTCGTGGAGCATATGGCGGTTACATTTTGTCGCGTGAGGCGAACGCTATCACTGCCGGTGATATCATCCGTGTGCTGGAGGGCCCAATCTCTCCTGTAGATTTCACGGAAGAGGACGATGCAGCGAAACGGGATTTATGGTTGCGTATTCGCGACAGCATTGCCGATGTGCTGGACTCCACAACACTTTATGACTTGATTAACTACAAAGAAGAGAGTTTGGCCGATAATTACATGTTTTATATTTAGATCTCCAATGAAAGATAACTCAACAGTATTATGAATCAACGTTTAGGCTCCCATTTGGGAGTCTTTTTTTTTATCTGTGATTCTATTTGTTCTTACGTTTATTAAGGTGCGCGATCCAGCGGCAAAAGGCTCCGATGAACGCTGCGAGAATCGGTATCCATTGGTTAGTAGTTAAGTTAGCACCTCCACAGTACTTATAATTCTTTCGTCATAAAAACACTATAGGGGTCTTCAATGTAATCTGCAAACGGACTACAGTATTCAAAACCATATTGTTCATATAATTTTCTAGCCGCTTCGAACCCTTCAGTGGATCCGGTTTCCAAGCTCAGACGCCGATAGCCTTGTTGCTTAGCTTCTTTAATGATATGGGCAAGCATTTTAGATGCAATGCCCTTCCTAAGATGCTTGGTAGAAGTACGCATGGATTTGATTTCACCATGATGGCTACCCAGGTCTTTAAGAGCACCACAACCTAAGAGTTCGCCCTGCTCCCAGGCACTCCAAAAGGTGATTTCAGGTGTTTTTAATTTATCTAAATTCAATGCATGCACACTCTCTGGTGGAGATTGCTCAAACATGCTCTGAAGATGTTCACTGATCAATGCTATGATTTCGGTTCCGGTTAAGTTATCGATTCTAATCTCCATATTATTCACTCCCATTGATAAGATTATGGTTTGTTGTATATATATCAGGTTTCTTTAGCGGAGTTCGCTGTTGTAAGTTGTAGCAATCGGTCCAAGGCTTTCTGTGTAAGGGGCATAAAGTAATTAAGAATTAAGCCGCCTAAACAAATGGTAAGTAGAGTGCCAATCCCAATGGGCCCATTGAAAATAATAGCGGCAAATAAGAAAACAAGATAAATGATTGTTCTAGTAAATAGTATACTAAGCTTAGTTATCGTTTGCAGTACTAATGTTAGCCGGTCCACTGGAATCGGTGCGAAATTTGCGTATAAATAAATGGATGTACCTAATCCAATTGCGATTAAGCCTAAACCATAAAAAGCAATTTTACTGATCCACAGATTAGGCTCGATCAGATGGTTAAACAAAAAAAGCCACATATCGATACCTATGCCTGCTATGAATGCAGTTACCAGCCCTAATAATTCCGGTCTTTGCTTGGATAAACATGAATTACATCCAATCAACAGGCATGCGATCAGCACTTCCCAACTGCCTACTGTAAGACCGACATTTTTGGATAGCCCGACTAAAAGTGCATCAAAAGGAGAAGCTCCAAGGTCAGAGATTATTGTTAGTGAAACGCCTAGGGTTAAGATGAAAATTCCGCAAGTGAAAATGGAAAACGTAGTTACACTAACCTTCTTCATTCTTTTGAAGCAGAAAGATCTTTAGTCATTAAAAGATGAGGGATGCCATCCTCCATAAATTCAGTAGATGAAGCCCGATAACCAAGTTTCTTATAGAAGCCCTCTGCCTGAGTTTGCCCGTGCAATTTAGCCTTTTGATATCCCTTTTCAACCACGATCTCTTCCAATGCGGAAATAATTTTTTTCCCAATTCCAAATTTACGGTAAGGTTCTAGGATGCAAATACGCTCTAACTTACCCATACCATCAAGAACGCGGATCCTTCCTGTGGCAACTGGTTGCCCATCATAATAGGCCAGGACATGTTCACATTCTCCATTCAGTGTATCGAATTCATCAAATTCATCATTAAGGGGTACGCCTTGTTCCTCAACAAATACTTTTTTTCTGATTGAAAATGCAGCTTCAAGTTCCTCGATTAGTGTAATTCTTTTAAGATTCATTCTTGCTTACTCCATTCTGTATTTGTTTTTTTTAGGAAAAACGTCATAATGAATTAACGACAATTATTAGTATATATACAATCAATATTGTTGTAAATACAACATTATTGGAACTGGCAGGTGATTGAATGAAGGAGATCCTTCGTGAAGTTGGAATGATAGCGAGGGCATTAGATTCCATAAGTAATATAGAGTTCAAGGAATTAGAGCTTACAAAGGGGCAGTATTTATATCTGGTCCGGATATATGAGAATCCGGGCATTATTCAAGAAAAGCTGTCGGAAATGATAAAGGTGGACCGAACAACAGCAGCGCGTGCGATTCAGAAGCTTGAAATCCAAGGTTTTATTGAAAAGAAAGACGATGAAACAAACAAAAAAATAAAAAGGTTATTCACAACTGAAAAAGGTAAACAAGCCTACTCTTTTCTGAAGAGAGAAGGGGACCATACCGACTTGGTTGCATTAGCAGGATTATCTGAAAAAGAAACGGAAGTCTTGTTTCAACTTTTGCAAAGAGTTAGGAAAAATGTTGAGGTTGAGTGGGAATACGTAAAGAAGGGAAATAAAAGAGAGTACTAAAATCAGCAATTGTTATTGAACTAACCCAACACGATCGCATAAAAAAATGCCTTGCTAGTGATATACTGGCAGGGCATTTTAATGAAAACGGAGCCGTGGAATTGTGCGAGCGGAGAATAAAAAAAGAACACCCTAAAGTGTTCATTAAGGTTAATTATTGCTCTGCAGGTGTATTTCCCATTGCAATAGAAATTCTGTTCCAACTGTTGATTTGATTAATAATCAGCACAAGATCAACATATTGTTTCTCATCGTAATGTTCACGTACTTGTTTATATAGCTCATCCGGAACTCTTTTGGAAGGGATCAGCGTAATATGCTCAGCTAGTTCGAGAGCAACCTTCTCTTCAGATGTATAAAAAGTACATTCCTCCCAAACATTTAAACAATAAATTCGTTGTTCGGTTTCACCCATTTTACGAGCTTCAGATGTATGCATATCTATGCAGAAAGCACATCCGTTAATTTGAGAAACTCTGATTTTGATAAGTTCTCTTGTAGTCCGATTAATTGTAGATTTTTTGGTGTACATCTCCATATCCATCATGATTTTCATACCCTCAGGTGCAACTTCATTGTAGGCAACTCTTTGACTCATTAGGCAAGACTCCTTAGGCTTTAGTTTAGGAATAGTATAACTTTATTTTAACACTATTATTCTTTATATGCGAACGTTTGTACTTGTTTATTTGCTTGTGAGAAGGCAGAAATCACCCGATGACCTCTGCATTGGTTATTCCACGAGTTTCCCCGTCCTCTTGCCTCACAACTATCGGCTTCCTGGTGAATAAGTTGATAGAAACCAAGAGGAGGAGTGAGGAAATGCCTTATACAACAGGCCTTATTACAAATACAAGAGCAACAGGTACTGCAGCAAGTAATGTAGTAGTCAGTGTTCGTAACACAAGTAATGCGAGTGCAATGATGATCGTTGAAGTTTTTGGTGTTCCATATTCGATGCCAGCTCTTACCCCGATTTATGTAACAGGGTATTACGTTCCTGCTAAGAGTTCTGATATTAGAGAGTTTTTCATTGGCGGCAATTTGGCTTATGAGGTACAAATTAGTAGTCCTTTTCCTTTGGCAGAAGTAGTTACCTCCGTGTATGGGCTGGACGAGTTCGGAAATCTAGTTACTGATCAGCGAGTGCTTCAATCTGAATTGACGCAGATTACCGCATTATCTATCCCTATATAATAGTAACGTTTAGACCATTAAGCAGCAGTCGCTGAAAGAAATAGGGCGATTGCTGCTTTTTTAGGCGCAATAAAGTATTTTAGGGCATTCACACAATCATATGAGAGGAATCAAAATATACTGATTTTATACTCCAATGTAGAGAGAGGTAAAAATCATGGCGGATGTAGGGGTAGTTATGCCTGTGTATACCCAAAAGCCGGAGTTTCTGCGGCAAGCTCTGCAGTCTGTTCTGCACCAATCTTTTACCAATTTTCGGCTGGTTGTTGTGATCGATGGAGCACCAGATATGGAACCGCTCGTGAGATCCATTATAGTCGAAGATCCGAGGGTAACGGTTATCTCTTACGCACAGAACAGGGGTATAGCACATGCACTGAATACTGGCTTTGATCTTTTGTTTAGTGAGCCCAGTATTCAATATTTGAGTTGGGTTTCCAGCGACAATGTTTATGAACCCCGTTTCCTAGAAATCCTTCGTGGGGCGCTAGTTAGAGGTCCTCAGGAGTTAGGCATCGTGTACAGTTCTTTTCAAAGCATCGATAACGAGGGAAAGTTTCTTCACAACGAACATCAATTGGCTACGCAGCGTAATTATCAGTCACAGCCCAAAGAGAGATTGCTGGATTATTCACTCATTGGCGTATCTTTTATGTACAAAACACAGATTGCGAAGCTTGTTGGAGCTTATGGAATGGAACCGGTGGAGGATTATGATTACTGGCTGAGACTGGCTGAACATTGTGAGATTCGCTTTATACCGGTGGAACTGGTGAATTATCGTGTGGATTCTACCTTTAGTGTATCTGCCCAGTTACATTCGGTTGAAAATCATCGTAGATGGAGATATGCCTATCATTTGACCCGCCATCAGGCGCGGTTTCGCAGAGGGATTCCGGCGATGATTACCGTTTTATATCCTGTAGTGAATGCTTGTGCGGATGAAATAACGAGGATAGAGAATCTGTACGAACAAACGTATAGCAATTATGAATGCCGGGTGTTGGATTTATCAACTACACGTCAGCCATCAGCTCTATTGGAAACCATACCTCATCCTGCGACAGCGTTCGCTTGGCTGCCTGGAGCTGTGGAGTCACACGCGATTTGCAGTGCTATTGAGCAGCTATCCACCCCATTTACGATAGTTTTAGGTCCAAAGGTTTTTATAGGAGCGCTCGATATTGAGTACATGCTGGAAGCTTTGATTACTACGGGTGGGGATACGATCTCCAATTACTATACGGATGATCATAGCCTGATTGGATTTCGGCACAGACATGTCCCCTCAACTAAAGACCACTATTATAATGAGCTGTTTCGCAGCGCAGATTTGTATAATTTGTTGAAGACCTCTTTTACCTAAAATAATTTGCGAATGAGTGATCATGATGAAGATTTTGTTCACTTTTTATAACCCGAGTGGTGGTATGCAAACTCTGAACCGAGTTCGCTGCCAAGCTTTATATGCTCGCGGTGTAGAGTGCCATTTACTGTATACACACCATGGAAAAGGACAGCAGAATATCCGTAACATTCAAACACATATTACCAATAGTGATGACGAGATCAAGGCAATGCTTGCTCGGGAAGCTTTTGATTTAATTGTAGTGTGTACGGATATTAACTTAGCAGAGCGGATTCGAGGGTTTGGTTATAAAGGACCGCTTGTTTTTGAAGTGCAAGGTTTAGGTACATTAGATGAAGCTGAGCAGGTCGTTAATAATTTTACAGAGCGTATTTACAAGCTCACTGATGCACTACTGTATCCGGAAACAACCCATTTGCAGGCGCTTTTCAAAGGCGGATTTCCAACCATTCCACAATATTGTTTTGATGATCCGATCGATTGCGATCAGTTTGGATATACCAATTATCCCGCGAAAAGTTTCCCTATTCTCGGTTGGGTAGGACGCATTCAAACGAATAAGAATTGGCGGGAATTTCTGCAAATCGGGCAAAGGCTGCTGGCGATCCATCCCGAGCTTTATTTATGGATTTTTCAGGATGATACGTTGTTTGATCCAGAGCAAAAAGAAAGCTTTAATCAATTTGTAGCTGAGACGGGGATTTCTTCACGGCTAATTTCGTATTCCAATATCCCACATGAGCAAATGGCAGATTATATGAGCATTATTGGTGATTCGGGAGGATTGCTTCTTTCGACCTCGATTTTGGAAGGATTTGGATACGCGGTTGCTGAGGCGATGTTGTGCCGTTGTCCTGTACTTACTACAGATTCAGACGGCGTTCGAAGACTCGTCATTAACAATCACACTGGAAAAATATACACTAGAGGGCAGCTGGATGAAGCTGTGAATGCTGCTCTATCCTTGATGGATGATCCGGCACTGCGGGCCAGAATCAGGATGAATGGGGAATGGCATATCCGGACTAACCTGTCCTCCGAGCTGTATGCGGACAGATTTCTGCAGATGTATCATCAATTGATGAGACGCAGAATTCATATTGAGCGACGCTGGTCTTAACTCTGCGGTTAATCCGCAGGGTTAAGATGTTTTTTCATGGATTAACAACGAGGTCAGAATTAGTGTCAATAACAGGGTGACAATCATTCCTACCATTTTGAATAATATTGTTTTCTATATCTCATTGATTAATTCCTTCGAATTATTCCGGACATTTCCCACAGCAGTGGAAACCGGATAGGCTCTCATTTGATGTTGATCATAGGGTTTAAGAAGCTTTATTAACGAAGTTGCGTCCTGATTGTTCCGGCTTAGCCATTCAGGCTCATCCTCAGGCTTCAAAATAACTGGCATACGGTTATGGATTTCAGCCATAAGTTCATTTGGGGTAGTCGTTATAATCGTGCAGGTACTTAATTTATTACCTTCAGGGTCCATCCAAATATCATATAATCCGGCCATTGAAAAAATACCCCCATCGCGCATCACGATTCGCATGGGCTGTTTACTGCTGCCCTGTGCCTTCCATTCATAGAAACCATCAGAAGGGATGATGCAGCGGCGGGAGCTTACTAATCGCTTGAAAGAAGGCTTCTCAAGGAGTGACTCTGCCCGGGCATTGATCATTTTACTGCCGGTTTTGTCATCTTTGGCCCATGAAGGAACCAGACCCCAGCGCAGTTCCCCAAGTTTATTGCTGGACCCGGTGTTAATGACTGCCGGAATTTGCTGCATGGGTGCTGCGTTATATGTTGGTGCATAGTGGATAATGGTAGAATCATTAGCAAAATATCTGACCATCAGCTCTTCCATGGTGACGGTTATCGTATATCGTCCACACATTTTATACACTTCCCATTCGGTCGTTTTTGAGGCTAGATTTGTTTACAGCTTGTAATCAGCATGTTATGCTCGAAATATTTCTTGCAGGAACGGTTGTCGAGGGTTGTATCTTATTATAAACGAAGCACAATGAATGAAGAAAGCGGTGCATATAGGTGATTTTGGTAAGCTCTTGTTTAGCTGGCATGAAGGTAAGATATAATGGTACGGATTGTTTGGATGGGAAAATTCAGAAGCTTTTGAATGAGAATCAAGCTATTGCTGTGTGTCCGGAATTATTAGGGGGATTCTCTACGCCTAGAGAGCCAGCTGAAATTGTTGGCGGGGACGGTGAGGATGTGCTTGCAGGAACGGCAAAAGTAGTAGACCGGTCGGGCATAGATGTAACAGAACTATATTTAAAAGGGGCCTATATTACGCTTGAAAAAGCTCAAGAAGTTTCAGCCACGATGGTAGTCCTCAAGGAAAACAGTCCTTCTTGCGGCAGCACCATGATTTATAACGGAGAGTTCAAAGGGAAGAAGATCGCTGGCAACGGCGTGACTGCGGCTTTACTTAGAAAAAACGGCATAGAAGTTACCTCTGAAGAGAATTGGCTGTCATTATCCTAGCCTATGTAGGGAATTGATTACAATATTGTGTTCTTTAGTTTGTGGAAAACTAACTTCTCGCGCGGTATAATTTAATAGTTCTTAAAAACGAACTATTGTCCTATACCCTAGAAGTGGAGAAATGAATGATGAAAACCATCTATTTGGACCACGCCGCATCAACTCCGGTTCATCCCGAGGTGGCCAAGGTCATGCTGAATATAATGACAGAACAATATGGAAATGCGTCCAGTGTACATCAGTTCGGACGTTCAGCCAAGAAAATATTAAATGGGGCGCGCGATACTATCGCCGCCTTTTTAGGCTGCTCGCCGGAAGAGTGGGTGTTCACTGGCGGCGGAACCGAAAGCGACAATCTAGCCCTCTATGGAGCTGTTGCTGCTGTTGCCCAGAAAGGCAATCATATTATCACCTCTGCGATAGAGCATCATGCAGTGCTACATACCTGCGAAGAGCTGGAGAAGGAAGGCTTTAAGGTTACTTATCTTCCTGTCGATTCTACAGGCCGAGTATCCGTTGCAGACGTAGAAGCAGCGGTGCAGGAAGACACGGTGCTAATCAGTATAATGTATGCCAACAATGAGGTAGGAACGGTTCAGCCGATTCAGGAAATTGGCCAGCTTGCCAGAGAGCGGGGAATTCTGTTCCATGTTGATGCTGTACAAGCTCTTGGTGCCTTACCGATCACACTGCGGGAGCTTCCGGTAGATTACATGAGCTTTACAGCTCACAAAATCAATGGACCTGGGGGGATCGGTGGCCTTTATGTGCGGAGTGGAGCACCGCTGCATCCAAGACTCCACGGTGGCCTTCAGGAACGCGGCAGACGAGCCGGAACAGAAAATCTAGCAGGTACTGCTGGATTTGCCAAGGCTGTTGAAATAGCAGTTACAGGTCTATCAGAACGTCGACAAAAAGTCCAGCTCCTGCGCAATAGACTACTTGAAGAGCTGGATGCGCTGATTGGCCGGGAAAGTTATTCGATTAACGGCAATACCGAGCATTTTTTGCCAAGTATACTGAATTTGAGCTTCCCGGGAGCTAGAACAGATGTTATGCTGATGAACCTGGATATGGACGGGATTGCGGCAGCAAGCGGTTCAGCCTGCACGTCAGGATCACTGGAAATATCCCATGTTCTGAGAGCAATGGAACTTCCAGAAAATATTTTAGGGTCCGCGATTCGATTTAGCATGGGTTTGGGTAATACTACTGAAGAAATTGAGTACGTTGCTCGAAAAGTTGAAACCATTCTGAATCGGCTGCGTATCAGAGACTAGTTACTTCTAGGCTATGATAGGTATCCTGATCATTCGGGCTTTCACTTTTTGAGAACTCGTAATTACACTCAAAGTGAGGAGACCGAGCAGCCATGAAACTTCAAGATCTGATCGGCTTGGCTGTATATGAAGTTGAAGAGGGTAACGCAATCGGCAAAATTGTCGATATTTTGCTCGATTCAAACTGGAATATTACGGGTATTGAACTGGAAAGCAAATCTTTTTTTGGTGGCCATGTGAAATTTGTGGCATGGGAAGATATTGTGGCCTACGGCGAGGATGCTGTCATGATTCGTAGTAAAGAGTCGATTGATAAGATAGATGCCGATCATATACCTTGTACTTTTCTACTTGGAAAGAACAAACTTAAGGATTTGAAAGTGCTAACTACAACTGGAACTATACTCGGACGAATATCTGATGTTTATTTTGACCAAAAGTTGGGAAACACAATAGGAGCGCTGGAAATTAGTGACGGGCTTGTCACTGATTTGATCGAAGGCCGCAAATGGCTGCCTTGTTCTGACGAGATGTCCATTGGTGAGAATGCATTAATGGTTCCTGCGATGAGCGAAGAACGGCTACAAAAAGCCATTAATATTGTTAACGGATAGGTGGAATGTATTATATGAAGTGTCCAAACTGCAACTCCAAAGATATCGGAAAGATCGGTTCCCACCAGTTTTATTGCTGGGGCTGTTTCATCGAATTGACGGTAAATGGCGAAAAAATGTCGGTTTATCAAGTTGAAGAAGACGGCACACTAAGCTCACTAGACGACCTGTTCTCCGGGGATGATATGACTCAGGATTTCCCGCAAATTCATGCGTCTTCTTAACTATGAATCTTGCTATGTAAGCAAGACTGCTCTATGTACTTAAGCGTCAATTTCCTTTCAGCTGAAATCAGTTGCAAGGTTATTGACGCTTTTTTGTGTGTTTGATGGTTATTTTGCTGCGGCCATACATATACTTATTTACGAAGCTAGTCCAGGCTCTACCGCAGGAGGGTACTCTCATGGAACAATGGTCCCAAAGTAAATGGTTCCGCTGGATGATCGGAGTGCTGCTATCCCTGATCATTTTGTATTTTGTTTGGTTGCTTCGTCCGATGCTGCAGGGGATTTTTGTATTCTTAAAGGCAATCCTCGCTCCATTTCTGGCAGCTATGATTATTTCCTATGTGCTGAATCCCGTGGTTAGTATGCTGGCCGGACGGAAGATGCCGCGTAGCGTAGCTGTTCTACTTATATATGCAGTGTTTCTAACGGCGATTACTGTGATCGCCATCAACCTAATCCCGATGTTTATTGAGCAGCTTGAAGAGTTAAATGAACATCTGCCTGAGATCACACTGCAAGCCCAGGGGCTGATGAGCCATATGAATACAAGACTAATACCGCCTGGGGTTGAAATGGGGATGAACAACTGGTTTTTTCAACTGGAGAATCGTCTGGCCGAAGGGATTTCTCATTTTCTCGATAACATAGGGACAACGATTAACTTGCTGTTCAATGCTTTTATCGTGCCGTTTCTGGTGTTCTATATCCTGAAGGATTTTGACGTATTTGAACGGACGGTGGTCTCTTGTCTGCCCCGCGCACGCCGCAAGTCAATTGTTACTTTGTTAAAAGATATTGATGCCGCGCTCGGCAATTACATTCGCGGACAATTTCTGGTCTGCATCATTATAGGTGTGCTCGCCTACATCGGCTATGCCATCGTCGGAATGCCTTATGCCTTACTGTTCGCCAGTGTGGTGGCAGTGTTTAATATTGTTCCGTATATGGGTCCATTTCTAGGGGCTGCACCTGCCATTGTGATGGCTTCGACCGTCTCTTTTCGACTAGTTCTACTGGTTGCTGTGGTAAACACTTTATGCCAAATTGTGGAGAGCAATATTATTTCTCCACAGGTAGTAGGCAGGACGCTACATTTGCATCCGCTGCTTATTATCTTTGCATTGCTGGTAGGTGGTGAACTGGCAGGGATGATTGGACTGATCCTTGCTGTACCGTTCTTTGCAGCTGCAAAAGTCGTTATTCAACACTTTATGGCGTTTTTAATCAAACGAAAGCCTGTATAAAGGGATAATCATTGACTATTGATAACAGTTTTGTATATAATGTTGGGGAATATTACTGATGACTCAGTATATAGTTGTTCGATGATGAGGAGTATTAATTCTATACCGTTATTGCAGAGAGCCGGCACTAAGGTGCGAGTCGGTTAACGGAACAGAGTGAACTCACCTCGGAGTAACGGTGCAAGTTTACAGGATATCCATAAGAGATAATGGATGTCATGAATGAACCGCCGTCGCCTCACCCCCGCTAAAGGGTGCAAAGTGAGTGGCAGAATAAAGTATATTCAGCTGCTAACTAGGGTGGTACCACGGGAATTATAACCTCTCGTCCCTAGCGATAATACGCTAGGGATGGGAGGTTTTTTTGTAAATATAAGAGAGTATACGTTTCACGCAATACTTCATGTCTTATATTTCCCGCATAAACGCTTACCGTCCTTATAAGGACACCGAGGGCGTATATGCTTGGTTAAGAAATAAGAAATAAGAAATCTAAGAAGTAACACTCCAAGGAGGAGCAGACAATGAGCGACAATCAAACAAATAGCATACCGGCTACTGGTTACCGGGCGCAGGCTATTGAGCCGAAATGGCAAAAATTCTGGGATGAGAACAAAAGCTTTAAGACAGGAGAAGATCCTGAAAAACCCAATTTTTATGCACTGGATATGTTTCCGTATCCTTCAGGTGCAGGACTGCATGTAGGTCATCCAGAGGGTTACACAGCGACGGATATCGTTTCTCGCTACAAACGGATGCGCGGTTTCAACGTATTGCATCCGATGGGCTGGGATGCTTTTGGACTTCCGGCAGAGCAGTATGCGATGGATACCGGCCAGCATCCACGTGATTTTACCGATAAGAACATCGATAATTTCCGCCGTCAGATCAAATCGCTGGGTTTCTCCTACGATTGGGACCGCGAGATTAGCACGACAGATCCGGATTATTATAAATGGACACAATGGATTTTTATCCAGTTGTATAACAAAGGCCTGGCTTATGTAGCAGAAGTACCTGTTAACTGGTGTGAGGCACTGGGTACGGTACTTGCCAACGAAGAGGTTATCGATGGTAAAAGTGAGCGCGGAGGTCACCCGGTCGTGCGCAAACCGATGCGTCAATGGATTCTGAGAATTACAGAATACGCTGAGCGTTTGCTGGAGGATCTGGAAGAGCTGGATTGGTCCGAAAGCATCAAGGATATGCAGCGCAACTGGATCGGGAAATCAACAGGTGCAGAAGTGAACTTTAACATTGAAGGTCATGAAGCTAATCTGACCGTGTTTACTACACGTCCAGATACACTGTTCGGAGCAAGTTACTGCGTATTGGCACCAGAGCATGAGCTTGTTGATGTGATTACAACTGAAGCACAGCGTGCTGCTGTGGCAGAATATCGTGAAAAAGCTTCTCGTAAGAGCGATCTGGAGCGTACGGATTTGGCGAAAGAGAAGAGCGGTGTCTTCACAGGCGCATATGCAATTAATCCTGTGAATGGTGCGAAGGCGCCAATCTGGATTGCAGATTATGTGCTTGCTGGTTACGGAACGGGAGCAATTATGGCAGTTCCGGGTCACGATACTCGCGACTGGGAATTTGCTAAACAATTCGGCCTGAATATCGTGGAAGTCGTTCAAGGCGGCAACGTTGAAGAAGAGGCTTATTCCGGAGATGGCCCGCATGTCAATTCTGATTTCCTGAATGGACTCAAGAATGAAGAAGCGATTGCGAAGATGATTGCTTGGTTGGAAGAGAAGGGCGTAGGTAAAGGCAAAGTAACCTATCGTCTGCGTGACTGGCTGTTCAGCCGTCAACGCTACTGGGGAGAGCCCATTCCAATTCTGCATTTGGAAGACGGCACAATGAAGACTGTTCCGGTTGATCAGCTGCCGCTGGTACTGCCAGATGTAGAGGCAATCAAACCTTCGGGTACAGGGGAATCTCCACTTGCGAATGTAACAGAGTGGGTGGAGACTATCGATCCTGAGACGGGCATGAAGGCTCGCCGCGAGACGAACACCATGCCGCAATGGGCGGGCAGCTGCTGGTATTACCTGCGTTATATTGATCCGAAAAACGATCAAGAGCTTTGCTCCCCTGAGAAGCAAAAAGCATGGCTTCCAGTAGATCTGTACATTGGTGGAGCGGAGCATGCCGTGCTTCACTTGCTCTATGCACGTTTCTGGCACAAGGTGCTTTATGATCTCGGCGTAGTTGAAACAAAAGAACCTTTCCATAAGCTGGTTAACCAAGGTATGATTCTTGGAAATAATAATGAAAAAATGAGTAAATCACGCGGAAATGTCATCAACCCTGATGAGATTGTAGAAGCTTTTGGTGCAGATACGCTGCGTGTTTATGAAATGTTTATGGGTCCTCTGGAAGCAACCAAACCTTGGAATGAAAAGGGTGTAGAAGGAGTTCACCGTTTCTTGTCCCGTGTATGGCGCCTGTTCGTGAGTGAAGATGGTAAGCTGAGCACTAAAATCACAGCAGACGGTGGCACTGACGAGTTCAAACGCACTTGGCACAAGACCATTAAGAAGGTCACTGATGATTTCGAGCATCTGCGTTTCAATACCTCAATTAGCCAGTTGATGATTTTTATTAACGATGCTTATAAGCAAGAAACTTTGTCCCAGGAAGCTGCTGAACACTTCGTACAAATGTTGTCACCACTGGCGCCTCACATCGCCGAAGAGCTGTGGCAGCTGCTCGGTCACGAAGGAAGTATCAGCTACGTGGCTTGGCCAACATATGATGAAGCATGGACGGTGGATGCTGAGGTTGAAATCGTTATTCAGGTAAATGGTAAAATCGTACAACGTGCATTGATCCCGCAGGATATGGGTCAAGAAGAGATGCAAGCTCATGCGTTGTCACTCCCGAATGTGAGTGCAGCAGTAGAAGGTAAAACCGTACGCAAGATCATTGCGGTTCCTGGCAAGCTTGTAAATATCGTAGTGGGTTAAGCGAAGAACGCAATATTGCCCGCAGCAACGGAGAACTCCGTGCTGCGGGTTTTATTGTTTTCTAACGGTCTACGGGACTTTGAGTAATACCGTCATGCCCAAATAACGCATCCAGCTTTGTGACATCCTCATCGTATTTATCATGCGTAGTCATGATGAGACGTTCGAATACGCCCTCAAGGCTAATGCGAAGATGGTTCAGTGCCTCTGCGGTAATCCCACCACGGACAGCGACACGTTCTTGGAGCTCTTGCGGGGTGAATTCTCCTTCTGTTAGCAGCTTACCTGTTCCAAGCAGCATTTCACCTGCAAGCCGGCTGATTAACGTCTCTTCAATCCCGGTAACTTCCACCGCAGCTTCAATCCAGCGTTCAATGAAATAGCTCAAGAACGCAGGTCCGCAGCTGGAGAAATCAGAAGCGATTCGGGTATGGGCCTCTTGAATTTCCAAAGGAACACCTATGAAAGACAACAGCTGCAGCAGCACAAGCCTGTCTTCTTTATTAAGCCTGCTGCCAAATATGCACAGTGATGTCCCACTTTTGACACAGTGTGTAATGCTGGGGATAATCTTGGCTATTTTGGACGGCAAAGCGGATTCCAGATGTTGCAATTGAACGGGACTTGTAATGGATACGACGATTTGATCGCTGCGGAGATAAGGGCCGATCTCATTTGTTAAGGTTTTGAATTCCAGCGGTTTTACACATAAAAAAACAATGTCACTTCCAGTCGCTGTTTCACTATTGCTTCCGCATAAGTTTATGCCGGGATGACGATCTTCCAGCTCCAGCAGTTTATTCAGACTGCGGTTGCTGGCGAGTACATCGCACGGATTCAGGGCTCCGGAAGAAAGAAAGGCGTCAATCAGCAGGCTGCCCATGCTGCCTGTTCCGATAAATCCAACTTTCACCTGTGGTTCCTCCTTTCTAGCGTTGCTTATTTACTAACTGACATGAATGCTCTTCGTTATATGTATGCAGGATAGACTTGGACAGATGACAGGTTTTGTATGAATTATTAAAGGAGTTTCCAGCCGCAGGAATGTATGAAGATTCACAAAAAGGCATAAGAAGAATTTTTGTGAGGAGGAAAGTAATATGAATAAAGGAAGTATCGTACTCGGAGTGGCTGCTGCTGTAATAGGAAGTGGGCTTTTATGGGCGGCAGGGAGTAAAGGCGATTCCGGGATTGCCGGGTGGGAGACTTTGAATGTTGGTATGGAGCAAGCAGTTGGAATCGCTGAGTCTGGTGACGCTCCAGCTGCTGGTGGCAGTGAGGGAGGTCATCAGACGAAGGGAAATAAGCTGCATTTAGAGAAAGATGCAGGGCAGGGTGAAGCTGCTGGGAATGCTAAAGACGGTGAGAAGGTTAAGGTGGCTGCGCAAGCAGAACAAGCTGACCAAACTTCGGCAGCTGAAAAAGCTTCGACAGCCGCTGCGGGGGAGAGAGCAGAAGGAGCGGACCAAATGCCAATGGCAGAAGGCCAAACACCAGCAGGGGCAGAAGTTCAACCGCCAAACATTGCAGGGAAGCAAACGCCGGCAGGGGACAAAGTTGTTGCGGCTAAGGAGGTGACTGAGCTTTCCGCATCAGCAGCTTCACAGGAAGGTAAAATAAATGTGAATACTGCGGGTGTTAAGGAGCTGATGGATCTTCCGGGTATTGGAGAAAAGAAGGCTCAGGCAATTATGGATTACCGCAACCGTGAGGGTACTTTTCGCAGCCTGTCTGATCTGGGGAAGGTAAAGGGGATAGGACCTAAAATGCTGGAGAAGTTAAAAGCTTTAGTAATATTTTGAAGATAAATAAGAAATGAAGATCGTTGGAAGTGCCACAACCGTTGTCCTAGTGAAAACTTGCGGGGATGTGCTACAATAGTTAACAACTATTTAGAAGGATATGGAGATTGATTATGACTACTGCCTATCGTAAAGACTGGGATACTTATTTCATGGACATTGCCTGTATGGTCTCAACTCGTTCACGCTGCTCACGACGACATGTAGGTGCTGTACTGGTGCAAGGCAAGAAGCTGCTTGGTACCGCGTACAACGGGGCGCCAATGGGCGTACCAGATTGCTCAGAGGCAGGTTGTATGCTCTCGGAGCAATATGAGATGGAGATCGTGGATGGCGTAGAGACTATGGTAAAGAAACAGCGCTGCATTCGCACGATTCATGCCGAACAGAATCTTTTGCTATTCACAGACCGGATTGACCGGGAAGGCAGTACCGTCTACGTGACGGATGAGCCTTGCTGGACCTGTGCAAATATGCTGGCTAACAGCGGTATTGTGGAGATTGTGTATTATCGTCCTTACCGTAAGGATATGGAAAAGGTAGAAGCAATGATGGCTGCCAAAGGCATCGTTTTTCGCCAATTGGAGAATTATGAGCCGCCAAGTGAAACGATGATTAAAGTAGCGGAGTAGCTGTATTGTACAACCCTAATTGAATAAGATGGCTTGAGGAAGAACCTCTCGTGCGCTTTTATGGCGTATGCAGAGGTTCTTTTTTTTATCTTGCGAAAGGAGGAGAATGGAGGCGTGAAGGAGAGACCCTTATTAGGTTTTACAGTGTGTTGGGTGGCTGGAAGTGCAGCAGCGTGTTTAGGCTCAGGGTTTAGATTGTGGTTAGCGTGGGCTGGTTTATTAATTTTACTGGTGAGTATGAGGGTTTGGGTGAACATAGGCTGGAAGCAGCTGGCGGTATTTTGTTTGGCGATTATTTTATCCGCTGGATATTGGGAATGGAATGAAGGCCGCAATGTAAGTCATCTGCCTGAAGTGTTGGGGAGATTAATGTCGGAGTTGAATGAGACTGCCGTGGAGGCTAAGGGTACGATTGTTTCCGTTGTGGAACGGGACGGGGACCGGGTTGATTTTACGATGAAGCTCTCAGAGTTATCGTTGATTACTGAGGAAGATGCCGCTTCGCCTGATCCGCGGGACGAACAAGATAAAAGAGTGCATGGGGAGTTAATTATGGTGCAGATCAAACTACTTGCCGAGCAAGAAATCGCTATTGCTGCGGAGTGGCGCAGAGGGGATCAGGTGTCGCTAAACGGTGTACTTGAAGAGCCAGCGACAGCGCGGAATTACGGAGGGTTTGATTATCGGGCCTATTTACATACGCAGAAGATTCACTGGCTTCTAAAGGGGCAGGGGGCAGAGAATGTGCAAGCAACCGCTCCAGATTCATGGAATCCGTTAATGATCTTACGCTGGAATGATGAAGCGCGGGCAGTGCTTGGAGCGGAGACGGATCGGCTGTTTCAAGCGCGCCATTCTGGATATATGAAGGGTTTGGTGATTGGGATGCAGGATGATCTCGATCCGGATACCTTTAAGCAGTTCTCACAACTTGGTTTGACACATATCCTCGCCATTTCAGGCATGCATGTTGCGGTGTATGTTGGTGTTCTTTTGTTTATATTCAGGCGCTTACGGATGACAAAAGAAACTACGCTAACAGTCACCTTAGTGCTCGTTCCTGTATACGTCCTGTTGACAGGTGCGGGTCCGTCTATCGTGCGTGCGGGATTAATGAGTATGATTGCATTGCTCGCTGCACGAGTTGGCATGCTGAAGGATGGACTGAATATTTTGGCTGCAGCGGCACTGGTTATGCTGATTTGGAATCCTTACATGCTGCTCAGTGTGAGCTTCCAGCTGTCATTTCTGGTGACCTTAGGATTAATGGTCTACGTTCCGCTTATGGACCCTCTGCTGAGCGCACTGCCACGCTGGCTTAAAAGCGCCGTCTCTGTGACTCTAGTTGCCCAGTTGGTCTCATTTCCATTGACGATTTATTATTTTAATCAATTTTCGCTGCTGTCTTTAGTGGCTAATCTGGTTTTTGTGCCCTTTATTACTTTTATCGTATTGCCGTTAGGAACGCTTGCGCTACTGCTTGGACGATTGTGGGGAGATGCCGCGATTTTTTTGGCACATATTACGGAGCTGCTGAA
The DNA here is from genome assembly GCF_038002705.1 of Paenibacillus sp. FSL H7-0716. Classification (NCBI taxonomy): domain Bacteria; kingdom Bacillati; phylum Bacillota; class Bacilli; order Caryophanales; family Paenibacillaceae; genus Paenibacillus; species Paenibacillus sp. FSL H7-0716. Next base: position 88,532 of record NZ_JBBODA010000014.1, read on the forward strand.
TAACGTTACTTTTTATGCGGTTGAATGTATTAATGGTTTTGCTGGCGGAGTCCTGATTTGGCGCTCGCCTTCACTGCTGTGGATCGGAGTGTATTATGTCTTGTTGTATGGGCTGTTGTATGCTGCCAAGCTAAGAGTAGAAGCCCGCGCAACACCTCAGTATATGGAGGATGAGACGAGGCCGTTAGCTGAGATTAGTCTACCTGTGAACAAGCATGGCGGGTTTGGGGGAGCGGGGAGCGCACAGTATTTTTTGGATGAATCTAAGATCGTACGTTGGAGCGGAGCGATTGTTCTACTATCAGCGGTTGGACTGGGTCTAATGCTGTACAAGGGGTATCAGTCAGAAAGTCAGGCGGGTAAAGGGACGATTAGTTACCTGGATATCGGGCAAGGCGACAGTATCCTCATCACTACACCAAAAGGAGCTCATATTCTTGTAGATGGTGGAGGAACGTTAAATTTCGGGCAAAAAGAAGAATGGCGCATTCGCCGCAGCCCGTTCGAGGTAGGGGCTAAAGTGTTGGTGCCTTTGCTTAAAAAACGTGGGATCCACCGTTTGGACGCGATTATTTTGACTCATGGGGATCAGGATCATGCCGGGGGACTCCAAGCTGTTATGGAGGCGATTCCGGTCTCGACATTGCTTTTTAATGGCACACTCGCTGACCGTGAATCTTATATGGAGATGATGCGGACTGCGCTGGAGAACAATGTTCAACTGTATGCCGTACATCAGGGAATGAGGCTTTCCCCGGATGATAAGACGGAGCTGTCCTTTTTATGGCCGGAAGAACAAGATAGAGAGGGAGCAGCGTCAGGTTCTTCTATGCTGAATAGCATCCCACTGCTGGAGGATCAGAACCACGATTCTGTAGTTTTTCGTCTAGAGATGAACGGCAGAAATTTTCTGTTTACTGGAGATATGGATCTGGAAGCGGAGCAGGAGATTGTGCAGCAAGCACTGCAAAAGGGCATTAACGCAGGACCTTCCATTGACGTTTTAAAAGTAGCCCACCATGGGAGCAAAACTTCAACAGGCGAGTCTTGGCTGCAGTTCTGGCATCCAGCCGCTGCTGTAATTTCTGCAGGAGTAAATAATCTATATGGTCATCCGAAAGCTGAAGTATTGGAACGTTTGGAAGCTAATCAAGCTGCTATTTTTAGAACGGATCAGCAGGGAGAGATCCAGATGCGTGTGCGGGCCGACGGGATTATTGTGCGTCATAAGTTGGCGGAGGGAGCGGATTAAGGAAGGTAGTAGAGTAATGTGATTGAGTGCTGGGTGGTGTATGTTAATTTTCGCAGACTCTATAAAGCTCCTTTTAAGCTCCTTTCGTGGTATTTTACACCACTATAAAACCTATAACCTTGTTTAGTTGCACTTTGTGCAATAGATCGTACTTTAAAGTAGCTGGATCTTCATTTAGTTGCACTTTGTACACTTAAAATCTGGTAAAACGTCTATTTCTCTAATTTGGAGCAGAAATAGTTGCATGAAGTGCAACTAAATCACTTTATGAGCTGGAAAGATCTTTTTTAGTTGCACAAAGTGCAATTGAACGCTCCATATGAACATATCAAAGCGCCTCAGTTACATATTATCGTTGTAGCGATACTAACTTTCGCATAAGTTCCTGTTACTTGCTGATGATCCCAGTCCATTTGTTCTAGCACCAGCTGCTCTAATACTGTAACTGTTGTCCCTGTTCTAGCACCAACTGCACTAATAATGTAACTATTGTCCTTTCTAGCACCAGTTGCTCTAAGTATGTAACTGTTGTGCTGTCTAGTACCTACTGCTCTAATGCAGTAACTGTTGTCCTTTCTAGCACCTACTGCTCTAACGCAGTAGCTCCTTTCCCTATCTAGCGGCAGGTGCTCTAACGCAGTAACTGCAGTCTCTGTTTAGTAACTATTGTCCTTTCTTGTACCTACTGCTCTAATCCAGTAGCTCCAGTAGCTCCAGTAGCCCCAGTAGCCGTCGTCCTCCTCCAGTAATTATTGCGTACGCATGCACAATCTATGTAAACGCTTTATAATAGAGATAGAAGATTCTGGCAAACTCTATACCTACTTAAACTATGTTGCAAAGTGCGGTGGTGAGAAGCTTGTGTGCTCCGTGTTTTGTAGCGAATTAGGAGATGAAGCGATAGTGAATACATATGCAGAATTTAGAGTCACAGCGGAAAGTGTATACGATGTTCAAGTGGAACGCAGTAATCCAATTGGACATGTTTGGCAGATGATCGCCAGGGATCATGAGCAGGTGTTCGGAAAAGCTCCGGTACAAGGAGCAGCAGCTACTGTAATTATTCGTTATGCGACTGAGGATGATGGCTGCCCGGAATGGGCGGAGGGTTTTTGTTTGCGTTTTACAGGTGGTGAAGAGGATCGGATCTTGCATATTATCGGCCGTGATGAATTGGGCATTATTTATGGGATGCTTCATTATAGCCGCCACGTGCTTGGTGTAGATCCCTTCTGGTTCTGGGCGGAGCTTCCTCCTGCTAAGAAAGATGTGATCAATCTGCCTATTTCTGATTACAACAGCATTCAGCCAAAGGTGCGTTACCGAGGTTGGTTCGTGAATGATGAAGTGTGTCTTATCGGCTGGAAGGAGGATTATCCTCCGACGGCGGAGGTATGGGAGCCTGTTTTTGAAGCGCTGCTGCGCTGTGGTGGGAATATGGTAATCCCTGGTACAGATTTGCCGAGAGACGGAATTCATCATCAGCTTGCGGTGGATATGGGACTGTGGATCACACATCATCATGCGGAGCCACTTGGCGCGCAAATGTTCCTACGTGCTTTTCCGGGCAAGCAGGCTAGCTATAAAGAATATCCAGAATTGTTCGAACAACTGTGGAGAGAAGCCATCGAGCGGCAAAAAGATGAAAAAACACTCTGGGTGCTCTCCTTCCGCGGACAGGGCGATAAACCTTTTTGGGAGAATGATCCCTCTTTTGATACTCCGGAGAAACGGGGGGATTTGATCTCATTTGTGGTTCGCAAGCAATACGATATGATCTGTGAATATGTAGACCAGCCTGTCTGCTGTATGGCGATGTACGGAGAGATTGCGGAGTTGTATAAACAGGGAAAGATCGAAGTTCCAGAAGGTGTTATTAAAATATGGGCGGATAACGGATACGGCAAAATGGTGTCGCGACGACATGGCCATCTGAATCTGCGCGTGCCTGCTCTACCCGAGGCAGGAGATCAAGGCAAAAACGGGGTATATTACCACGTCACCTTCCACGACTTGCAGGCCTCCAATCATCTAACACAATTCCCAACGGATCCGTCCTTTATAGTGGAGGAATTACAGGGTGCATTTGCGACAGGGGCTAGTGAATATCTGCTGGTGAATTCAGGGAATATTTTGCCTCATCTCTATACATTAGATCTGACAGCAAAGTTGTGGATGGATGGAATAGCAGATGCTGATGAGCAGCTTCAGACCTTCGTTAACCGTTTCTACACAGCGCAGCAGGGGCGAATTGTCCAATTGTACAAAAGCTACTTCAAAAACACCATAGTATATGGTCCTAATGCTGACGACCGCGCAGGCGATGAATTCTATCATCATCCGGCAAGGCAGATTATAGGGCATTGGCTGCAAAATAAGATGGAAAGCGATGAGCGACTGCGCTGGGCCGCAGGGGATGTTCCTTTTGTAGAGCAGGTTCGATGGTTCAGGGATCGTGCTGAGCGAGTTGTACTAGTCTGGTATCTGCTGCGAAAGCAGTGCCAAGAGGTGATGGAACTTTTACCCGAAAAAGAGCGAAACAGGCTGCATGTTCAATTGCTAGTTCAAATTGAGCTGCATTGGAGCGGGTGCAGAGGGTTATCCTCTCTTTGCCAGGCGTATATGTGTTACCAAGAAGAGCGATTTCCAGAGGCGTTTATCGAAGCTTCTCATGCGGTTTGGGATTATAAGGAGGGACAGCAGGCTCTTTTACGGGCAGAGATCGGCCAGTGGAAACATTTTTATCGGGCTGATTGGTTGACCAATATAGCCAACACTATAGATCACGTAGAAACGGCCCGTAAATTTTTGCGGATTCAGGGGGATAGTCCGGATATGTTTCTATGGTATAAGGAATATTTGATGCCCGAGACCGAAAAGCATATCTATCTGGAAAATACGCATCGTAATCCGTTACCGGACGATGAGCTTGCACGGCGGCTGGAGGAGAAATTCAACTCTCTTTAAAAAATATCCGCACACCACTAGTGAACGCTTAAACGTTCATCGGTGGTGTTTTTTAATGAATGACCTATTTTTTTATTTTAGAGGGAACTTTTTCAAGTTTGGAAAGTCTTATTAGGCAAGGGGTGAGGCGAAATATGCTAAGCGAAGATATACCATATACAGCAGCGTACGCGCCCGCAATGAGTTTGCGGGAAATGATGGAGGCGTATGGCTCGGATGTGTGGAATTATGCTTTTTTCTTAACTAGAAGTCGAGAGCAGGCTAATGATATCAGCCAAGAAGTATTTTTGAAGGCGTATAAAAATGTTGGGAAATACCGGGGGCAATCTTCGATGAAAACCTGGCTGCTTACGATTACCAGAAATACGGCCTTCAGTTGGAGCAAAAATAGCTTTTGGCGCAGATTCATAGCTTTGGGTGATCAACCTACTACTGTTAATGCACCTTCTGCGGAAAAAGAAGCTCTTGGCAATCAGTATGCGAACCGTATCTGGGAAATTATAATGACCCTTCCAGAGAAGAACAGAGAGGTGCTTGTGCTAGATATTCAACATGGATTATCCATTGCCGAAATGTCAGATTTGCTGAATGTAGCACAAGGAACCGTGAAATCTCGGCTCGCGCGGGCGAGAGAGAAGGTTAAAGAGGCTATCCAGAAGGAGGAGCGGGAATGAAACGCAACGAGGATGATAGTAATCCAGTGATGATCGGGCAGACGGATTGGTATGCGCAAGCAGGCAAAAGACCTTTTATTGAAGATGGTTTTACGCCTGAGTTAATGATGCGGATCGAACAGGCTGCTGCGAATAAAAGTTCAGGTTACAAACGTTATTGGATGAATAAAAATGTGGTGTTGACCAGTCTGGTTACGATTTTGTTGATAGGTTCGCTTACCTTCCCTATGGGCATATGGAAAAACACAGGACCAGTCCATTCGTCATCCGTTCAGTCCCAAGGCGCAGGCATACTGCCTTCTTCTAGTCCTGCAACTAATGATAAAGCGTTAGAGCCTCCGACAAGTCCAGTAGAATTTGAGATTAACGGTAAGAAATACTATATGCCTTTGCCAATGAACAGAGATAAGAGTAAAGCGTATGCCGTTGAGACAACAGCGGGAATCCTTTGGTCGCCGCCACCCCCGATGGTGGACTACAAGAAGCCAAAGTACACACATCCTACAGAACCGTTCACTCTTTATCTGAGCTCTAAGGACCAGACAGAGCTATCGGCTTCTTCAGCTACTAGGATTTATACTTTACCTCTTTATGCAGGAGGGGCAAGTACTTATCAATATTTGAGTGGATTTTTTGGAGCGGGCGATTACGCTCTGCTATTTACCTATACGAAGACTATAGGTTCAGGCATTATGGAGAATGGTAGATTTTTTATTCTAAATGTTAAAAAAGCAGCGACAGGAGAATCTGTGGTACCGAAAGAGCTTACGTCCTTTGATTGGGAGCTATTAGAATATAAGTCAATAATCGCAGTGGATAAGGAGCATGACCAGATCGTATTTAGTTACCTAGAATACCCGGTAGATAAGACATACCGAGACAAAACAGTGCTTTATGATATGGAGACCTTAAGCATTCAAACACCTGCATCGACCATTGGATTTAGAGACATTGATGGACAATCGTTAACCATGGAATATGAGATGAATGGGGAACTTTGTAAAGCAGATATTCTTACGAAAGGTGGACCAGGGTGGATAGATGAAGATTGGGCATTTTTATCAGAAGAGCGACAAAATGAGCTGTATCAGGAATTTTACAGTCAGACTCCCTAGTAGATAATTCACTAAATAAAAGCTATACTTTTTGATAAAGTATTTTCTTTTGAGAAGAGTGGAGCCGAAGCGATGAAGAAGTTAACGATTGATGATGTGGCTCAAAAAGCGGGAGTTTCGAAAAGTACGGTCTCCCAATTTTTGAACAAACGTTTTAAATATATGAGCGAAGCGACGAAAAACCGGATTGAGGCCGTAATTGAGGAGCTTAATTATCAGCCAAATGGTCTGGCGCGCAGTCTAAAGCAGAACCGGACGCATATGGTCGGGATCATTGTAGCCAATATTGACTACACACTGTCAATCCAATGTATCCGGGCGATTGAGAATGAGCTGCAGCATCACGGAATCCAAGTGATCATATGCAACGCAGATGAGAATGCGGAGAAAGAAAGCAAATATGTAGAAACCTTAATCGCTCGTCAGGTGGATGGGCTGATTATTTTTCCTACAGGGAATAACCCGTCTGCCTATAGTAAGCTGATAGAGGCTGATTTTCCGTTAGTCTTTATGGATCGCCTGGTAGATGGAATCACCACGCAGAGTCTATTGCTGGACAATGAAATGGCGGCAAAGATAGGCGTAGGGCAACTAATTCAGCAAGGCCATGAGCGGATTGCTCTGGTGTCCCTCCCAATTGGGGAGCATGCGATTACCCCTCGGAAAGAGCGGATAAGTGGCTACAAAAAAGCGATGGAAGAAGCGGGCATAACGCTGCGTGGGGAGTATATTTGCAGTGTATCCAAAGAAGAATTAGCTACGGGGCTGGAACACTTATTAGCACTGCCGGAGCCGCCGACTGCACTGCTGGCTACGAACGACATTACACTAGCGGAGATTCTAAAATATGCGAATCGAAATGCCATCTCTATTCCAGAACAGTTGTCGGTCATCGGGATAGATGATGCGGAATTCGCGCAAATTTATAATCCGGTCATTACGACAATCAGTCAGCCTGCTTACGAGATGGGGATGCAGGCTGCCAAGATTATACTCTCTTGTATCGAGGATAAGGGAGCTTCTGTTCCAATTACATATCGTTTCCCGCCGACCTTGCAGCAAGGGCAGTCGGTGAAGTCTTACAAATAAGTTTGAACTATAAAAAGGGGGAGTACCCAGCAGCTATTTCTTAGCTTGTCGGGTACTCCCCCTTTTATTGGACCTAACTTTATCTAAATACTAAACTTGGGTTTGATTGGGTAATATTCTCGCGTACGAAGTCACTATCGGACTCAGCTGACCTTATATGCAGTATAATCCCATATTTGGAGTACTATCGGACCCCATCGCAGTTATCGGCATGGAAAACATGCTAAATGCCCTTTTTCATAAGGAATAGCGTCACTGGAGTCCGAAACTACGCCGCAAAGGTAAAAAAATTGCAAATAGCGTCTTCTGGGTCCGAAAGCCTCAAGGGACGTGATTACACTGCTGAAGCATAGCAATAGCAATAGCAATAGCAATAGCGATAGCATAGCCATAGCAAAGCCAAAGCCATAGCATCATAGCATAGCCATAGCAAAGCCAAAGCCATAGCATCATAGCATAGCAATAGCAGCCAATCAGCGACCCAAAAAGAGCAGCGCTCCTCCAATAACGGAGAATCGCTGCTCTTTTGCGATTATTAGACTTCTTGTTGCATAAACTTCGCAAGTTCCTCACGGGTGGGAAGTCCGTCCATATCGCCTGGCGACATGACGGCTAACGCACCGATCGCATTGCCGCGTTTGACGGCCTCAGCAATCGGAAGCTTTTCCAGCATCGCACTGATTACGCCAACCGCAAATCCATCACCTGCACCCACCGTATCAACAACCCGCTCGACCTTGAATCCGTCCACGTAACCTTCCCCAGCAGAGGATTTATAGTAAGCGCCTTCAGGGCCAAGCTTGATGACGACTAAGCTTACGCCACGCTCCAGGTAATAGTCTGCAATCTCTTCGGGTGTGCTCAGTCCGGTAAGGATTTTACCTTCACCGAGTCCCGGCAGGAACCAGTCGCAGCGTGTAGCCAGATCATTGATGGTACTCACCATTGTTTCTGTATCCGGCCATAAGCTAGGACGCAGATTAGGATCCAGAGAGATCGTCTTTCCTTTACTCTTCATAAATTCCATAGCGTGAATAGAAAATTCATGACAGCTCTTGGACAAAGCGGCGGAGATACTTGTAACATGCAAATGTCCTGCGAAATTGAAGTAGGCCTCGTCAAAATCCTCCAAACTAAGCGTGGAGGCCGCGGAGTTTTTGCGGAAGTATTCGACCTTTGGATCGCCGGTAACCACTTTCGATTTGATAAGCATACCTGTTGAATGCTCTTTAGTAAAAGTAATATTGTCCGTATTAATGTTCTCATTTTTCATCGCCTGAGCAATGAATGCGCCAAAGTTATCTTCGCCAAGCTTCGTAACATAACCTGTAGGATGATTCAAACGCGACAAGCCTGTAGCCACGTTGCTTTCTGCACCTGCTAATGCTTTGGAGAACGAAAATACTTCATGCAGAGGACCGGCCTCATTCGCATAAAACATCGCCATCGGCTCCCCGAAAGTGACGGCATCCAGCTGTTTACTCATTTTTAGTTCCTCCTAGGGTAATGATTTTATCCCAGTATAATGATTTGTAATTTGAAATTATCACATAAATCGGTTTTGTACAATAAAAGAATGATTGTTAACCAAAAAACTTTTTTTGTGAAAAGAAAATAATATCTCCATAAACCCTTGTTGTATAAAGGTTTGTATTAGATTTTATTACTTGTTTTCACCTGATGTAATAAAAATGTATTGACTGTTAATCGTATTGTTATTACTATTTCCTTATAGAACAAAACGCAATAATTAGTAAATTTAATAAAAAAGTTTATCTAAAAAAGTATTTCCTGTTTATCTATGATCGTACCAAGAGAAAGGGAGTCTACTGATGAAGAAAATGAAAGTATTGCAGAATGTGGCATCCGTCGGGGTTGTAGCGGTTATTCGAGCAGATAGTGCTGAGGAAGCTTTTAAGATGTCCGTTGCTTGTATAGAAGGCGGTCTAAATAATATTGAGGTAACTTTTACTACACCAGACGCGGACGTGGCGATTAAGAGATTGGTTGCAGAGTACGGAAGTCGTGCGGTGATCGGCGCCGGAACTGTCTTGGACCCATTGACAGCTAGAATAGCCATTCTTGCAGGCTCGGAGTTTGTGGTTAGTCCTTCTTTTGAAGTGGAGACAGCTAAGATGTGTAATCTTTACGGCATTCCCTATATGCCTGGTTGCATGACATTAAATGAAATGAAGGAAGCGCTGAAGTACGGCGTGGATGTGCTGAAGCTATTCCCTGGCAGTGCTTTCGGGCCGGATTATGTAAAAGCAGTTAAAGGTCCTATGCCACATGTGAATATTATGCCAACCGGTGGCGTGGATTTGAACAATATGGAGAAGTGGATTGCAAACGGATGCATGGCTGTGGGCATTGGTGGGAATTTGACTGCACCGGCGAAGAATGGCCGATACGATCAGATTACTGATCTTGCTGCCCAATATGTGGCGAAGTTTAAAGAGATAAAAGGGATTTAGTGTATAGTTTGAACGGAGATTGAAATCCTGATTTGCTTTTTATTTATAGGCTGTGTGGCTGACAGACGTTGGCCATGCAGCCTTTTTGTGTTGATTTTCTTTGAGCTGTCCATATTCCTTTTATTCTATGCTTTTTAGAAAGTATAGAATCGGGATAAAGATAATAAACTATATAATAGAAGAGTAGTGATACATGGACTGAACGTCAGGATCTATTATCCAGCCGGGAGTGAGTATATGCCTGCTTATAATGACAAAAAGCTGTATCAAGCAGCGGATGAAGATGATGCTGAGTACGTTGAAATTGAGTCGGCATTCCATGGTTGTAAGGTGACGGAAGGGCAGATCTACAGATTAGAGCGCAATTACAATAACCCTCAATTATTTGAGAATGGAGAAGCCTATGTGGTGGATGATGAGACTAGGGAAAACTACGCGGTCTTCATGCTCTGCAAAATTGCGCTTTATAAATAGAGTTTCTTGCTCGATTCCGGAGGGTAATATTTAAGACAGACGGCTTCATTTCCGACAAGGGGATAGGCCGTTTCTTTTGATGTCATTTTTGTTACTAAGATAGTGAAAAAGAGTATTTGAATGATTGTTGTTTCCCCTGTATGCTTAGTAGGAATTATTGGCTAAAAATATTAATTACACGGTTGCAACAAATTCGCAGTCTTGCGCGTCAGTAAGATTGCATAGAGAGGGGGAACCTTCGTGGTGGAGCAGGGACTCATCAGAGCCGCTCAAGCGGGCGATCGCGACGCTCTAATCACCCTATTGCGAGAAATTGAAGGACATGTATATAAAACGGCCTTCTACATTTTGCATAATGAACAAGATGCGTTAGATGCATCTCAGGAAGCCTTGATCCGGGTTTATACAAAAATCGGCTCATATGAGGAGAAGGCCCAGTTCAAAACGTGGGTTCAGCGAATCGTCACTAACATTTGCATTGATAAATTCAGAAGAACTAAACCTACAGTTTCTATTGATGAACATGAAATGGTGTTTCAGGATAAACACAATGTGGAACGTGAGGTTCTATCCTCTTATTTAGCTGAGGATATACGTGAAGCAATTGATCAATTGCCCGAGCATCATCGGACAGTCATCGTCCTGCGCTATTTACAGGATTTTTCTTACAACGAGATTGCAGATTGTCTGGATTTGCCCTTGAATACAGTGAAATCATACTTATTTCGGGCTAGACAGCAACTGCAGAACAGACTTCAGGAGTACCAGAAAGGTGGTGTATCGGGATGAAATGCGCGGAGGTGATGGAATGGATGCACCGCTATTTAGACAAAGATTTGAGTCAAGATGAGATTATTGAAATGTTCCGTCATATCGATAATTGTCCTTCCTGCGCGGAAGTCTTTGAGCGCCTGACACTTCTCTCCAATGAATTGGAGCAGTTGCCAGACGTGAAACCCCCGTTTAGTCTGGTTGACTCTATTTTACCTCAGCTTGCAGAATTGGATCGAAGCAGTCGTGAACAAAGTGCTGTGAGATCTGAGGAGCCGGTTGTCGTCCCATTTTCACGTGAAAGCTCCCGCGGTAAACCTTCCAAGGGAACCTCTATAGCAACACGGACAGGCATTGGAGCTATTGCAGCTGCCGTTCTATTAGGGATCGCAATATTTAATATGCCCGATAAAATGCCTGGGGCAGAAGTGGAACAAAGGATGCAGGATAGCGCTAAAACAGCCAGCGATGATACTAAGGATACAGCAATGGAATCACAAGCTTCTATTACTGCTAACTCTGATGGAGCTTCACCTGCCGCTGGTGGAGAGAACGAGGGCGCTGCGCAGTTTAAGACGGATGCACCGGAGATGAACGAAGATAACGCCGCTTTAGATAGAGCGACGGGACCAGTGGACCCTGCCTCGATGCCAAGTGCACCGGCGGATGCAGCTGATGCGGGAGCTGGAGCTGGAGGGCGGTCGATCACTGAACCGCCTCAAAGCGCAGATCCTAAGCCGACAGAGAAGATTGCTCCGCCAAGGCAGGATGTCGCCACGAAATCTCATAATTCAGATTCTAGCAACGCCAGTAGCAATCAGCTAAAGGTGGATAATAAGGAGCAAACTGCTGATATGAATTCAGACAGCGCAGCCGATTCTGCTCCGCTGATGGAGGATTCTTTAAAGATTCCTTATGACTATGGACGGGAAGTTATGAGCTTAAGCAGTTCTGAAGATCCTAATGTGCAGACCTGGACTTCTCCTGATGGTCAGTATGCTATAGAATTTGTTGGGCTGCAGCTTGTGATTTATAAGAAGTCGCCAGAGGGCTCAGCAGAAGAACGGTTAGCCGTAAACTCTTATCCGTTAGAAGGAAATTGGATTTCTGGTGAATGGTCCGCGGACAGCTCGAAGTTTACGTACGTGACTGAAAAAGATGGTGTGAATGTAACCAAGGTGTACACTGTACAGGAAGCAGCTACTGCTTCTTCAAGTCCGGCTGCATCTCCTGGAGCGACACCGACGAATACTCCAACCTCATCTTCAACAAATTAAAGTGGGGTTGGAACTTTTTTCGAAGTTTCTGAATATACTATATCAACAGGACAGGAACTAGAAAGTATAGGTTTTGCAGAACATCGGTATGACCGCCGGATGCGGAGTTTCTAGAGCTTCGCACTCCGTCGTTTATATAGATGCGCCGCTTAAACGGAGAGGCTTTGGCCATGGCTGCCAGAGTTTCTCCGTTTTTGCATGCATTTTTGTAGTTTTTTTTGCTACAATAGAACTCTGGACAAAATGGGCTAGATGAATGGAAAAGGAAGTGGCGGGATGGATGCCAAAACGGCGATAAAAGAAATCAAACAAGGGAAGATCTCACCGTTGTATGTTTTATATGGTAGTGAGAAATTTCGAATGAATGAATTCACGGCACTGCTGGAAGAACAGCTAATTGCTAAAGAAGATCGTGATTTCGCAGTTATTCCCTTTGATCTCTCTGAGACGCCGGTGCAGGCTGTGGTAGAAGAAGCGGAGACTGTGCCATTTATGGTAGAACGTAAATTATTGCTGGTGCGGGATGCCTCGTTATTTACAGCGGGCAAAGAAAATGCCAAACTGGAGCATCGTATAGATCTTTTAAGTGACTATTTGCAGCATCCTGTAGACTTCAGTGTAATCGTCTTTATGGTGAATAATGATAAGCTGGATGAGCGTAAAAAAATTGTGAAGACTGTCAAATCAGTGGGCACAGTGTTAGCCTTTAATCCGCTGGGAGCAGAAGAGCTGCTGCGCTGGGTGGAAAAAGGAATTCGTGAGCGGGGTTGTGTAATGGCACCTGGCACGGCAGAAATTCTTATAACGAATGCAGGTACAGGCTTGCAAGGTTTATCTGCAGAGATGGACAAGCTTTGTTTATTCGCTGGTAAGGGCGGCACTGTGGACGCGGGGGCCGTAGAGAGTCTGGTACACCGTGGAACAGAACAAAATGTGTTTACGCTTGTTGAGGATATCGCTAATCTGCGTCTTGATAAGGCGCTTGATACCTTGTATGAGCTGCTGAAGCAGCGTGAGGAACCGATCAAGATCGCAGCGCTGGTTGCGCGGCAGTTCCGCATTATTTTGCAGGTTAAGGATTTATCAGCACATAGTTATTCGCAGGGGCAGATTGCGTCACAGATCGGATTGCATCCTTATGCGGTTAAGCTTGCTGGGGAGCAGGCCCATAAGTTCTCCAGTGAACGATTGCGGCAAATCTTAAGTGCATTGGCGGATCTTGATTATAAAATGAAAACAGGGGCTATAGACAAAGTGCTAGGGCTGGAGCTGTTCATGCTGCGTTTAGGTGTCTGAGCTAAGAAGGGGAAAAGTATTGGAGATGATCTGACTATGAAAAGAATATTTCACTATTCGGCACTGCTTTTACTCGTTCTATTAATTACTTCTTGTGGCAAAACGGATACCAATTCCCCGTCAGGTTCAGCTTCTGAGTCGTCTGTGAATACGAATACCTCTGCAGATGCACCTTCTTATTTTGGGGAATGGAGTGTACAAAGTATAGTAGGTTCTACACCTGTCTCGGCAGCGGAGGATGAAAAGCTTATTGGCATGCGGGTAACTTATTCGATAGAAAAGGCCTCTTTTGATAAAGATGAAATTATGAGCCCTGAATATAAGGAAGAGAACATAACAAAGGATGACTTTTTTAACGATTACAGAAATGAATTAAGTGACCTTGGCATCGAAACGGAATCGGTTAAGACGGTATCTATAAATAATTGGACGAATCCCGGCAGCAGTTTTATTGTTAAAGACGATCAAACGATGATTTTTTTATGGGATGGTAACTATTATGAAATGAAAAAAGAGAATAAATAAATGAAAGAAGACCGCCTCTCTGAGGGGGTCTTCTTTCATTTAACAAAACATCTCTTAATAGTAACTAATACTACTTATATTAATTAATAGACACAAAAAAACCTAACCGTATGAAGCATAGCGGTCAGGTTCTTCAATTGCTCATTATGAATGTCGTCTTAGGCTTGAGCCGTAAGAGCGTTCAATTTCTTCGCCAAGCGGGATTTTTTGCGGGCAGCCGCATTTTTATGAACCAGACCTTTACTTACGGCCTTGTCCAGCTTTTTGGAAGCAGCTAGGAAAGCAGCTTGAGCAGTTTCTACTTCCGTACCAGTCAGAGCTACATCAGCAGTTTTCACAGCTGTACGAAGCGCGGATTTTTGGGAAGCATTCAGTGCACGGCGTTTTTCGTTCGTGTTTACGCGTTTAACCGCGGATTTAATATTTGGCATTGCATTCACCTCCTGTAAGACATTCGAAATCATTATCAAATGATTCACAACTTAAAATAGTTTAGCATGACCGGTAGCAAAAAGCAATACTTAAAGCTTTCAAATTAAACCTCCGTATCCTGCATAAACATTGGCTTTCTCTCGCACACTATCGACAAAAGAGCATAGGCAGAAGCTTGCCAAATGAGGATGAACTCATGGAAGTGTATGCTTACAAAACTAAGCAGCCGCTTTCGAAGTGAGTTTTGTTCGAAGTAATTCATGGAAGTGTATGCTTACAAAACTTTTAGGAGGCTGGTACACAATGGAACCGGATCTGCAGCTATATTCTGTGCGCACCGATTTGGCATTAGAGGCAAAGGAAATGGCTCAAGGCCCACAAAGAACGCCGATCCCTGGTGTGAACGAAGAAGTGGAAGAGTCTGATGGGATTAAAGTGACCCGTCTTGGTGTAGCTAATGCTGCCGGATCACAGGCAATAGGACGCGCAATTGGCAACTATGTAACCCTTGAGGTACCCGCTCTGCGTGGCGGAGATACAGGCTTGCAGCAAAAGGTGGCAGAAGTTTTTGCCCGCGAATTTGAGGACTTTTTGATCAGAATTGGGATTGGCAAGGATGCATCTGTGTTGATTGTTGGTCTTGGTAACTGGAATGTTACACCGGACTCACTGGGTCCTTTAGTGGTGGAGAACTCACTCATTACACGGCAGTTCTATGAGCTGGTTCCGGATCAGATCTCCCCTGGTTATCGTAAGGTGAGCGCTATTGCTCCTGGAGTGCTTGGGCTGACTGGAATTGAGTCGAGTGAGGTCGTGCAGGGAATCGTGGATCGCACGAAACCTGAGCTTATTATCGCCATAGATGCGTTGGCATCCCGGTCACTGGAGCGTATCAATACGACGATTCAAATCGCCGACATTGGGATCCATCCCGGTTCGGGGATTGGCAACAAGCGACGTGGATTAACCCAAGAAATTCTGGGTGTTCCTTGTATCGCAATCGGAGTGCCCACTGTCTGCTATGCCTCAACTATTGTGAATAATGTGCTGGAGATGATGAAAAATCACTTCGGGCAAGGAGCAAACCATACGAAGGAAATCATGGGGATGCTGGATGATATCTCTGAGCAGGAACGCTTGTCATTAGTGAAGGAAGTGCTTGAACCCCTGGGGCACGATTTGATTGTCACTCCCAAGGAAATCGATGAATTTATTGAAGGGATCGCGAATATTGTGGCCAGTGGTCTGAATGCGGCTTTACATGATGCGGTTGATCCTGAGAATGTTGGTGCGTATACCCACTAATTGAATTATGGTTTGTTTAGCCCGGCGGGATGCTGAATTAAGGTATCCTGTACGGGCTTTATGTCTATTCTCTCATTTTCGGTTCTAGTATTGCTCTTGCACTCATAGATTTGGAGTATAAGAGATTACAGAGGGCTGGAGGAGGACATAACTACAATGAATAAAAAATGGTTTCAGCTTTGGAACATCGGCCGTTTAAGGGGAAAAATGCTGGATGTTTTATCGCTGGGGAGAACGATGCTGCTGTTGGCCGGAGGTTCGCTAGTATTTTTTATGCTGCTTGGAGCCGGTGGATTGGCCGGACAGAAGCTTAACTCTTCACCCATTCCTTCAATGAAGGGGCTTGCTGCCTCTCTGTCTAGTGGTTTTTTCATGGAACTGCTGGGAATGGAGGTGCCGCATTTACCGCAGGGTAAAGAGCCTTCCGCTTTTTCAGGTGAAAAGGTAACTTCTTTCGTATTTCAGTTGCTGACCAGCGTCAATCCAGGTGACCCTAAGAGTCTAGTCTCTCGTGAAGTGCCGGGGATGGCGGCGGATGATCCATTTCTTTTGCGAAAAGGTTCCGGTGGATCTACAGGAGCGCCAGTGGATTATCATCCTGGGACTGATGAGCTGGCTGAGGGTAGTGGTGATGCGGAAACTTCTGTTCCGGACGAAGGGGACAAGCATGGAGATACTACAACACAGCAGCCTGAAGCGACGGTTGCACCATCCCCTGATCCATCAGCGGAGGAAGGGACGGATAAGAGTGATCCGCAAAGCGGTACAGACAGCACTAAGGATACCTCGATCAAACGGATTCTAATCTATCATTCACATCCTAGAGAGGCCTACAACCCTCTGCTAGGGGCAGCAAATGAAAATCCCAGCTCCGGAGTTTCAACTAAAAATGTAATGCTGGTAGGATCATATATTACGAAAAGACTGGAACAGCTTGGGATTGGTACGGTTCATGCCAAAGAAGATTTTCCAACCAAAATAGCCGATTATAACTGGAACTTTTCCTATAAATATTCCCGCATCTTGGTTAAATCAGCACTCAGCGCAAATGAGGAAATGGATAGTTTTATCGACATTCACCGTGATTCGCAGCGTCATAGCAAAACAACAGCTGTTATTGACGGGAAAAGCTATGCACAGGTCTATTTTATCATTGGACATGCAAATAAAGACTGGAAGAAGAACGAAGAGTTTGCCAATAAGATTCATCAACAGCTTGAAAAGAATTACCCGGGAATATCTCGTGGGATATGGGGAAAAGCTGCGGGTAAAGGAAATAACGGGGAGTACAATCAGACCCTCTCTCCTAATAGTGTTTTGATTGAAGTGGGCGGAATTGATAATTCGGCTGAGGAATTAAAGCGGACGGCTGATATTTTGGCGGATGCTATCGCTGATGTTTACTGGAGCAGTCATGACGCTGAGAAGGTGAACGCACCTGAAAAAGTGGCGAATCCCACTACAACACCAAAGAAATCAAACGGAGCTTCTTAAAATAAATTACCAAGGATTAAAAAGGAGTGGTGTACATGTCGCGTTTCGGAAAAAAACTGGTTATGGTCGGGATTTGGGCAGGGATTGGCATCCTCTTAGGGATGCAGTTCGGCGGAAGTGGGGGGTCAACAGTCTCTAAGATTCTGCCCGGCTGGAATGCCAACCCGACTACACCGACCAGTCAAGTAACAGGCATGCAGCCACAGCCACAATTGCAAAAGAATGGTGTGACACAGGGTGGGCAGACTTATGTATATGTGCCAATGGTGATCGATCCTGTCACAGGTGCTTATACGGCCGTCTCTCCTTTGCCTCAAAATAGCAATACAACGCCAGCCGCAGATCCTCCTCAGCAAGTTGTGGATGATTATAGTACGAAATCTCCGGAGCAAATTCTAATTCCTGAGGAGCAAAAGCCTACGGTCGATGTTCTGGCAGATAAGACGGCAGGTCTCTTGCAGCAGGCTTCCCAGAAGGGAATCCGCTGGGTAGTTTCATTGTTCGCTTCGGCAGAAAATTAACAGCAAATTTAGAAGAAACGGTTATTTCACGGGATCGTGTATAGCTGTTTCTTTTGTTTTGGGCCAGCGCGGGATTGATGGAGTAAGCTTGTACTGTTATAATAAGTGGATTAATATCAGGCTGTCTGTGGGGGTAAGGAATGACTGACGTTCAGAAAAGACAACAACAAATTCGCAATTTCTCGATTATTGCACATATAGACCATGGTAAATCGACACTAGCTGACCGCATTTTGGAATACACGGGGGCACTAACCACACGTGAAATGCAGGAACAGGTACTCGATCAGATGGATCTGGAGCGCGAACGTGGTATCACAATAAAGCTGCAAGCCGTGCGTTTAACCTATCGTGCAGACGATGGTGTAGAGTATTATCTCAACTTGATTGATACACCGGGGCACGTCGATTTCACCTATGAAGTTTCCCGCAGTCTTGCAGCATGTGAAGGCGCACTGCTGGTCGTGGATGCGGCTCAAGGAATTGAAGCACAGACGCTGGCCAATGTGTATTTAGCACTGGATAATAATCTGGAAATCCTACCTGTGCTCAACAAAATTGATTTGCCAAACGCTGACCCTGACCGGGTAAAGCAGGAGATCGAGGATGTTATCGGGCTGGATACCAGTGAAGCGGTTATGGCATCTGCCAAAGCCGGTATCGGAATCAAGGAAATTCTGGAGCAGGTGGTGAAGCAGGTTCCTGCGCCATCCGGTAATTCAGAAGAGCCGCTTAAAGCATTGATCTTTGACTCTCACTACGATCCTTACAAAGGCGTTATCGTCTATGTGCGCGTAATGGACGGGAAGATCCGTGCGGGTTCGAAAATTAAGATGATGGCAACTGAGAAGACCTTCGAGGTCATTGAAGTTGGCGCATTTATGCCGCGTATGACCATTGTCGATGAATTGAACATCGGTGATGTTGGCTTTATCGTAGCTGGGATCAAGCATGTTGGAGATACCCGTGTCGGTGATACTGTCACTGACGCTAAGAATCCTACTGCTGAGCCGCTTCCGGGTTACCGTAAGATCAACCCGATGGTATATTGCGGGTTGTATCCGATTGAGACCTCCGACTATAACGATCTTCGTGAGGCACTGGAGAAGCTCCAGCTAAATGATGCTTCGTTAAGCTTTGAGCCGGAAAGTTCAAGCGCGCTTGGATTTGGTTTCCGTTGCGGTTTCCTTGGACTCTTGCATATGGAGATCATTCAAGAGCGGATTGAGCGCGAGTTCAATTTGCCGCTAATCACAACAGCACCGAGTGTTATTTACCGAATTATGCTGACCAATGGTGAAATGATCCAAATCGACAACCCGTCACATTATCCGGAGATCGGTACGATTGACTACATTGAAGAGCCGTATGTTAAAGCAGCGATCATTGTGCCTAACGACTTCGTGGGTACTGTAATGGAGCTGTGCCAGAACAAACGCGGCGAGTTCGTAAATATGGAATATCTAGATACTAATCGTGTAACGATTACGTACGAGATTCCGCTGTCAGAGATCGTTTATGATTTCTTTGATCAGTTGAAATCCGGTACGAAAGGATATGCTTCTTACGACTATGAAATTTGCGGATACCGTCGTTCGAATCTGGTCAAGATGGATATCTTGCTTAACAATGAGCAGGTCGATGCCTTGTCCTTTATCGTTCACCGCGATCGTGCCTACAACCGCGGACGTATCATTTGTGAGAAGCTGCGGGGGATTATCCCGCGTCAAATGTTCGAAGTGCCGATTCAAGCCTCTGTGGGTACGAAGGTAGTTGCGCGTGAAACCGTTAAGGCGATGCGCAAAAACGTACTTGCTAAATGTTACGGCGGTGATATTTCCCGTAAACGGAAGCTGCTGGAGAAGCAAAAAGAAGGTAAGAAACGCATGAAGCAAGTGGGTAGTGTAGAAGTACCACAAGAAGCGTTTATGGCCGTACTGAAGATCGACGAGTAAAAAATAGGTAGAGCCGGGAGAATATCCCGGCTCTATTTTTTTGAGCAGGAGCAGATTACAATAGGGGGAAGGATTGTAAGCACATACAAAGTGAGGAGAGTCCTCGTGAAGAGATTATATTTGAAACTTACACCAAGTACCTTTAAAAATCGGATTTTGTTAGCTTTCTTGCTGTTGGTACTAACACCCATTGCCATACTCGTTCTATATAACTTTAAAGAGACAGAACGAATGCTGCAGGATAATGCGGAAACGAAGAACATAGAGCAGCTTATTGGTATTAAGAATGGTTTTGTTGATCTCATGAGTCTCGTGATGAAAACAGGGTCATTACTCGAACAAGATACGACGATTTTATCGATCATGAAGAATCCCGAGCAATCTGATGAAATCACGAGAAAAAAACTCGTTGAAAACAAGTTTGGAGCGATTGAAAATACATTCTTCATGAGTGGAGCGACGGTGTATTATACTTTAATCGACCTTCATGGAAACGCATACACTTCCTTTATGCCAAAGGAAACCTTGAGCTACGACGAAATCCAATCGGAGGATTGGGTTCAAGCATTGAAGCGAGAAGGAACGAATCGATATATATGGAATCCGAATGACAAGAATAATGTGGTCCGGGAAAGTACAACAAGTAAGAAAATGCTTAGTCTCTATGAGGTTATGCGTGATAATGATTTGAATATTTATGCCTATGCAAGATTAAGTATCGATTATGAGGAGTGGTTTACTAGATCAACGTTAGGGAGTAAACAGGAAGGGGCTTTATTTCTACTCGATGCCTTGGGGGGAGTGATGCTTAATCCCCTTAAGGATGAGGCTTTTTCCTCTGATATTGCACAGAGTATCGTGAAGAGTGCCAACCAGCGGCAGACGGGGCGTGCTGCATCCATTGTCAACCCGAAGGAGGAAAGCTTATACACATACAGCTACATCGAGGAGTTAAATGGCTATGTTGTTAAAAAGGTGCAGCTAGCACAGCTTTTTCTTGAAGTAGACAAGCAGAAACGACGGTTTTTTGGTGGATTTGGAATCATTCTGCTGCTATTTGTTCTATTAACTTATTTCATATCATCGACGATTACAGTACCGCTTAAGAAGCTACAGAAGAAGATGGAAATGACCGCTAAGACGAATCTCAAAATGAAATTACCCGAGCAGGGACGGGGAGAGATTCTTGCCCTGACTCAGAGTTTCAATATAATGATCCATGATTTAAATGAATTGTTGCAGCGACTTCAGCTTGAAGAAAAACAGAAGCAATTCGTTCGATTTCAGGTATTACTTTCGCAGATGAACCCGCATTTTCTACTAAATACATTGAATACGATAAAGAGCATTGCCTTAGATAAAGATGATGATGAAATTTATGAAATTTGTGTTGCACTAGGAAAAATATTGGAGACTACCTTAAATACTGAAGTGGATTTGATCCTGTTAAAGGATGAAATCGTACTAATAGAATCTTACATGGAGATACAGCGGCAACGTTTTGGACATGGGATTGAAATTCAATATGATATCAACGAGGAGCTGCAATTCGCATTAATCCCTAAATTCTGTCTGCAGCCCTTAATTGAAAATAGCTTGATTCACGGCTTCGGTCAGTCTGTAAAACAAGGGAGAATTGATATTTCCGCTAAAGTGACTGAGCAACAGCTGTACCTGCAGGTTAGAGATAACGGCATGGGGATAGAAAGAGCACAGCTGAATAAGGCTACACGGAAACGTAAAGGAATCGGTGTTCAGAATATTAGGGAGAGCTTAGAGCTGTTGTTTAAGAATCAACGGACAGGTATGGACATCGTATCTTCGGATACAGGAACTGAAGTGACCATCCATTTTCCATTCCTTATTTCAAAACCTTACGATGGAGGTAAGCTCACATGTGGAGAACGTTAATTGTGGATGATGAACAACCTGCAGTTAAAAGTATACGGAAGCTATTCTTAAAGGCAGGAATTCCGTTTGAAATTATAGGTGAGGCGGAGAATGGAGAAGTAGGCTTGCAAATGATTCGTGAGCTTCAGCCTGATGTGGTAGTGACGGATATCAATATGCCGGTGATGGATGGGGTGAAGCTTCTTCAAATTGCGCGAGAGGAAGGCTTCGAATGCCGGTTTGTAATGTTGACCGCATTGAGTGAATTTGAATACGCCCGGCAGGCGCTCGTATTTGGGGCTTCGGACTACATTTTGAAGTTATCTTTAGATCTCCAAGGTTTGAAGCAGACCATGGGTAAGGTTCAGACCGAGCTGGAGCGTATGGTGAAGATGAAGAAGGCCGATAAATGGTTTCCTGAGAAGCAACAAACGGGACCGACAGATCATGTGGAGATGAACAAAATTATAGCTTATATTGAAGAACATTATGCTGAGGACATCTCGCTCAAATCCATGTCAGAGTTGATCCGGATGGATGCCAGCTATATAAGTGACTTATTCAAGAAAAAGACAGGGAAAACGTTGACCAATTATATTCAAGAGCGTCGGATTCAGGCTGGGAAAATGCTGCTTGCAGAAACGAAGCTAACAATTAGCGAGATTGGGCAGCAAGTAGGCTTTGAGAACGATAATTATTTTATAAAAATTTTCAAAAAGTGGTGTGGTGTCACGCCAAATGAATTCCGTAAAGAACCAAAAAACGTTCTATAAGTTCCCAAATGTAGTTCATCCCCCAGAATCCGCTCTGATGATAAAGTTATAGATGTAGAGCACAACACATAATCCTTCCAAGGGGGAAGCTATCTATGAAGAAAAAGTGGTATCCTGCAGTGCTTTCTGTCTTATTAGCAGGTACGATGCTGGCTGGTTGTGGGAGTGGTGGAAGTAATGAGGCGCAGGGCAGTGCAAATGGAGAAACAGCAAAGGAGAAAATAAAGCTCACGATGTGGGGGGCAGTTCCTGCCGAAGCCGGGCCTCAAGCTGTAATTGATAACTGGAATAAAGATCATCCAGACATTCAGGTCGAGTATATCCGTAATGTAAATGACGATGCAGGCAACTTAAAGCTAGACACTGCCTTGATGACCAATCAAAACATAGACCTTTTCATGAACTACGATCTTGCTCACTTACAGAAACGTATGGATGCAGGCGTTGCCTTGGATCTAAGCACGAAAACAGATTATGATATCGACAGCCAGATCGGCGAGGACGCAGCAATGTGGAAAATCAATGATAAGTACTATGGGATTCCTACAAAGAAAAACATGGCGTTTGTATGGTTGAACAAAGATATGCTGGATGCAGCAGGATTACCGATTCCTGCGGTGGACTGGACTTGGTCAGATCTTGAGGAGTATGCGAAGAAGCTAACAAAGCCGGGTGTGTACGGATTATTGCAGGCAGATTCCTCCTTCCCAACAACGATGGACGGTACGCTGGCTGGAATGGGTGTGAAACAGGCGGATGGTACCTCAAACTTTGGGAATGATCTCTGGAAACAGCACCTGGAAATATTGCATAACATGATGTTCGTAGACAAATCCACACCGGAATATGGGGAGCAGCTGACCAGTAAAATGCCGGTGGATACCATGTTCCTGCAAGGCAAAGCGGCAATGCTGGCAGCCGGTGAGTTTATTTTTAGAAATGCGAACAACTTGAAGGACTATCCGCATGATTTCAAAACCGCGTTCGCTGCAATTCCAAAAGTGAATAAAGATCAAAAGGATTATAAATATTCGGGCGGTGTGGGTGACATGCTTGCTCTTAATGCAAAGTCCAAGAACCTGGATGCAGCTTGGGAGTTCGCAAAATGGTATGCGGATGGCGGTATGCTGCCAATGGCAAGCGGGGGTCGTATTCCAGCCTCTAAGAGTGTGGACAGTAAGGAAGCGATGAGCCTTCTCTTGAATGGTGTAGAAGACAAATATGATACAGATTCAATGAATAATATTGTATTCGGCAAATTCCCATCCTTCCAGCTAAATGTACCTCAACAAGCCATTGATGCCCGTAAAGAAGAGTATGAAAAATACTTCTTAAATAAGCAAGATATTGATACCACGATGAAAAATATGCAAACCCGTTCGCAAGAGTTAATGAAATAAAGAAATAGCTGGCACAAAAGAGAAGGAGGAAGATCTCTTCGTTCTTCTCTTTCGTGTACCCATTTTTCAGCATACGAAAGGCGGCGATACCGTGAAGCGGAGAAGCTGGATGGACAGACAAGGCTGGATCGGCATGACTTTTATTCTCCCGAATATGATTGGTATTCTCTTATTCTTTGTGATTCCTGCAATCTTTTCCTTTGTCCTGATGTTTACGAACTATCAATTTTCAAATCCGAATTGGCAATTTACCGGGCTGGATAATCTCAAACGGTTGTTCCATGACGATAATTTCTATGCCTCGATCAAATATACGGTGATATTCCTGATATCGGTTCCAGTATCGATGGTGCTCGCTTTTATTGTGGCGCTATTTCTAAACCGCAGTGTGTATCTTAAAGGCGTATTACGTGGAATGTTTTTCTTACCGTATATCTCTAGTGGAGTAGCCGTTGCATTTGTCTGGATGCTGCTATTTCAGCCTTCACAGGGACCCATCAATGAACTGCTTCGCTGGATTGGCATAACATCGCCGCCAGGATGGTTTGCAGATACGGAAACCGCAATGTATGCCATTGATATCGTACAGATTTGGCTGATGCTTGGCTACAATATGATCATATATTTAGCAGCACTACAGGAAATTTCGACAGAACAGCTGGAAGCTGCCCGGATCGATGGTGCAAGCACATTCAAAACAACATGGAAAATTGTATGGCCTCTTGTTAGTCCAACAACTTTTTTATTAATGATTACCGGATTAATTATGACGATGAAATCGTTCTCGATTATTCAAGCCATTACGGCTGGAGGACCTAGCGGAAGTACGACGGTCTTATCACTATTCGTTTATAAAACAGCATTCAGTTATTACGATATGGGATACGCTTCAGTCATTTCATGGTTCTTGTTCGCCGTCATTCTCGTCATTACAGTCATTCAGTGGATCGGCCAAAAGCGCTGGGTTCATTACTAAATAACCCTACAAAGTGGAGCTTTGCGGGAGGCCCCGAAACCATAAATTAAAGGAGCAGGCGGTATGAATGAAAAAGCAGGAAACATGAAGGTGAAGCTGCCAGTGACGATCATCATGTTTGTTCTAGGACTATTTATGATTGTGCCTTTTCTATGGATGCTCAGCACATCTTTTCAGACACCTGCCGAGGTGTTTAACGAATGGCTGCCTTCATCTCTCAACTGGAGCAATCATATTCGGGTATGGACAGGAAGTTATGATTTTGTTCCGTATTATTTAAATTCACTTAAGATATCGATTATTGGAACTGCGGGAGCTGTGTTTCTATCTGCCCTTGCCGCTTACGGATTTTCACGTACTTCGTTTAAAGGGCGTGATGGCCTATTCGTCATATATCTATCCATGATGATGATTCCACCGCAGGTGCTTTTTGTTCCTAAGTTTATCATGTTTAACTGGGTTGGGATTTACAATACGCACTTGGCCCTAATCCTTCCAGCCATGTTCTCGATCTTCGGTGTATTTATGCTTCGGCAGTTCTTCATGGGTATTCCTAAGGAAATTACGGAATCTGCTTTTCTGGATGGAGCCGGGCATTACAAAATATTTTTCCGCTTAATTCTGCCATTAGCGAAGCCGGCAATCGCTACATTTGCTATTCTTGATTTCTCCTGGCAATGGAATGATTATGAGAATGCGCTTGTATTTTTGCAGAGCCCTAAGCTATATACCATTCCGCTTGGATTGCAGAATTTTATTCTTGAGAACAATGTGGATTACAACGGGATGATGGCCGCTTCGTCGGCTGCGATCATTCCAATGATTGTTATCTTCTTCATAGGTCAGAAATATATTATTCAAGGGATTTCTAGCTCGGCTGTGAAAGGCTAACTATAGGAGGGTACTGACATGAGAACAGAAACGGTTAAATCCGAGGTGACAGTGGTCGGGGGTGGACTTGCAGGGATGAACGCGGCGATTGCTGCAGCACGTCTTGGGTTAAAGGTAGCACTGGTACAGAATCGTCCTGTACTTGGTGGTAACTCGAGTTCAGAGGTTCGGGTATGGGTATGTGGTGCAACAGGACATGGTGTAAATCGTTATGCACGTGAGACAGGCATTATGGGTGAGCTGTTCATCGAGAATCAATACCGGAACCCGGAAGGGAATCCATATCTATGGGATCTAACCTTGCTCGAAGCGGTGAAGGCAGAATCGAATATCAGCTTGTTCTTAAATACCGATGTACGTGAAGTGGAAGCGGAAGGTGAGGCAGAGGAGCGTACGATTCAGAGTGTGACTGGCTGGATGATGGGATCTGAGCGTTTAATCACGTTCGAGAGCGGTGCTTTCATCGATTGTACGGGTGATGGTTTAGTTGGCTTCCTAGCAGGAGCGGATTTCCGATTAGGACGTGAAGCCCGTCATGAATTTAATGAGGAATGGGCACCAGAAGTGCCTGATAATATTACATTAGGCAGTACATTATTATTTTATACACAGGATACTGGAAAACCGGTACGTTATGTTGCACCCTCATTCGCTAAGGATATTACAACAACTTCTATCCCGATCCGCCGGGTTATTCGGAGTGGGGATTCAGGCTGTCACTACTGGTGGATTGAGTGGGGCGGCGAGCTTGATACGGTGGATGAGAATGAACGCATACGTGATGAGTTATCCTCAGTTATTTATGGGATTTGGGATTATATCAAAAACTCGGGCCATTTTGATGCCGAGAATATGACGCTTGAGTGGGTTGGCTCGATTCCGGGTAAACGTGAATACAGACGGTTTGTTGGCGATACGATTCTAACGCAAAATGATATTCTCGCGCAGCGTGAATTTGCAGACCGTATTGGATTTGGTGGCTGGTCAATTGATCTACATCCACCACAGGGGATGTACGCACAAGAGAGTGGCTCCAAGCATCTGCATGCGGACGGGATCTACCATATTCCATTTGGTTCGCTATATTCGAAGAATGTAAGGAATCTATTCTTCGCGGGTCGTAATATCAGTGCATCTCATGTGGCTTTTGGAACAACACGCGTTATGGCAACCTGTGCAATCATGGGTGAAGCAGCTGGAACAGGTGCCGCTTTATCCGTCATCAAAGGTGTGACCCCTCGTGAAATTCGCGAGCAGTATATGCATGAATTGCAACAGGTGATGTTAAAGCAAGATGCTTCGATTATTGGATTACGTAACGAGGATCCACTGGACCTCGCCAGAAAAAGCGAGATTCATGCATCCAGTACGATGAATGGTATCCTGCTAGACCGTCCAGCCGAAGCTTATGAGCTTTCTCATGATGTAGGGATTTTGTTTCCGGTTGAAGGAAGTATCCGTGGGTTAAGGCTGCTTGTATCAGCGAGTATTCAGACGCAGCTGACCGTGGAGATCTGGACGACTGGACGTGCGGAAAATTACGTGCCGGCGGAGTGCAAACAGGTTGATGTTATAACAGTACAGGCAGGAGAGCAGCAATGGATTGAAGTTCCGATACAAGAGGAGAAATGTAGTCCAATCGGCGAATGTAATATCTTCGCTATTATTCGAGCTAATGAACACCTTCAATTGCATATTTCAGAAACCCCAATCACTGGTGTCATTACATTTGAGCGAGGTGCTAAATCCGTTGTTGATTCATCGCTGGAGGATCATCAGCCAGATCAGCCGGTGATAGAGTGGAGCATGAAACAACTTGTACGCAGGCATTTCTGCTTTGCAGTAGAAACATCGGCATATGCTGCATCTAAAGTCATTGATGGATATGTTCGACCTTTCGCGGGACCGCATAGCTGGGTTTCTGAGCCGATGACCGCGGGTAGATCGGAGTGGGTAGAGGCGCGTCTCCCGGATGCTGCTCCAGTCTCCGAAATTCATTTCACCTTTAATGATGATGTCAATGAAGATCTCATCAACTTACATCACCATGAAACGCCATTTCTAGTGATTCCTGAACTGGTAAAGAACTATGATGTAGAGCTGCTCATTGATGGCGCGTGGCAAGTCATGCTCCGTGTCAAAGACAACCATCGCCGGAAGAATGTTCATCGATTAGAGAAGCCTGTCCTTACAGATGCTGTCCGGATCGTTATTCATGAAACTAACGGTGGAGTACATGCCGAACTTGTGGAAATGCGGATTTATCAAGAAGCAACGGCTTTGCCGACTTTATAGGGACGGTATCCGTTTCTGCGGGAAATACAAAATATATAGGATAACGTAAAACTTATACTTTCTTGTATTCTAAAATAGAGTTCATTTATAATTGAGCGCCCTCGAAGGGAAGCCGTCAGGCTTCCCTTTTCTTGTTTTTTAGATTACACTATTCAAACGATATTTTTATATAAAGGAGACAGCTAATGACAACGAAGACTAATGGCCGTCCCCCTGAGGCTGTATACATTCATATCCCTTTTTGTACCAATAAGTGCTTTTATTGTGATTTTAATTCCTATGTACTCAAGGATCAGCCAGTTATGGATTATCTCGAAGCTTTGGATCGGGAGATGGAGCAGACCGTCAAGAACACCCCTCCGGGTGTTATCAAAACGATCTTCGTCGGCGGAGGCACACCCACTGTTTTAAAACCTGATGAAATGGCTTATTTCTTAAAGTCTGTTCGTACGCATTTCCCAAACTGGGATAAAGATATTGAGTTCTCTATGGAAGCTAACCCTGGAACAACGGATCTGGACAAGCTGACGGTTATGAAAGAAGGTGGCGTGAACCGGGTGAGCTTTGGCGTTCAAGCATTTCAAAACGAGCTGCTCACAGGCATCGGCCGGATTCATAATGTAGATGATGTATACCGG
Organism: Paenibacillus sp. FSL H7-0716; assembly: GCF_038002705.1. Classification (NCBI taxonomy): domain Bacteria; kingdom Bacillati; phylum Bacillota; class Bacilli; order Caryophanales; family Paenibacillaceae; genus Paenibacillus; species Paenibacillus sp. FSL H7-0716. The sequence goes on from NZ_JBBODA010000014.1 coordinate 117,016, forward strand.
AGCTTAGAGAATGCACGTGCAGTTGGACTTAATAATCTTTCGGTTGACCTGATGTTTGGGTTGCCTAATCAAACTGTGGAGATGTTGGGCGAAAGTATCCGCAAGGCGTTGGAGCTGGATCTACCCCACTATTCTATTTACAGCTTGAAGGTGGAGGAGAATACTCTTTTTCACACGCTGTTTAATAAGAACAAGCTTCCTCTTCCTAATGAAGAAGATGAATTACAAATGTACCTCCTGTTGATGTCCTCTATGAAGGAAGCTGGTTACAATCAATACGAGATCAGTAACTTCGCAAAACCAGGAATGGAGAGCCGCCATAATATCACCTACTGGCGTAATGAAGATTATTATGGTCTAGGAGCAGGAGCGCATGGATATGTGGGGCGTCAGCGGCATATTAATGTTAAGGGCGTAAATCCATATGTAGAAGCAACACGTAAAGGGCTGCCACGACTGGATGCATACCCAATCTCAGAAGCAGAAGCGATGGAAGACTTTATGATGGTCGGCTTGCGTATGCATGAGGGCGTCTCTAATGAAGCTTTTCAGGCGCAATTCGGGCGTTCAATAGAGGAAGTATTCGAGAAATCCTTGCATAAAATGCTGCATGCAGGGCTGTTGGAACAAGAAGCAGGAGTTTACCGACTCAGCAAGCAAGGAATCTTGTTTGGGAACGATGTTTTTGCTGAATTTGTAGGCGCCCTGACAGAAGTTTAATTTTAAAATACCCCTTGAATTGTAATTCACTCTGTTGTATATTTATTCATATTATCAACAGAGGGGTGAACCAAAGTGCTTGCCAAGACGGAAATGATTCGCCATTCGTCTCCAGCGGGAGACGCACAGGTGATTTGTAGAAATGCTGTGGTAGAAGACGTTGAGCCATTGTATCTAATGATAGAAGAGTATGCCCAGCGCGGCATCATGTTGCCCCGTTCCCGGCAGGCGCTGACACGCCAGATCGATCAATTCGTAGTTGCTGAAATCGAAGGCAGATTCGTAGGCTGTGGTTCACTTTTTAAACTCGGGAATGATCTCGTAGAGATTCGTTCGATTGGGTTGAATGATGAAGGTAAGGGTAAAGGCGTAGGCTCCATGATATTGGCGAAGCTGGTCGAGGAAGCTAGGAACCAGAAAATCCCAAAGGTTATGGCACTAACCTATGCTGTTGATTTTTTTCTTAGAAATGGATTTGAAGTCGTCCAGAAAGAGATTTTTCCTGAAAAAGTATGGACAGATTGCGTGAATTGTAAAAAGCAGCATGCCTGCGATGAAATAGCAGTGCTTAAGATACTGAACTGACTTGACAATGTCAATGTCAGTTTGGTATTTTTGTATTAGTGGTTAGCACTCATCTGAGTCGAGTGCTAACGAATCGGAGCCACAGCCGATAGGAGGGAATAACATGTTAACTGATCGCCAGAGAATGATACTAAATGCAATTGTGGATGATTATATTTCATCGGCAGAGCCAGTAGGATCTCGCAGCATTTCTAAACGGGGAGATGTAGGATACAGTCCGGCTACGATTCGAAATGAAATGGCTGACCTGGAGGATTTAGGTTATCTCGAGCAGCCTCATACATCGGCGGGAAGAATTCCTTCCCATAAAGGATACCGATATTATGTGGATCATTTGGTACCGTGGAATTCCGCCGAAACGGCAGAAATGGGCACGATCCGCGCTTTTTTTGCCGAGAAGCTAAATGCAATGGAGCAGGTAATCCAACATGCGGCGATGATTCTTTCCAATATGACGAATTATACTTCCATCCTGCTGGGACCGGAGGTTTTTCATACTTCATTGCGTCATTTTCAGTTGTTACCACTAGATGATTCAACCGCTGTGGCCATTATCGTCACAAGTACGGGGCAAGTTGAGAATCGTACGGTGAACATTCCGCCGGAGATTTCTGTTTCCGAGATGGAGAAAGTGGTTAACCTACTGAATAGTAAACTGGTCAATGTACCACTCTATAAGCTGAAGACTCGGCTCTATTCCGAGCTTGGCGAAGAAATGCAGCGTCACATCTCACATTATGAAGAATTAATGCAGGTGCTGGACACCGCGCTGGAAAGCGATCAAGAGCAGCGCATCTATCTCAGCGGAGCAACGAATATGCTGACACAGCCTGAGTTCAAAGATGTAGACAAGGTGAAGAGTATTCTTGATCTGCTGGAAGAGACACCGACACTGCTCAAAATGCTGGCCCCTACAGTGGGTGGCACAGGTATTCAAGTACGAATAGGAACAGAAAACAATCACGAAGCGTTCGCTAACTGTAGTCTGATCACCGCCACTTATTCACTTGATGGGCAGGCACTAGGCAGCATTGGAATCCTTGGGCCGACCCGTATGGAATATGCAAGAGTGATGGGGATCTTGGGCATTTTATCCCGAGATTTGACAGCGATGCTGGCGCACTGGTATAAGTGAACAGAGTCAACATGATTTCGTGAATGATTTTAAGGAGGTGAAGACAACTTGAAAAAGGAACAAGTTCAAGATTCTAATGAATTCAAAGAGGAATTGATCAATGAGGAGCCTGTGGCTGAAGTAGTCTCAGATGCCGACTCATTTACAGCTGAAAACGTTAGTGAAGGTGCTTCAGATACAGGTGCTGAGGTGAAACGCCTACAGGATCTTGCTGATGAATATCAAGGTCGTGCACTGCGTGCACAAGCTGATTTTGATAACTTCCGTCGTCGTACCCAGAAGGAAAAAGAAGAGTTGGCTCAATATGCTACCTCCAAGCTCCTGACGGAATTGCTTTCCGTGCTGGACAATTTCGAGCGTGCGTTAGTCACTACTCCAGCTAATCCTGAATCCGAAGCTTTCGCGAAGGGCGTTAATATGATTTTCCGTCAGCTGGATGGGGTATTGAAGGCTGAGGGGCTTACAGCTATGGAAACAGTAGGACAGCCTTTTAATCCTGAATACCATCAGGCTATTATGCAGGTTGAGAGCGAGGAGTACGAAGAGGGTATCGTTACAGAAGAGGTTCAAAAAGGATATCTTCTGAAAGATAGAGTTCTTCGTCCGGCCATGGTCAAAGTCAGCATGTAGTCTGTCTATATAGGACGGGCAGTTTCTGCTCGCCATAAAGCAGCAGTGCTTTTGCCTACTATTTATCCGATTGCAGGCTGTTGCCCGGATAGTTTATTATCAATCGAATTTTTTTGATATTTTTATAAATTTATTGAGCTTAGGCTCCATATAACTTTAGAGGAGGCAAATTATTGTGAGTAAAGTTATCGGTATTGACTTAGGAACCACGAACTCTTGCGTTGCCGTTATGGAAGGCGGCGAAGCCGTAGTAATTCCAAACCCAGAAGGCGCGCGTACAACCCCTTCGGTTGTAGGCTTTAAGAAAGACGGCGAGCGTATCGTCGGTGAAACGGCTAAACGCCAAGCGATTACTAACCCTGATCGTACGATCAGCTCTGTTAAACGTCACATGGGTACTAACCACAAAGAAAGCATTGATGGTAAAGACTACTCCCCACAAGAAATTTCGGCAATGATTCTGCAAAAACTGAAATCCGATGCAGAGGCTTATCTTGGCCAAACTGTTACTCAAGCAGTTATCACTGTTCCTGCTTATTTTAATGACAGCCAACGTCAAGCTACCAAAGATGCAGGTAAAATTGCAGGTTTGGAAGTTCTGCGTATTGTGAACGAGCCAACAGCAGCAGCTTTGGCATATGGTCTGGAGAAATCCGAAGATCAAACCATTCTAGTCTATGACCTTGGTGGCGGTACTTTTGACGTATCCATCCTTGAACTTGGTGATGGCTTCTTCGAAGTAAAAGCTACGAGCGGCGACAACAAGCTGGGTGGCGACGACTTTGACCAAGTGGTTATGGATTACCTGGTATCCGAATTCAAAAAAGAGCAAGGCATTGATCTGAGCAAAGATAAATCTGCTGTACAACGTTTGAAAGATGCAGCTGAAAAAGCGAAAAAAGAATTGTCAGGCGTACTGACAACAACTGTATCGCTTCCGTTCATCACTGTGGTTGACGGCGTACCTCAGCACTTAGAGATCAACTTGACTCGTGCGAAATTTGATGAACTGACTGCTGGTCTGGTAGAACGTACTTTGGGACCAACTCGTCAAGCATTGTCTGATGCTGGCATGACCCCTGCAGACCTTACTAGAATCGTTCTGGTTGGTGGTTCTACGCGTATCCCAGCTGTACAAGATGCTATCAAAAAGCTTACTGGCAAAGAACCACACAAAGGTGTGAATCCGGATGAAGTAGTAGCTCTTGGTGCTGCTGTTCAAGCGGGTGTATTGACTGGTGATGTTAAAGACGTTGTATTGCTTGACGTAACTCCGCTTTCCCTGGGTATCGAAACTGCAGGTGGCGTGTTCACGAAGATGATCGAGCGTAATACTACGATTCCTACAAGCAAATCCCAAGTATTCTCAACCTTTGCTGACAACCAACCTAGCGTAGAGATTCACGTGCTGCAAGGTGAGCGTCAAATGGCAAATGGCAACAAGACACTGGGACGCTTCATGCTGAACGAGATTCCACCAGCACCACGTGGCGTGCCACAAATCGAAGTTTCTTTCGATATTGATGCCAACGGTATCGTAAATGTATCTGCAACAGATAAAGGCACGAACAAGAGCCAAAAAATCACTATCACTTCTTCCAGCGGCCTGAGCGACGCAGAAGTAGAACAAATGATGAAGGATGCCGAGCTTCACGCTGAGGAAGACCGTAAGCGTAAAGAACTGGTAGAAGCGAAGAACGGTGCTGACCAACTCGTGTATTCTACTGAAAAAGTAATTAAAGACCTTGGCGATAAAGCTGATGCTTCTGATGTTGAAAAAGCAAATGAAGCTAAAGATAAAGTTAAAGCAGCACTTGAAACTGACAATCTTGAAGAAATCAATGCAGCTACAGAAGCATTGACTGAGATTGTACAACAGTTGTCCATGAAGCTGTACGAACAAGCTGCTCAAGCTGAGCAAGGTGCTGAAGGTGGCGCTGGAGCCGCTGAAGGCGCTCCTAAAAAAGATAATGTAGTTGACGCTGACTATGAGGTTGTTGACGAAGATAAGAATCAAGGGTAACCTTATACGATAAGTGTAATAGGAAACTGATAAATTCTTATATAGTTAAGAAGGGAAGGTCAAAACCGGGTCATCCCGTGTTTTGACTTTCCTTTTGTAATATCAGATTGCACACTCTTTGCGAATGCGCCTTCTGATATTGTAAGAATAAACATCGCTGAATCTGGATGGTCAGATCCTGAGGTTTTATCGTATAATGGTTTGTTTGACAGGTAATAAGGAATTTGAGTATGTATGCACGGAGGTGAAAGCAGTGGCAGATAAACGCGATTATTATGAAGTGCTTGGCCTAAGTAGAGATGCTTCAGACGATGAGGTGAAAAAAGCGTACCGGAAATTGGCGCGCCAATATCACCCAGACGTGAATAAAGCAGATGACGCTGAAGCTAAGTTTAAGGAAGTAAAAGAAGCTTATGATGTTCTTAGTGATGGACAACAGCGAGCTAGATATGACCAATATGGCCATATTGACCCTAACCAAGGTATGGGCGGCTTCGGAGGCGGCGGTGGTGGCGACTTCGGAGGACTTGGCGATATCTTTGATATGTTCTTTGGAGGCGGCGGACGCCGTGATCCTAACGCACCGCAGCGCGGTGGGGATTTGCAGTATACCATGACCATTGAATTCAAGGAAGCGGTATTCGGCAAAGAAACCGATATTACTATTCCACGTACAGAAACTTGCGATACCTGCTACGGCTCCGGGGCTAAACCGGGCACTAAACCAGAGACTTGTTCCGTATGTCATGGTAGTGGACAACAGGAATTCGTACAGAATACACCGCTTGGACAGATGCGTAATCGTCGTCCTTGTTCACATTGCAGTGGTACAGGTAAGATTATTAAGGAAAAATGTACGACTTGCGCCGGACAGGGTAAGGTTAAAAAGCAACGCAAGATCCATGTGCGCATCCCTGCCGGTGTTGATGACGGTGCACAGCTGCGCATGACTGGCGAAGGGGAAGGCGGCTTACGCGGCGGTCCTGCTGGAGACTTGTATATTGTTATCCGTGTTAAATCGCATGATTTCTTCGTGCGTGAGAACGATGATATTATGTGCGAGGTTCCACTTACGTTTGCACAGGCAGCACTTGGTGATGAGATTGAAATTCCAACCTTAACCGAAAAAGTGAAGCTGAAGATTCCTGCCGGAACGCAAACAGGCACTTTCTTCCGCCTCAAAGGTAAAGGTGTTCCACGTCTGCGTGGATCTGGCCAAGGTGATCAGCATGTACGAGTAATTGTTGTGACACCTAGCAAGCTCAATGAAGAGCAAAAAGAATTGCTACGCCAGTTCGCTTCTCTGAACGGAGAAAACACACATGAGCACGAGCAGTCCTTCTTTGATCGTGTGAAACGTGCGTTTCGCGGGGACTGATATCCTAACTCATTCATTCAGTAAATGAATAGAAAAAGACAGCAGAGCAGCGATCCTCCCGTTATTGGGGGATCGCTGCTCTGCGTTTTTGTTTAGCATGAGATTATGGCAGGGCCATTTAACTTACCTCATGCGATTATTTGGTTGAGCTGTGATGCTGGAACCTGCGGAATTCTGCGTGTAGGGCTAACTCGGCCAATCCCGTAACCCCGGCAAACCTGGTAAACCCGTTAAATTCGGTGACCCCGACAAGCCCGACAAGCCCGGCAACCGCGAACCGCGAACCGCGAACCGCGAACCGCGAACCGCGAACCGCGAACCGCGAACCTTGGAACACCCGACTGGTCTCCAGCTTTTTTAAACACACTATATGCTTTGAATTATCTATGTGGGCTTACGGACCCAGTTGACGCTATTTGCACATTTTTCTCCTTTTGAGCGAAGTTTCGGACTCCAGTGCATCTATTGCCTAGAAAAATGCTCATATTTGGTGTTTTTCGTGCTAATAGCGACTATGAGGTCCGATGGCATGGCAAATATCGCATAATTCAGTGTTTAAGTGCTACGGTGTCCGATAGCGCTGAGAATAATCATCTGAGTGGATAGGACCCGGAAGACGCTGGAGGCATACGGACCCAGTTGATGCTATTTGCAAATTTATCGCCTTTTGAGCGAAGTTTCGGACTCCAGTGCAGCTATTGCCTAGAAAAGTGCTCATATTTGGTGTTTTTCGTGCTAATAGCGACTATGAGGTCCGATGGCATGGCAAATGTCGTATAATTCAACGTTTAAGTGCAACTGAGTCCGATAGCGCTGAGAATAATCATCTGAGTGGATAGGACCCAGAAGACGCTGGAGGCATACGGACTCAGCTGACGCTATTTGCACATTTTTCGCCTTTTGTGCGAAGTTTCGGACTCCAGTGCAGCTATTGCCCAGAAAAGCGCTCATGATTGGTGTTTTACGTGCTAATAGTGACTATGGGGTCCGTTAGCATGGCAAATGTCGCATAAATCAGCGTTTAAGTGCAACGGCGTCCGATAGTTGTCTCGTATGCGCCGCAGATGTGACCTTAAGACGAGAAAGCCCCCGCAGTCAAATGGCTGCGGGGGCTTTCTTTGAGAGTTCAACTAGATACTGTTTAAGAACGTAGGTCCTCAAACACGCGGCTCAGAATCGTTGCTGCTTGTGCACGAGTCAGAGTGCCTTGTGGATTGAAGTTGTCTGCACCAACGCCCTTGAGATAACCTTTGCTTACAGCATAGGCTACGGCGTTACGTGCTTCTGCAGCGATGTTGTCGGCATCCTTAAAGCTCAAAGGAGTCTTAGCTACTGTAAGATCAGCGCCTAGCGCCTCAGCAATGATAAGGGCTGCTTCTTCGCGAGTCAGCACATCGCGTGAACCACTTTGTTTGATACGTGCATTCCAAGTGTCACCTTTTCCGAGTAGACGGTCGAAGAGTGTTAGCAGTTCCGCTTGATTTAAGGTGTCAGCAGGCTTGAAGCTGCCATCGGTTCCTTTGCCGGCAATGATGCCATGAGCAGCAAGAACTTCGATATCGCCTTTAGCCCAGTGTATGCCGATATCCTTGAAGCTTACATTACGGGATGCCACGCTATAAGAGCCGTCACCAGTAACTGTAAACTGTAGAATACCTTCTTTAGAGAAAGATCCAGGTTGCAGATAGGACCATTTATGATCCTTTGTTTCTGCATAGGCGGCAGTTTTTCGAGCATCACGTAGACTGCTGTCTTTCAGATTAAGCTGAAGGGTAATCGGCTTTCCGGTTGTCCAACCATTTTTGATGGTAAGAATGGAAGAACCAATATTGATCGCAGCTGAGCTTCCAGATAACACTGCTGCATTACTAGCATCAGCCAGACTTATCGTAAGCAACAAACCACTGCTGCTAATGAAATCCGGAAGGGTTGCTGCTGGAATAAGAACATTGAACCCATTACCGTTAAGGCTGAGTGCATTCTCCGATTTCTTCAACTGTTCAGCTTGCGCCGGGGTAAGCGTAATAACAACTTGGCTATACTTATTGAAATTCACATCGCTAAGATCAAGTACAGAAGTCTTATCTTTTGCATTCTGGATCGAATTTGTTAATGCAGCATCTAAGATGTTAAACACCGCTGAAGGTTTACCATCAGCTGGATCGGCTGTCTCTACTAGCTTCCCGGATTTCAAAGAAGATCCAGGAGTGGGGGTGCTGGTTGCTGTAGGTACATACGACTCAGAAGATGGAGACGATGTAGGCGATGGTGTTTCTGTTGGATCTGGCGATGGTGTCGGTGTTGGTGTTTCTGTTGGATCTGGCGATGGTGTCGGTGTTGGTGTTTCTGTTGGATCTGGCGTTGCTGATGGTGTTGGTGTCGGCGTTGGTGTCGGTTTTTCAGGTGTGCTTACAGTTACACTTACTGTTCTCAAACCAGACGGGATAGTTGATGTTGTGGCATCATTCCAAATCTGGACATCATATAGCTCAAAGGAATAATCTCCTGCTGTTGCTGGTTCAAAGGTTATTTGGGCTAGTGAGCCAGAGCCGTGATAAGCACCTCCTGACAGATTGACACTATATTGTGTCAGTTTGTGGCCGTCTCCAAGGTCATACGTTTGTGAATATTCTGTAAGTGGAACACTAGAGAAATGCTCCTCTTGATACGTAACCAGCTGTACGCTTGGCTGGATTACCGGTGTTTCAAGGGAATCATCGTATATGACACCGAATGAAGCCCCATAGACGCCATAAACCTCGTCTGTCACGGAATAATCTAAATCAACGGTCACAGATTGTCCTACTTCAATGGTGGATGCAGAAAGAGCCGGAGTTACTGTGAAAGTACCGTCCCCTGTGCTATAAAGCAGCCGCTGAACGTAATCATCGTCGTCTGCACCATTGCCAACTTTATCGACCACATGGACTTTGTACTCATTTAGCCCCTCGTTAACTGGAACATCAATGGTAAAGGCACCGTTATTTGCAATTACACCGCCAAATTTATAAGCATTCCCATCATAATGTTTGCCTTCGGCATATACGGTAAACCAGTTTCCAATAGGGTTTGTATTAGAAATATAATAGGCCATTAGGTCATCATCAATGAAACCACTAATTTGTGCCACGCCAGGATCGGTTGGCGCTTCGCGTTCATACTCCTCAATGGTGATGCCGGAAACTAGCGGCTTCTCGGTATCAATTGTGAACTCGGCCTTTTGTTTCTCGAGCAGCTGCCCATTGGGAAGCACAGGAATGATGTAGTAGTGACCATCTGCTAAAGTAGACTTGGCGGAGGTCTCCAGGTCTATTAATGTTCCATCCCAATTTGGAACTTCGTATACACCACGATAGATCTTCTCATCGATCGCATAAACTTCACCTAAAACTGTTGCAGGAGCATCTTTTGAAGAGGCTACGAAACTTATGCCTTCCAGCTCTTCATTAACAGAAAAGGTAAAGGTGGTGTCGTCTGAGCGACCATCCCTATTAGGTGAAATTTGTGGACTTTCAAAAGAGAGCTGATTAATAGGTGCTACATTAAATTGGTCACCTACAACAACGTTAAATGGCAGACGAAGGGTTTCTGTACCAGAGGTAAGTAACAGGATGCCTTCATATGCGCCCTCTTTTGCTGTTTTAGATACATTGAGTGTAAATTGTGCATATTGATCTACACCTGAGGTAACGTTGTGTGGTGCAAAATCAATACTAATATCACTAGGCACTTCTGTCAGCCATTTGTTGGAAAGGGTGTATGTTTCTCCATTCCCTTTAAAGTCCTCTACATAGACAGCTTTCGTTACGGTAACACCCTTTGGCTGTAAGCCGAGGGATAAGGAACCTGTGTAATAAGGGATCTCAACAGTACCGGGAAGTCCACTATTAAGGATCTCACCGACTTTAGCAATGGATTTAGCGTTTATTGACTTCTCCAGATTAATTAAACCTGCACCTTGTTGGTACAAGGAGTAAGAATTCCCATCACGGTTAAAGATAGGATCAGCATTGTTCATCAGCAGGGCTTTAATTTCATTTGGCTTTAGATCAGAGTTTTTACTCAGTAACAAGGCCACAGCTCCTACAACGTGTGGAGTTGCCATACTAGTGCCATTTTTTAAGCCGAAAGCATGGTCATAGTTCCCATCCCAGCTAGGGATCGTCGAGTTGATATTGACTCCGGGCGCTACAACATCAGGTTTTATTAGATAATCGGGCATCCCCGGACCCATAGAACTGAAGTTTGCTAACTGATTTACTTCAAGCGCTATATAGTAACTGATTATATCTTTAGCAGCAGCGATCTGAGTTTTTATTTTTTTGCCATCGGCTTGACTGATTCCGTAGGTAGGAATGTAATCCCCAGGCGCACCAAGGGTGGGGCTGATTTCACCAGGCTCATTATTGGCAATCAGCAAAAGCTTCGCACCAGCAGCTTTGGCATTAAGAGATTTGTCTGAGAAGCTCAGCGAGCCACGATCAACAAGCACTACCTTATCTTTGACATCCAGATTTTTGTAATCGGAAGGACTCCCAAGACCAGCGAAAACGATCTTACTGCCAGCAATATTATCGATTAAATCTGGGGAGTAACTGGCTAATGTCCCGGGAATCTTTTTAACATCGCCATTATCAAAGAAAGGGGTATTTATCGGAGTAGTAGAAGCTCCAACACTAAGCGCGAGTTGGGCACCAGCGGGTTCGCCCAGTGTTCCTGCATCCGGTCCAGCGTTACCGGCGGCAACAATAACGTTCACGCCCGATTTTACGGTATTGTCTATCGCGATTGAACTCGCGGAATAGCTTTGGTTGACACTAGAGCCTAGAGAAAGGTTAATAACATCTGCTCCGTCATCGACCGCTTTCTCAATACCTGCAATTACATCTGCTGTGGAACCAGATCCATAGGGACCAAGTACGCGATACGCATACAATTCTACCTCAGGTGCCACATCTAAAATTGTCCCGGCAACGTGTGTACCATGCGAGGTTTCGTAAGGAGTGCCTGCTCTTGGAGGGAAGTTAGCATCAGGGGCTGTTTCAGCCGGATCATCATCCTGATCATATACATCATAGCCGCCCTTATAATTATCTTTTAACAAAGGGTGATTCTTATCAATACCAGTATCGACAACAGCTACCTGTACATCCTTGCCTGTGTACCCTAAATCATGTAGTTTGTCCGCGCCTATTAGCTTACCGCTGTCTGAATAGGAACGTGTAGCAGGTAATGTCGCCACTTCAACACTGTCTGCTAGTGCATGTACTTCTTCATTTGGATAGATAGCCGCAACGCCTGGAAGCTCTAACAGCTTGTTTACTTGATTGGCTGGCAGCGTAATGGAATACCCGTTAAAAATCTCACTGTATTCAAAACCGATATCGGCATCGATTTTCTGTGTTGAGGAAATAAAGCTTTTATGCTCTGAGATAATTTTACTGCGTTGTGAGGAGACTGAGGATCGTAAAGAATAAGTTTTTGCCTCATTTACATACACACTGACTGGTTTATTAGTCAATTCCACAATTACTGAAACTGGTGCTGAACCTTTGAGTACTCCAGCATAGTTATGAGGGGTTACACTTTGTGACTGTACATCCGTAACCAGGGTTGAAGATTCAAGGGATGAGTTCGCAAATGCAGCTGATGGAAAAAGAACAGACACAGCCAGTCCGAAGCTTGCCGCTCCAATACCAAATCTTTGAATAGAGTGTTTAAAGGTACGTTTCAAATAAGTTCATCCTCCCAAATGAATTTTTTTGTATTGCAATGTGTCTGTGGTTCTCCTCCTCAAAATAAAATGTAAAAAATTATGAAAATTAAATTTATTCTACAGCTATAACTTCAAATCGAATATACAACTTTAGTACCATATTGCAGCGAAGCGTTGAGGAAAATGTCGAATTCCCAGTAGATAAGTGGAATATAAGAAAATCAGAGCATAAAACAAGTGAAATTAAGACAATATAAATGAATGCAACAGATATCTGAATTTCAAGCGAGAGCGGGGATAAGATGTCGGAAAGATATATTTTGGCATATTTTAAAAGTCCAGAGGAAGCCGAAGGTGTCGCGCGCAAGCTTCGAGCACTTCGGGCCATTGAAGTTTCCATTGATCGCTTCAGTAGATATGGAGGTACCAGCTTTAGCTCAGGGGTAAATCCGGTGACAGGTAATGTGGCCAGAATGGACTCCATGACTGCTGAGCATGCACACACAGGCATACTTGCAGCTGCGGACACCAGCTCTAGCGGGATGAGTCATGGTGGTAACGGTGGTCCAACGGGGAGAGATATTTTGCTTACGGTTATTGTGCATACGGAGTCCTACGATCAGGCTCTGCGCTTAATTGAAGAAGCAGGCGGGATGGTCTGATCAGGCACTTCATTAAGTAAGAAGAAAGGAGACGAACAATGGATAGAGAGAACTCACAAATCTTCTCCAAGACGGAGAAATTGAAAATGTTATATGAAGCTAAAGCGGAGGATGTAGAATTCTCGGCGGCGGAAGCCGATCTTGATGATATTGAAGCTCAGGATCGCGCACAAGAAGCGGACAAACGTCAGCTGAATGAGATTATGAAGAAAGAATAGCAGCTAAAAAAGCTAAGACGGATACCTCACTTTGTGGGGTATTTTTGCGTTTGGGCATGTATAATTAGGGCGAAGAGCTTAAGTGTGGGGGGAGAAGATGGATAACGTTATTTTGTGGACAGGATTAGCCTTATTGATCGCACTATTAACCTATTTGAACCAGAAGCAGTTGTACTCTCCAAAAGTAAAGCGGGCCTATCGTGAGTTGCGGGAGCTGACAGAGAAGGTTCGTATGGAGCGCTCTGAGGCGAGCGATTTGTATCGATGGGAAGCAGAATTAACCGAACTAGAGAATCATCCGAACGAACTGAATAAATTGGATGCCGAAATTAGGTTTCATCACGCATTTTTGTTATATCTTGAACGTCACTACCCTTCAGACCCAAGGATTATTGGTTTGAAGCAAGCTGACGCATATCAGAAGGATATGGTTTTGGGGATTAAAATAAAAGATTATAAATCCATTAAGTAAGATAATTTTGAATGTGTGTACAATGGGAAAAGGAAAATATCCGTACAGGTCGCAGACAATTGCTTCATGAGGCGAAGGTAAGCGTGGCTTGCTGCGCCGCAGTCTGGCTGGAGTGCATTTGATTCGGATGAACAGCCATACTTTGCTAAATGGATTGAGAATGAAAAAAATTGAAAATGAAATTGAGAGTTTGAACCCTAGCTGATATTTGCAGCTGGGGTTTTTGTTATGAGATCAGAAAAATGAACTAAGTTAGGCAAGTTTTTAGCTTATAAGTAAGGCTACTGCTAAGAAGAATTTGGGGGTCTCATAGTCGGGGTAGCTGTAGATACTTTTCTGTTGGAATCGGGTAACAATTTCGGCATGCATGAGGTGGAAAATGATTAATTAGGGAAAACCTCCCTCGTTTTTTCTCTAAATGCTCGAAAAAATGAGTTTTTAGGGAAAACATCCCTGAAAATCCCCCAAAAAGATAGAAAAAGGCCTGATTTCATGAGTTTTTGGGGAGAATTTCCCTAAAAGATAGATCAACCTTCGAATCTTGCACATCATTAGGGATGTTTTCCCTAATCGTCATCACTTTCAAGTATATTAAGGTCTGCAGATGTTATAAATATTTTAAGTGAAATAGCTAATTTCACACTACAGATTAAGGATGTATAATTGTTCGAATATACTAACTACGACCAATCAACTATTGAATTTTTTCAGGGGGAATTAGAATGGGGCTGGTACACTCTCAAGGAGTTACTGATGAGCTTGTTGTTAGGTCTTTAGAAAGAAATTTAGCTATTATCCGGTTTGACCTTGATCGCCGAGTTGCTTATGTGAATGAGGTTTTTGCAAATTCCATGGGATATAAAAAAGATGAAATGTACGGAATGCATCATAAAGAGCTCTGTTTTCCACATTTCGCAGATAGCCCAGGTTACGAACGTTTTTGGCAGGATCTTTTCACAGGGAAGAGTTTTCAGGATAAGATCGAACGAATGGATTCGAAAGGAAATGCGGTTTGGCTTGAAGCTACCTACATGCCAGTGTTTGATGAAAGCAATGAACAAGTCATCGGAGTATCTAAAATAGCAACTAATATTACCCAAAGACAAAGTAACATGAGTAATGTTGTGCAACGGATGCAAGAGATGGCAGATAGCTTGAATCAAAGAGCAGATTTAGGTATTGAGCGCAGTCAAGAATTATTACGAAGCATCAACAAAATCGCCGAAGTATCGATAGAAAATACACAAACTCTAACTAATCTTGAAAAGCAAGCTGTAGCGATTCATAGCATCGTGCAAACGATTCGCGATATTGCTTCGCAAACGCAATTATTAGCCCTAAATGCTGCTATTGAGGCAGCGCATGCTGGGGAGTATGGGCGAGGTTTTGACGTAGTGGCAAAAGAAGTAAGAAAATTATCTTCCATGGTACAAGATTCGATCATAAAGGTACGGGATAGTGTAGATGCGATCACGCTGGAAATTGGAAAGATCTCTATAGGTACAAATCAAGTGCAAGAAAGTATAGAAGATAGTCAGCAGCAGGTTCTGGTGGCGTTGGAGGATTTTTCGAAAATTGCTTCTTCTGCACAAAATCTCGACACACAAGCGCGCGAGGTTATGGATATCCTTTAATTGTTAATATGTATGTTGATAGATTGAATATCAGCAAAAAAGGGTCGGTCTCCTACTTGCGAGAGATAGACCCTTTTAATTGTTGGTACTATCCGATTTTGTTAACAATCAAGGTAGGAATCATATATCTATGATTTGTGATGACTCCGTCTACAGTAACACTAACCTTAGTAACTCCGGTTTCCCCAATCGCCCCATCAGAGCCAGTCCCACCTTTAGCCCCTGTCACCCCAGTCGCTCCAGTTGCCCCAGTTGCCCCATCATATCCAAGTAATTCTGCTGTAACTAATCGATGCGGGGCTACTAATTTCTCTGCACTGTCTTTACCCCAAAATGAGATTTGGATTGGTTGATTTGGCATCACATCTAGCAGATCGCCTACATATTGAATTCTTTCTACATTCATGTAGTAGCCTTCGATCAGAACTGTGGAAGCAATCTGACCGCTACCATTAGCAATTTTGACAGTGACCTGTTGTGTAAGTCTTGTGTTGTTTTCTGAGTTAACATTGTTTTCTATCGGACCAGTAGTTAAAAGAGTCGTTGTCCTTCCTCCATTTGCTTCATTCAGATTATTAAGCCTGTTTGATTTTCTCTATGTCTTTAAGAGTAGCGATAGTTTATGCTCAGAAAAACGAACCTTTTCCAAGGATTGGTTGTCATATAGATATCTCAGTCAAGAAAGGAGGGCGTAAAATTTGGAGAGTAACCGGGAGTTATTTGAAACCTACAATAAAGATGTATACCGGACTTGCTACTATATGGTGCATGACGCGGCGGATGCAGAGGATTTGACTCAGGATGTCTTTATTACCGTATTTCGCAGTAATCGTGAGCACGTGGAGCATATCAAGGCTTGGATTATGAAAATAACGGTCAACCATTGCCTCAATCATTTGAAACGAAAACGGACATTACAACAGAAGATTACGGACAACCTTCATTTCTTTAATAAAACGGCAGAAACAGCTGTGGAGCAGCAGATTGAGCAGCGTGAGACGGAGGTCGAGTGGGCGCAATATATGAGCCAGGTCCCTATCAAACTTAGGATGGTGCTCACACTTAGGTATATGCATGATTTCAGTCTGGCTGAAATTTCGGATCTGCTGACCATTCCACTTGGAACGACCAAATCTAGGCTGCATAAAGGGCTAACGGTAATGAGGAGAATCCTGCAGGAGGCTGGGGTTCAACTTGAACTAAAGGAGGGCGAAGCTTTTGAAAAAGTTAGAAAATATGCTGGAGCATCGTTTAAATGAAGATAGAGGCGTGCCTTATCCAGATTTTGAACGCATGTGGGGACGTTTAGAGCAAGAAAACAGTACAATGACTCCCCTACAACTTCGTATGGCCAATGGTAGTGAGAGCAGAGGGAGAAACTGGAGTAAAATAGCTGTGGTGGCTTCATTTTCAGTACTTATTGCAGCGGCACCCGTATATGCGGCAGTGCATTATGATTGGGATAATTTGCTCCATGGGAGAGGAGGCGTTCAAGCAGCGCTGGCCCAAAATCTCGGACAACAACTGAACCAGTCGGTGACGCAGGATGGAGTAACTCTGAAGCTACATACAGCGATTGTGGATGAGAATCGGACGGTTATCTTATTCACTTTGGATGTAGGAAAACGCTTGGAAAATGAAAATTGGAATGTTAAAGGAATGACTTTAAAGGGCGCAGATGGGGCGAATAGTCCTAGTGAGTTCAGTTATGTATTATGGGATGAGAAAACTCAACATTACAACGGATATTTCGAGAGTGATTGGACACCGAAAAAGGACACTGTGAATGTGCAACTAGTTGCAGATAATCTGCAAGCCTTTAGCACACAGGAGTTAGATTTACCGCTGGATATCCAATCGCAGGAGACACAAAAGTTTCCTATTGGACAGGAAGGGATGCGCAGCATAGAGGTGAAACCTTTTACCCAAGGGCAAGAAAAAATATTATTCTCTTCAGCGATCATTTTTGATCAGCCAGAAGCAAAAGAATGGGCCTTTCCAAATATTGTTGCATACAAAAACGGAACGCTCATAAATTCGCTGACTGGAGGTACTTTTGGTACACCGGGAGACAACGGGGAATATACGTCCCAGCAATATTTTAAGGCGGCTGATATTTCCAGCGGAGAAGTGAATTACAAGCTGCAGTACATGAAACAAGAGAAAAAGGTTGAGGGGCCCCTAGCTTTTGATCTTCAATTAAGCAAAAAGCAGATGGAGAGCGGAACCATAAATACTTCATTGAATCTGCCGCTAGAAGAGGGCGAATCTAATTACACGCTGGAGAAAATGGTAGTGACGCCTACTCAAATTCGAATCGCTATTAGAAGTAAAGAGAAAGGCAACAATTTTCCGTATCAAAAGTCTACTCTTGAAGTAGCAGGCAAGACACTGGAGGGCAATTTCTGGAGATCTCCAGAAGGCGAGCCTGAATTAACAGTGCTTCGTTTTGAGCGGCCAGTTGATCTTGAAGTCACAGAAGAGACGCCAATTACTTTTGTTGCTAAATACAAGGTGACTCAGCACGGCAGCTATAAAATTAACAAGGACGAAAAAACACCGCTTCTGTTGACGAATATATCTGAAAAGAAACAGACGCTTATCCAGCAGCTTAGCGGATACCCGGTAAAATGGACGTACTATATGCAGGGTGCCGATCTTTATGTAGAAACTGAAAGTGAAGATGCTCGCTTCGGTGGAATTAACCAGACCCATATCGGACTGGGGAAAGAGCGTATTTTAGGTAAACCTCTGACCGTTAATTTCACTGGGGATGGAAACAATAAGGCCATTGATGTTTACAAGGGTTTCAAAGGTACAGAAGCTTCTATTTATATATTCTTCTATACAACTGACGATCCGGATAAAGAAACAAGAGTGCAGCTGCGGCCATAGAAAATCTTTTTTAGGGAGGAACCTTGTGTTCTTCCCTTTTTTTCGTTTACAGTGAGTAGATGCTGAGTGGACTCAGCGAGGATTAGCGTAAAGGAGAGAACAGGATGGAAATCACTCTCTGTGCTTGGGTTAATGAGGATCCTTTATATATCGCCTACCATGATGAAGAGTGGGGCAAACCTCTGTATGATGACCGGAAGCTGTTTGAATTACTTATGCTCGAAGGCATGCAGGCAGGGTTAAGCTGGTACACCGTCTTAAAAAAGCGGGCACATTACAGAGAGGTATTTGATGGATTTGATCCGGAAAAGATTGTGCATTATGATGAGCCGAAAATTGCTGAGCTGATGAACGATCCCGGGATTATTAGAAATCGCTTAAAGATTGATTCTATCATTCGTAATGCAAGCGTATATTTGCAAATTAGTGCGGAAACAGGCAGCTTTGCAAATTATCTCTGGAGTTTTGTGGGGGGTGCACCTGCGATTAACCATTGGAAGACACGTGCGGATGTCCCTGCTTCGACGGCTCAGTCTGACGCAATGAGTAAAGCATTAAAAAAGCGAGGTATGAAGTTTGTCGGCTCTACCATATGTTATGCTTTTATGCAGGCATCGGGGATGGTAGATGATCATTCGCTCGATTGCTTTTGCAGGAGCAGCACGGGCATGGCAGAGCGTTGATCTGTAGTTTGGCGTTACCCCAAGAAGAAATGTTATACTATGAAGCGAATGCTCACAAAACTAAACCTATGCTTTCGAAGCCAGTTTTGCACGAAGTCAATCAATGAAGCTAACGCTCACAAAACTTTAGGAGGATCACATAAAGATGTTATGGCATGAAGTGACGATACATACAACAGAAGATGCACAAGAAATGATTTCGAATTTTTTATATGAAGCAGGAGCGGGTGGGGTTTCTATTGAAGAATCCGGAACACTCAGTAAAGAACGGAATACGCGTTACGGTGAATTATACGACCAACCCTTGAATGATATCCCCGAAGGGGAAGCGGTAATCAAAGGTTATTATGCCGATTCCACGGATATGGATGCTGTTATAGAAGAACTGACTCCACGGGTAGCAGAATTGCGTGAGTACGGCATTGATCCGGGCAAATCTCTGATTTCTTGGAAAACCGTAGATGAAGACGAATGGGCGCATGCTTGGAAGCAATATTTTAAACCGCTCAGGGTATCGGAGCGTCTCACGATTAAACCAACTTGGGAGGAATATACGCCTGAGAGCCCAGATGAAGCAATCATTGAGCTGGACCCTGGTATGGCATTTGGTACAGGGACTCACCCTACAACAGCTTTGTGCCTGCGTGCGCTTGAAAAGAATATTAACGGCGGCGAAGAAGTAATCGATGTTGGTACGGGTTCAGGAATATTGGCTGTAGGTGCGATGCTGCTCGGTGCGAAATCCGTGCTGGCGCTAGATTTAGACCCTGTAGCTGTTGAAAGTGCGCGTGAGAATGTAGCACTGAATAAACTTGAGAAGTTCATTACGGTAAAAGAAAGCGACCTGCTCTCCTTGCTAGGCGGTGAAGGCGTAGCTGACACGGCTGCTGGAGAAATGTGGCCATCCGCTAGACCGGGTCACACTCTTGAGGGAACACCTGCTGAGCAAGGAACAGAGGATAGTCTCGGCGTTACACTCCCAGTTAAGATTGTAGTTGCGAATATTTTGGCAGAAATCATCGTATTGTTTACGGATGACGTGTATCGTGCACTTCAGCCAGGAGGCTTGTATATTACCTCTGGTATTTACAAGGATAAAGAAGGACTTGTGGCTAACGCACTACAAGAGTCCGGCTTTGAGATTATGGAAGTATCCCGTGAAGAAGATTGGGTGGCATTTACAGCCGGAAAGAGGTAAAAATGGATATATTGCAAAGTATAATACGTGTAGATTTGGATCAGCTTCCTTTTCTGCTCATTACGATTTTAATTGCTTTTACAGTACATGAATTCAGTCATGCTTATTTCGCAAATAAGTTCGGTGACCCTACCGCTAGATTATTAGGACGCATGACGCTTAACCCTGCTGTACACTTCGATTTTTTTGGTATTTTACTGCTGCTGGTTGCTGGTTTCGGGTGGGCGCGTCCAGTTCCTGTAAACCGTGATAACTTTAGCCGCCCCCGTCTGATGGGAGTCATTGTGTCTGCTGCGGGCCCAATCAGTAACCTGTTATTAGGGATTATTGGTGCTTTAATATATGGGGTGCTTGCGGCAACCGGTGTATTAGAGTCGATCTCCAATGACCGTGTTTTAGAGGCAGTGTATTTGTTCTTTGGCACCTTTATTCAATGGAACTTCTTTTTATTCTTGTTCAATCTGATTCCATTGCCTCCGCTCGATGGTTACCGGATTGTGGAGGATATTGCTCCTCGCTCCATACGGGGCAGATTACAGCAATTTGAGCAATGGGCTGTATTTATCTTTTTATTAATTCTGTTTATTCCAGGGTTACGAACCTATACCATCGATCCTCTTGGCCATTGGGCTAGTGAAATGTCGAGAACATTTGTGCAGCTATTCCTAAGAATGTTTGGCAGCTAAGGTAGGGACTGAAGTCTGGTCAACCCTGCTTAAACATTGTATTATGTAATTTGTTGAAAAATAGGATAGTTAAATTTCGCCTGATCCATAGTTATATTTCTCTAAGAAACGGGTGACGTCTTTATTAAGGCGTCTTTACCGTTTCTTCTTACTGAATTCATGAACAGGATGATGAAGAGATGCAGCGATATTTTGTTACACCGGAGCAGTTTGGTGCAGATAACGTTAGAATTGACGGGGAAGATGCAAGGCATATTGCCAAAGTCATGCGCGGTAAGGCTGGGGACAAGCTTATTGTCAGCGATGGCGTCTCCCGTGAAGCGTTAGTGGAGATTGCTCAGATCGAAATAGGGGAAGTGACAGTGAACATCCTGGAAACCCTAGAGATGACGCATGAACCGCGGATAAAAATCACAGTGGCTCAGAGCTTACCCAAGGCCGATAAGATGGAAACTGTCATTCAAAAGTGTACAGAAATTGGAGCCGTTGGTTTTATTCCTTTTCTGTCAGAGCGCACGATTGTACAATACGATGAACGCAAGGAAAGTAAGCGGCTGGACCGCTGGCGTAAAATTTGTAAAGAAGCTGCCGAGCAGGCACACCGGAACATCGTTCCGGCTGTAGGCTCACCGTTATCCTGGAAGCAGCTGCTACAGACTTTTAGTGAGTATGATGCTGTTTATTTCTGTTATGAAAAAGAAGAAGGCTTGCAGCTTCGCAGCAGTGTTGCCCCTTGGTTATCCTCGCTTTCACCGCAGGCTGGTGGGAAGGTACTGATTGTAGTAGGTCCTGAAGGGGGCTTTACACCAGAGGAATGCCAAAAGGCAGAAGAAGCTGGTGCGGTTTCCGTAGGACTAGGACGGCGTATTCTGCGCTGTGAGACAGCGGGCATGGTTGCCGCTGCTTGTATTTTATATGAATCGGGAGAAATGGGAGGAGCTTAAGAGATGCCATCCGTAGCATTTTATACTTTAGGTTGTAAAGTGAATTTTTATGACACCGAAGCCATCTGGCAGCTATTCAAAAATGAAGGTTACGAGCAGGTCGATTTCGAGGGACCCGCCGATGTATATCTGATTAATACTTGTACTGTAACTAATACAGGTGACAAAAAAAGCCGTCAAATGATTCGTCGTGCCGTTCGCCGCAATCCGGAAGCTATCGTGGCGGTTACTGGCTGCTATGCGCAGACCTCTCCTGGTGAGATTCTTGATATTCCTGGTGTCGATCTTGTTATTGGTAACCAGGACCGCGATCAGATCATGACGCATGTGAAAAACATTGAAGCCTCACGTCAGCCGGTCAACGCTGTTCGTAATATTATGAAGACACGTGAATTCGAAGAGATGGATGTACCTGGCTTTGCGGATCGGACGCGTGCTTTTATGAAGATTCAGGATGGCTGCAACAACTTCTGCACATTCTGCATCATTCCATGGTCGCGTGGACTTTCCCGCAGCCGTGATCCCAAAAGTATCGTAACCCAGGCACATCAATTAGTAGAAGCAGGGTATAAGGAATTTGTTCTCACGGGTATTCATACCGGCGGTTACGGTGATGATCTTGATAATTACCGTCTAGCCGATTTGCTGTGGGATCTGGATAAGGTGGATGGACTGGAGCGGGTACGTATCAGTTCTATCGAAGCTAGCCAGATCGATGAGAAGCTGCTGGAGGTGCTGAACCGTTCCTCTAAAATGTGCCGTCATCTGCATATCCCGCTGCAAGCCGGACATAATGATGTGCTGAAAGCGATGCGCCGTAAATATACGACAGAAGAATATTACGCCAAAATGCAGCTGATCCGTCAGGCGATGCCGGATGTCGGGATTACTACGGATGTTATCGTTGGATTCCCGGGGGAGACCGATGAAATGTTCCGTGCCGGCTACAACTTCATGAAAGCTATTAATTACTCCGAGATGCACGTATTCCCTTACTCCAAGCGGACGGGCACTCCAGCAGCGCGGATGGAGAATCAGATCGACGAAGAAATCAAAAATGTACGCGTGCAGGAATTGATTGATCTTTCGGAAGAAATGCAAATAGCTTATGCTCGCAAATTTGTAGGCCAGACGCTTAGTGTGATTCCGGAAAGAGCCGCCAAAGGTGCTCCGGGCCGCAATATCCAGCATGGATTTAGCGACAACTATTTGCAGGTGTTCTTCGATGGAGAAGATTCACTCCAAGGAGAACTTTGTCAGGTGAAGATAACGGAAGCTGGCGTGAACGAATGCCGTGGTGAGTTGATCGGGATTAGTCAGACTGGGCTTCAGCAGGCTGTCCGTTAAGCAATTGATATCCGTTAAGCAATAGATATTAGTAAAAAGACAACAGAGCAGCCATTTTCCCGTTAGCGGGGAAGGGCTGCTCTGTTTTTTTAGTTGCTGCTGTCTAGATCACCAATTCATAACAATCTCCTGATGCTATCAGACCCAGATGGCGTTATTTGCAATTTTTTTGCTTTTTATGCTTTGTTTCGGACTCCAGCGCAGCTATTCCTCAGAAAGTGGTTCATAAAAGGTGTTTTTCATGACAATAGCAACTATGGGGTCCGTTAGTGTTCCAAAAGTGGGATAATGCTGCGAATAAGGTCAACTGTGTCCGATAGTGACTTCATATGCGTAGAAGTGGATCAAAAAAACATCCGTAGGATCATGATTGAAACAATTCCCGCCAGTACAGTGCCTAGCAAGCTCCGGGTTTTTATCGCAACCAAAAAAGTAGGCAATGCTGCAAAAAGCTCAATGTTATTAGCTAAAGACGAAAATTTCCCATCATTCAAAAATATCTCCTGACCTATTAATGCCGCCATAACAGAGATAGGAACATAATTTAACCAGCGCATTCCCCATTCTGGCAATTCAAACCGGCTAAGGATCATGAGGGGAACCACCCTGGGAATAAAGGTCACAAAAGCTGCTCCTAGAATGATCAGAAATACATCCCATCTCACTTCCATTTTTCAAACACCATCCCTATCGTTGACGCAATGACTGTAGCGATAATCACTCCAACACTGCTGGAGAATAGGAAGGAGCTTCCTACTGCTATGATCACGGCAAGGATTGCGACAACCAAATCTAGTTTGATTTTATTACGGTCAATCATGGAAATTACAAGAATGCCAATAAACATCGCAGGTAAGGCAAACTGTAAACCGAATTGATCAGGGTCTGAGATCCACTGGGCTAAAAAAGCACCCGCTACATTCGCAAGAAACCAATTTAAATAAGCTGTGAGATTTAGACCGTGCATCCATTTTTCACTGATTTGCTGCTTATTCAAAGCTTGATTGATGGCAACTCCAAAGGTCTCATCAGTCAATAAAGAACCAACCAGCATATTTCTCAGCGGGGAAAGATGGCGGAAATAAGGTGAAAGAGCTGCACTAAGCAAAATATGGCGAAGATTCACGATAAATATCGTAATAATAATGGCCGCAGGCGAGCTGCTAACAGCTATCATTCCAGCAGCTATAAACTGAGCGGAGCCCGCGTAAAGAATCAAGCTGATTAAGGCAATCTCAGCAATGCTGAGCCCGGCTGTCTTTTGAACAACGCCTGCTGCAAGTCCGATGCTTAAGTAGCCTAGTAGTGTGGGAATACAATCTTTTACCCCTTTAAGGAAGCTATCTTCCTGTTTAGGAGACGGGATTGCTTCTAGTTGGACGTTCTCTGCACTCATCGTAGCCCCCTTGTTTCAAGAAAGAATTTAGTAGTTAGCATATTACTTCCTAATATTTTGATCAACCTTTACCGTATTATCTAGTCTGAAAGTCCCGAATTTCGCTTTATAGAGCCAGGGGGTAAACACTTAGGGTACAATTGTCGATATAAGTAAAAGAGTGTGGGGATAAACCACCGAACGACATTATAGCCTAAGGGAGAGAACAAATGACTGTGTACAGGAAAATGACGAAAATGCTCCTCATCATGATATTGTTAGCTACTGCGGTTTTTCCGGTAAGTGTCTTTGCAGCGACCGGCGATATCAACTCGATTGAATTCGAAAGCTCCGCTAAAGTAGAGCTTACGGTTGGACAAACGCCAAAGCAACTTAAGGTATATGCGAATGTGGAAGGGTCCTCATCTAAAAGAGATGTGACAGGTGCAGTTGTATGGAATTCTTCTAACACAAACGCTGTAAAGGTAGTAAATGGCCTATTGACTCCGATTGACAGTGGCAAAGCTATTATTACAGCGACTTATAATCATGCACTTGCTACCATTGAAGTTGAGGTAGCCCATCCTGTTAAAGAACTGAAGCTCGAATATAGTTCTGAAGGGAACTACAAATTGGGTGATGATGAGGATAAACTGCTGGTCAAAGCCAATGCGATTGGTGGAGAAACAGCGACTTCTGCTAAGGATGTAACGGCTGATACTACTTGGAGCAGCTCCAACACAAGCGTGTTGACCATTGCAGAAGGTAAGATCACTTTGGCTGGTGAAGGTACAGCAACGATCACTGCCAAATACAAGACCTTAACAGCAACCTTTAAGGCTGTAGTGAAATTACCTTATTCTGAAATTGAGCTTAAACATGACGACAAAATCGTTAAAGAACTAGAGATGCTAGTTGGAGATGCACCTTTGAAATTGGTTGCAGAGACTAAAGAAACTACAAAATCCAGCGCAAATGATATTTCAGAGAAAGCGGAATGGTCCTCTTCTAGTGCTAGTGTAGCTACAGTAGACAAAGGCGAGATCAAAGTGTTGTCTGCTGGTAAAGCTGTAATTACAGTATCCTATCTGGGGATTACACAAACAGTAGACGTATATGTACGTGCTCCTTATGAAGCGCTACTACTTACTCCTACAGGAGATCAATTCCTGTTTATGGGCGAAACCCTGAACGTTAAGGCTGAGGTTCGCGATGCTGCGAATTCTACTCCGAACATTTCAGGCAGCGCAGTATGGACTTCGGATAACCAATTGGCGGCAACCGTTACGCCTGGTAGCGATACTGCGGCAGTGACTGCTAAAGCTGTGGGAACTTCGGTCATTAAAGCAGAGTACAGAGGAATTAATAAAAGCTTTAAACTGACAGTGTATCCTACGATCACAGAACTGGCAGCCGACAAGACGGAATTGGAGCTTTACACAGATGACACCGTAAGCCTTCCAAAAGTAAATGGTACAAAGCTTGACGGAACAAAGCTAGATCTTAGCAGTGATATTGAGTGGACCTCTGCGGATGATGAGATTGCCACCATTAAAGACGGCAAGATTGTAGCTGAATCGGCAGGTATTGTGAAGGTTATCGGTAAAATAAAATCAGAAAACCCAACGACTTCAAAAACTGCTGTAAGAGAAAAAAGTGTTGAAGTAAAGGTTACAGTGAAAGATAAAGTCCTTGTCTTGCTTGGACCAGAAGAAAACCTGGTGATTGTTACTGGTGAAGAGAAGGCTGTTCCTGAAGTAAAAGCTGTGATGGAAAACGGCAGTGAACTTGATGCTACTGCAACTATGGAATGGGAGCTTACCGGTACGAATGCGATTATCAAGACTACAACTTCCGGTAAAGTAATCAAAGGACTGGTGAAGGGTTCTGCTACTTTAAAGGGAACTTACGCCAATAAAACCATCAGCATTCCAGTTACCATTGAACAAAAGGTTACTAAGCTTGTTGTAGAACCTACTGCTATCGAAATGAACATTAAAGGCTCTAAAGCGATAAAGGTAACGGCTTATTATTCTAATGGTAAGACAGGAAATGTCTCCAGCAGTATGAATTGGGAGTCCTCGAACGAGGCGGTTGCTACGGTTAAAGCAACAACCGTTAAAGCAGTAACAGAAGGTACTGCTACGTTGACAGGATCTTACCAAGGGATTGCTGCTAGTGTCAAAATTACTGTAGTTCCTAAATTAACAAAGCTGACCGTTAATGAGAGCAGACTGAAAATGGCTCCGGGAGCCGTTCAGAATGTAGTCGTGACTGCACAGTATGATACTGGTAAGACTGCTGTTGTTACTGGAAGTGCGGTATGGACCAGCTCCAAGCCTTCTGTAGCGAGAGTATCTGCAAGTGGTCAGATTGTAGCTGTGAGTAAAGGAACGACATCTATTAAAGGAAAGCTAGGCGGCAAAACAGTTACAGTATCAGTGACAGTGAAGTAATAGAGAATAGGATCTGAATTATCAACTATGAATCTGCAAAGCCAACATTATGTTGCTTTGCAGATTTTTTTATTTGGATTCTATAGTAATTCCGACTATTCCGATGTATAATCACATAAAACATAATAGATGCGTTGGGGGAGATGAAAAACATGGCAAAACAAAAGGTGTTGTCGATCAAGACGATTGTAGCGATTGGTATTGGTTCTGCTTTATTCGTTATATTGGGGAGATTCGGCTCGATTCCTTCGGGTATTCCAAACACTAACATCGAGACTACATACGCATTACTGGCATTGTTCTCCCTATTGTACGGCCCGTTTGCCGGATTATTTATAGGCCTGATCGGGCATACCCTGAAGGATACGATATCTTATGGATCGCCATGGTTCAGTTGGGTCATATCATCTGGAATTGTAGGGCTCGTTATTGGCTTGTTAGTAGCTAGAATCGCTATTCATGACGGGGAATTCGGACGGAAGGAAATAATACGCTTTAATCTGGCTCAGATTGCAGCGAATGCTGTAGCTTGGTTCCTTGTAGCCCCAGTGTTGGATATTCTGATCTATGCAGAACCCGTGAATAAAGTATTTACGCAAGGACTGACCGCAGGTGCATTAAATATAGCTTCGGTGGCAGTGATCGGATCTTTACTAGCCATTGCGTATGCTAAGACAAGAACAAAACAGGGCAGCTTGACTAGAGAAGCTTGAGTGGAATACAAATCCAAGCTAAAAAGCCGGTGGAAATCACCGGCTTTTTTCTCTTCACATTAACCCAGAGGAAGGTCTCAGATGAAAAAAGTAATGATTGAATTTAAGGATTTCAGCTTTCAATATCGGGCGCAGCAGGAACCCACACTACAGGGGATTAACTTAACGATTGTTGAAGGGGAGAAGGTGCTTATCGTGGGACCCTCAGGTTCTGGGAAAAGTACACTGGCTCATTGCATTAATGGTCTCATCCCTTTTGCTTACAGAGGGGAAATATCAGGTTCATTGCGGATTTTAGGCCAGGAGCAGAAGGATCTGAGTATCGCAGAGCTGTCCAATCAGGTAGGTACCGTATTGCAGGACCCGGATGGACAATTTGTAGGATTAACGGTTGGTGAGGATATCGCCTTCAGTCTAGAGAACCATGTGGTTCAGCAGACAGAAATGATGAGCAAAGTGGCGGTTGCCGCAAGAGCGGTGGATATCCACGAATTTCTGGCCTCTTCTCCTCAGGAGTTATCGGGTGGACAAAAGCAAAAAACGACCCTGGCAGGTGTTCTGGTAGGTGATGTGGACATCCTGCTCTTTGATGAACCACTGGCAAGCTTAGATCCTTATACCGGTACAAAAGCGATTGAGCTTATTGATCGAGTGCATAAAGAGACAGGTAAAACCGTTATTATGATCGAGCATCGTCTTGAAGAGGTGCTGCATCGGGCGGTGGATCGTATTATTGTGATCCATGAAGGACGTATTGCGGCGGATATGCCGGCTGCAGAACTGTTGAGCACAACGTTGCTTTCAGAAGTGGGCATTCGGGAACCTCTTTATTTAACGGCTTTGAAGTATGCCGGATGTTCGATTACAGCAAATATGAATCCGCAGCATGTGAACGATATAGAGTTGGAGGCGTGTTCTAATAAACTAAAGATCTGGTATGAGTGCAATCAGTCACGCCAGGATAAGCTGGAGAGCCCACCCATCCTTGAACTGCAAGATATTTCTTTTGGATACGAAAAAAATCAGCAGGTGCTGAATAAGCTCAATCTCTGTATTCATAAAGGAGAGATGGTCTGTATAGCGGGGCGAAATGGGGCTGGGAAATCCACAGTTTCCAAGCTTATTTGTGGCTTCTATAAACCTACTTCCGGATCAATACGGATGCATGGGCGTGATATTGCTCAGGACACGATTAAGGAGCGGGCTGAGCGGATTGGTTTTGTTATGCAAAATCCCAATCATATGATTTCTAAGACACTTTTATATGATGAGGTTGCCCTAGGATTAAGACTCCGAGGTTGCCCTGAGGAGCTCGTTCGTGAACGCGTCCATCAAGTCTTGAAGGTGTGCGGACTTTATGTTTTTCGCAGCTGGCCGATCTCGGCGCTCAGTTACGGCCAGAAGAAACGGGTCACGATTGCCGCCATTCTGGTACTGGAGCCGGAAGTGATCATTTTGGATGAACCGACTGCTGCTCAGGATTACAGGCATTATAACGAAATGATGGAGTTTCTCTTGACGCTACGTGGGCAGGGGATGACGGTCATTATGATTACGCATGATATGCACTTGATGCTGGAATATGCCGATAGAGCTATAGTGTTAGCTGATGGCGTGAAGCTTGCGGATGATAGCCCTGAGCGAATATTAACGAATACTGATGTGGTGAAAAAAGCAAACTTGAAGGAAACCTCGCTTTTTGCCCTAGCTATAAAAGCTGGATTGAAACAACCGCAGGCGTTCGTTAGAAGGTTCATTGCGTATGATAGGAGGAGCCGAGGCGGATGAAGGCCAAAATGTTAACTTTTACGAAGCAGGATTCACCTATTCACCGTCTTACCGGCGCTACTAAATTGATTTTATTTGTAGTGTGGTCTGTGACGGGGATGATTACATATGATACAAGATGTCTAATGGTGATGCTGTTATTTAGTTTGCTTGCCTTTAGAATTTCCAAAGTTCAATTTCAGGATTATGCTTTTGTATTATATTTTATCTTGATTTTCTTTTTGCTTAATCATATAGCTATCTTTATCTTTTCACCTTTGGAGGGCGTACGTGTTTACGGGACACGTCATGATATTATGCATATTGCAGGCCGGTATACGGTAACTTGGGAGCAGCTATTTTATCAATTCAATATTGCCCTGAAATATGCGGTGGTCATTCCTATGGCATTATTATTTCTTCTAACGACCAATCCCAGTGAATTTGCAGCATCCTTAAATAGAGTTGGAGTGAACTATAAAATTGCATATTCTGTATCGCTGGCACTGCGGTACATTCCGGATATTCAACGAGATTATGAGAATATATCGTTTTCTGCTCAAGCAAGGGGAATAGATATTTCTAGAAAAGAAAAGCTGCCTAAGCGGCTAAAAAATATCATTTCGATTCTGATGCCCCTAATTCTGACTAGTATCGAGCGAATTGAAAATATCAGTACCGCTATGGAGCTGCGCGGTTTTGGCACTGAGACCAAACGAACTTGGTATAGCAGTCGCCCGTTCACGAGAGACGATTATTTTGCATTGGCTTTGTTTGCGCTGATTGGAATTTTCTCGACGGTGATCACTTTTTACGACGGTTCGCGGTTTTATAATATTTTCGATTGAAGTATAATAATACAGTTGTGGAAAGCTGGGATTATAATAAACGGCACCTTTTTGTTAAGACTGAAGACGTTTCTCCAGTTTTGACCATATAGGCAGGTAGCATAATGGCAGTGCTAGAAGTGAGCAGACTACGTTGAAAATGGTCTGGGCGTGGGCGATTTGTGAAGCAGGGCCTCCACCAATCCATGCAGCACTTGCTTGTAGCAGCCCGATCATGGGCAAGAATAGTAGTGCACCGCCTACATTAAGCGCAACATGGGACCAAGCGACGAAGACGCCGGATGACGTGCCGCCGATGGAAGCGATGACTGCTGTAACACAGGTGCCCACGTTGGCACCTAGCACAATGGCTATACCTAGCTCAGGCGGCATGGCACCCGAGGCGGCAATGCTCATAGCCATAGCTATGACAGCAGCGCTGCTATGGAGCAGGGCTGTTAGGCACGCTCCAGCGGCGAGCCCCCATATAGCACTAGTAGCGGCGTGGTTTAGGAACCAGAGGAATAAGCCACTTTCCTGAAGTATTCCGCCGATAGACTGCATGACAGCGATGCCCCATAGGACGAGGGCGAAGCCTGATACAGCCAGACTGATAAATTGCAGCGGCGGGGATATTTTGTGGCAGAGCTCTGCCACTCGCGATGTAGGCGGCAGTTCGCCTGCAATAACTGCCGCTGCCCACAGACTGAGCGAGGCTGCCAGCAGGGGCGTGGCCATGGTATTGATCTGAAGTCCGATCAATTCTGTAGTTAATGTGGTGCCGATGTTGCTGCCCAGGATAATGCCAAGTGTGCGGGCATAAGTGAGCAGGCCGGCATTGACCATGCCGATTGTCAACACCGTTACAGCAGTACTGCTCTGGAGTAAGGCGGACAACAGGCTGCTGGCAATCATTCCTTTAATAGGTGTTGAGGTAGCTCTATTTAGG
Source organism: Paenibacillus sp. FSL H7-0716 (assembly GCF_038002705.1). Classification (NCBI taxonomy): domain Bacteria; kingdom Bacillati; phylum Bacillota; class Bacilli; order Caryophanales; family Paenibacillaceae; genus Paenibacillus; species Paenibacillus sp. FSL H7-0716. Next base: position 148,029 of record NZ_JBBODA010000014.1, read on the forward strand.
CTTGTAGTTAATAGAGGGCCCGCTAGCTTGGACAACGCCGTTTCCATCAGCTTCATGCCGGCTAGAAAGATAACAAGACCATATATGATAGGGAACAGCAAATCACTGAACATAGGGCATACTCCTTTGGACGAGGGTTGTACACCAATATATGAATGTATTGCATGGGACATGTATAAAAACATTTTTAGAAAAACAGGGAGTTGAAGTCATTGCCATCGGTTATTTTAGAACGCAATCGCAAAAAAAGACTGGAACAGGGCCATCCATGGGTCTATGCAGGTGAAGTAGCATCAGTAGAAGGGAATCCGGAAGCAGGGGGACTAGTAGATGTCCTTAATCATCAGGGCCGATTTTTGGCCGTAGGATATTACAATCCAGCGTCACAGATTCGGGTAAGAATTGTATCGCAGGGACCCCTTGCGATCATGGATACAGCTTTTTTTGCAGAACGGTTCGCGAATTGTCTGCAACACAGAAATCGGTTCCTTCCGGGTGCGGATGCTTATCGCTTGGTTTATGGTGAAGCGGACTTTTTGCCGGGGCTCATTGTAGATCGATTCGGTGATATTTTAGTTGTACAGCTGCTTACCCTCGGAATGGACAAGCGGCGTGCAGAAATCGTCGAAGCATTGGTGCAGGTTATGGCACCGCGCGGAATCTATGAGCGCAGTGATGTTAGTGTGCGCGAGCTTGAAGGTATGGAGCAGACAACGGGTGTGCTGTACGGGGAATGTCCAAGGCATGTGACCGTGAGTGAGAATGGCCTGAAGCTGGTCGTTGATATTGAAGAAGGCCAGAAGACAGGTTACTTCTTTGACCAACGTGAGAATAGAGCTTCCATTGCTCCGCTCATGAAAGGCTGGGGAGGACGAAGCGGCATTACGCTACAGGAAATTGAAACTGAGGATGGTTCACTACAGACCTTACCAGTTAATAAGAGCGGCAAACATGTAACGTTCCCTTATTGGGACGGTGCGACAGTGCTGGAATGCTTCTCGCATACGGGCAGCTTCACGCTGCATGCCTGCAAGTATGGCGCGAAAAAAGTAACCTGCCTTGACGTTTCAGCTCACGCCATTGAGAGTGCCAAAGTGAATGTGGAGCTGAACGGCTTTAGCGATCGTGTTGAATTCGTAGTGGATGATGCTTTTGCATATTTACGGAATCAGGTTAAAGGACTAGAGGAACGTTCTGAACGGGCAACAGTTGCAAGTGGAACAGAGGCAGCAGCAGCTGCTACAAATCCTAAATCCGGAGGCAAAACAGCCAAAACCGACACATCCAAGCCGATGACGGCAGGTGGAGGAAGAACTTGGGATGTAGTCATCCTGGACCCTCCGGCGTTTGCCAAAACCAAAAGTGCAGTAGCTGGCGCTTGCCGTGGTTACAAGGATATCAATCTGCACGGGATGAAGCTGGTGAACGAAGGCGGCTATTTGGTTACCGCAAGCTGTTCTTACCATATGCAGCCAGATCTGTTCCTCGAAACGATTGCCGATGCAGCTAAAGATGCTGGCAAGGTGTTGAGACTTGTGGAATGGCGGGCCGCAGGCAAAGACCACCCACAAATACTTGGCGTTAACGAAGGACACTATCTGAAGTTTGCGATTTTTGAAGTGCGGAGTAAAAAATAAGCCTGAAGGTCAAAAAGGTTTACAGTGCCAAGTAACAAGTAGGATAAAAGGGCTGGTCGTAGGGTGGCCGTGAGTCGACTGTAAGGCAAAGGAGTTGCCAACGGAATCGGATGACTCTATTTAGCGTAAACAGCCTATTATTGAATTCTTACGGACCCCAAAGGCGCTATTGCCCCAAAAACACCCGTTATGCAACACATTTTCAAAGAATAGCGTCAGTGGGGTCCGAAAAGTTTCCAAAACAGCACTGAATCCACGAATAACGGCTCCTGGGTCCGTAAGTACTTAATGAAACAAGCCTAGCCGAAAATGTGGAATTTAAACGCTGAACAGCTAACATTGACCCTATGCTCCGACATTGGCAGCTCCAATCTAACGTTGCACATCTGGCATTAACAACAAAACTAAACACCCTAAAAAGCAAGCCGCCAAAATCCGGAGGTTTGCTTTTTTATATTTGTACTCGTGGCTGTTTATCCCTTGTAAAACATTAGAAAATACTAGCAAACACATGTTCCGATTAGTGTGGTTATGATATACTGAGGGGACGAGGAATCACTGAACTTTTTTAATTGGAGTGTAATCAATGGGTGGATATTTCACCTTGTATTCTATATATTTTCTCCGCTACGGAAGGAGTCTATCATTTATGCCGGTAACCTTTTTATTAGGCCGCTCGGGCAGTGGCAAGACAACAAAAATATGGGAATCTATCTCTTCTTCCTTAGAGAAGGAACCGCTTGGTGCACCGATTATTATTCTTGTGCCAGAGCAAGGTTCTTTTGGAGCAGAACGGGGGCTTCTGACCGTAGGGAATGTGAAGGGAAGCCTTCGGGCGCAGACACTGAGTTTTTCGCGGCTGGCCTATCGTGTGAAGCAGGAAACTGGTGGCAGTGCAAACCTGCCAATCAGTGAAGAAGGTAAGAAAATGTTGATTTACAAAATCATCAGTCGTCGCAAAGAGGAACTGAAATTGTTCGGTGCCTCAGCAGACAGACCGGGTTTTGTGGAACGTCTGAACCAACTGCACACGGAGATGAAGCGTTGCTGTTTGGGTTCCACTGATTTAGAAGAGCAGTTGTCCGCTATGCGAGGAGCTATTGCAAGAAGTCCTATTCTTGAGGGGAAGCTGGATGATTTGCAGCTGGTATTTAGCGATTTAGAGAAGGAAATGTCCCGTCTCTATATCGATGAAGAAGATCGTTTAGCAGAACTGGCTGAGCATATTCCAGATTCCTCCTACATTCGCGGGTCAGAGATTTGGGTAGATGGGTTCCATGGATTTACTCCGCAGGAATTCGTAGTGCTTCGAGAATTGATGCAGCAAGCTTCGAAGCTGACGGTTTCACTTACAATTGATCGTCCTTACCCATATGGAGATGAGTTGAATGAGCTTGAATTGTTTCACCCAACTGCGGTTACTTACATTAAACTGCGTGGAATTGCTGAAGAGCTGGGCATTGATGTATGGGACGAGCTGTTGGAGCCAACGGTTCTGCCGCGTTTTGAAGAAAGTCCAGTACTTGCTCACCTTGAACGGGGATATGATCGCCGGAAGGCCTGGACAGGTGCGGATGAACTGGCAAGAGAGGCTATATCTATAGGCGCTGCAGTTTCGCACAGAGCAGAGGTTGAGGGAGCCCTGCGCGAAATGACTAGACTGGTGCGGGATGAAGGTGCAAAATATGGCGAAATGGCCGTATTGATGCGTAATATTGGCGATTACGAGCAGCTGGTTCAGCCGTTGTTCCAAGATTATGGAGTGCCATTTTTTCTGGACCAGAAGGTGAACGAGCTGCATCATCCGCTAGTGGAGTTTATACGTTCCGCGTTGGATGTAGTGCGTCGTCGCTGGCGTTACGAGGATGTATTCCGTTGTGTAAAGACGGAGCTTCTGCTTCCGCTAGACGGTAGTATTACGCGTGAGGATATGGATGCTTTAGAAAACTATGTGCTGGCTTGTGGGATTCAGGGGTACCGCTGGACAGATGGGCGCTCCTGGAAAGGTATTCCTAGCTTGTCGCTGGAAGGCGGCAGACAGATGGATGATGAACTGCTTGCTACTATGGAACGATGCCGTGCTAGTATAACAGGTCCATTATTTGCTTTTGAGAAACGAATCCAGAAAAGCCGAAGCGGCCTTGAACTATGTACGGCAATGTACAAGCTGCTTGAAGAGACGGATGTTGCACGGAAGCTGGAGAAACTCAGTGTTAAGTCTATGGAGAAGGGCCAACCCGAGAAGGCTAGGGAACATAGCCAGTTGTGGGGTGCGGTACTTGATCTGCTAGATCAGATAGTAGAAATGATGGGCAATGAAAGACTTGAGTTTGAAGTGTTCACTGGCGTTCTAGAGACAGGACTTGCTGAACTTAAAATGGGACTAGTTCCGCCCGCACTGGATCAAGTATTGGTCGGCAATATGGATCGGACTCGCCCAACGGGGGTCAAATACGCTTTTTTGCTTGGATTTAATGAAGGTGTTGTGCCTGCGCAGTTTAAGGAAGATGGAATTCTCTCGGAAGGTGAACGCTCCGTACTAGAGAATGCTGGAATGGAGCTTGCTCCCGGCGCTTCTCGTAAACTGCTGGACGAGCGGTTTCTGATCTATAATGCACTAACGACAGGAAGCCGAAAGCTCTGGATTAGCTACGCTACAGCGGATGATGAGGGCAAAGCGCTCCTTCCCTCTGAGGTTATCCGGCATTTGCATAGAATGTTCCCAAGGGTTCAAGAGCTTAGCTTGTCAGCACTTCCCCCTGCGGGACTACCGGCAGAAGTCGGAGATCCTATTCATCTCGGTTTCATTGGTCAACCAGAACAGAGTCTTCGCGCATTGATTATGCAGCTGCGGCAGTGGCGCCAGGGGACAGAAATTCCGGAGCTATGGTGGGATGTGTATAACTGGTTTACTAAGAACGAAGATCGTAAATTTCAATTGGAACGTTTGCTAAGCTCACTGTTCTATCGTAATGAGGGAACGAAGCTCAAGCGTGGCACAAGCCTCAGATTGTATGGTGGCTCAACACTGCGGGGCAGTGTATCCCGGATGGAGAAATTTGTTGCGTGCTCATTTTCCCATTTTGCGTCCTACGGACTAAGACTGAAAGAGCGCCAGTTATATAAGCTGCAAGCACCTGATATTGGACAGCTGTTCCATGCTGCGTTAAGTGATATGGCGATAAGACTGAAACAAGAGGGACGGGGTTGGGGCAGCTTGTCTCCGGATGAATGTCGGCGTGAGGCCAGTGAGACAGTAGAACGGCTATCTCCGATGTTGCAGGGTGAAATTCTAATGAGCTCCAAACGTTACGGGTACATCTCCCGTAAGCTTAAGAATATTGTTGGACGTGCTTCTGTGATTCTGGGCGAGCACGCCCGCCGGGGCAGCTTTGAGCCAGTAGGGCTGGAGCTGGATTTTGGACCGGATAAGGAGTTGCCGCCTTTAAGAATTACGCTGCCGAATGGCTGTGTGATGGAGGTCGTTGGCCGGATTGACCGTGTAGACATGGCTCGTGGAGAGAACGGCATTCTTCTGCGGGTAATTGATTATAAATCGAGTCAAAAGGATCTCAAGCTGCATGAGGTGTATTATGGATTGTCGCTGCAAATGCTGACTTATTTGGATGTGCTGCTGACATATTCGGAGCAATGGCTGGGGCAGCAGGCACTTCCAGCAGGTACACTTTATTTCCATGTGCATGATCCGTTGTTAACCTCATCCAACGGGATGAACAAGGAACAGGCTGAGCAAGAGCTGTTAAAACGCTTCAAGATGAAAGGACTGCTTACAGCAGATCGTGAGGTTGTTTCCCTGATGGATACCACTTTAGACAAAGGGTATTCTTCTATTGTGCCTGTAGCAGTAAAAGCTGACGGCAGCTTTTATAGCAGTGCTTCAGTAGCTACACCAGAGCAGTGGGGCCATTTATTATCCTCCGTTAGAGGGACGATCTCTGATATCGGGACACGGATTACAGAGGGGGATGTGGCGATTGAGCCGTACCGAATTGGGCAGGAGACCGCCTGCACGTTCTGTTCGTTTAGACCTGTCTGCCAGTTCGATGAAGCTGTGGAAGGTAACAGCTATAACAATCTGGGTAAGCCAGGGAAGGACGTTATATGGGATCTGCTGTCCCGCAAAGGAGGAACTACACCTTGAGTATGAAGGCTGAAATAGAAGCGAAACCGGAAGGAAGTATATGGAGTGATGACCAGTGGCGCGCCATTGCGGAGAGCGGTGATGACATCCTCGTTGCTGCGGCAGCAGGTTCCGGTAAGACGGCGGTGCTGGTAGAACGGATTATTCGAAAGATCAGTAAGGAAGAGAACGGCTTCAGTGTAGACAGGCTACTCGTAGCCACGTTTACCAAAGCTGCGGCTGCCGAAATGAGGCAGCGGATCAGGGAAGCCCTTGATCGGGAGCTGGAGGAGAATGGCGAGAACGACCATTTGCGCCGTCAGCTATCCCTGCTGGGCAAAGCTTCGATTACAACGTTACACTCCTTCTGTCTGGAAGTGATCCGGCGTTATTATCAAATGATTCCGATTGATCCGGGTTTCCGCATATTAAATGAGCATGAAGCGGAGATGATGCGGCAGGAGCTGCTCGAAGAGTTGCTGGAGGAAAAGTACGGTGAGGTAGGTGCGGATGGTGAGGATAGCATATTTGTGCAGCTAGCTGATTGGTTCAGTGGTGAACGCAGTGATGATGCAGTGCATGCGCTCATACAGCGATTGCATGATTACGCCCGCAGCCATCCTTGGCCCGCGCAATGGCTCCGTGATACTGCAGCTGATTTCTCATTGCCGGACACCGATAGTCTAGGTGGAACGCCATGGGTGCTGAGCATTCTTGAAGAAGCGAAGCTGACCCTTGCAGGCGCAGCCAGTCAGCTGATTCAAGGCCGGGAGATTGCACAGCAGCCGGGCGGTCCGGCACCCTATGTTGAGAATTTAACCGCAGATCTTGAGATGGTAAATGCACTGCAGGATGCCGTAAACGAACGACCTTGGGCAGAATTATATGATATTTTCATGGAAGTATATTTTGGAAAATTAAAGGCTTGTAAGAAGGATTCGACAGATCCTGGACTGCAGGAGATGGTGAAGGAACTGCGCGACAGTGTGAAGAAGAGTATTTTAGATCTTCAGAAAGCATTGTTTGGGCGTCCGCCCGAGGTTTTTTTGAAAGAGCTGAACGAAGCGGCTCCACTGATGGCAGAGCTTGCAGAGACAGTGATAGCATTCGGTGAACGTTATAGAATTGAAAAAGCAGGAAGAGGTCTAGTCGACTTCAGTGATTTGGAGCACTATTGTCTGCAAATTCTACGCCATCCGGACTCTACGCCCGGTCATTCCCTGCCTTCTGATGCAGCTATGGAATACCGTGCTCAATTCGATGAGGTTCTGCTGGACGAATATCAGGATACGAATAGTGTGCAAGAGGAGATTGTGCGGCTAATATCCCGTGAAACACCCGGTAACCGGTTTATGGTCGGAGATATGAAGCAAAGTATCTATCGATTCCGTCTGGCGGAGCCGGGGCTATTCCTGGATAAATACCGCAGCTTTGGCTCACACCCAATCGATCCATCTGAAATTACTAATGAATCGTCTAGCGGTTCGGTCATCGATCTGGCCCGTAATTTTCGCAGTCGCATGGAGGTTGTGAATGCCGTTAATATGATCTTCCGGCAGATTATGAATGAGACGGTAGCGGAGATTAATTATGACGAACGCGCTGAGCTTGTTTACGGAGCGAATTTCCCAGGTGCAGCAGAGAAGGGTCCCGACACCTTTTTTGCACCGGAGTTATTATTGATAGATCGTGGTTCAACAGCAGGGAAGTCAGAAGAGACTTCTGAAGACGGTGAGGCGCCACTTCAGGAGAGTGAAGCCATTGAGAGCGAGGCGGCGCAGCTGGAAGCACGGGCAATTGCCCGGCGTATTTCACAAATGACGGGGATGACCGGTGGATCGCCGCTGCTTATCTACGATAAAGGACTCAAGATTATGCGCCCGGTTATTTACGGTGATATCGTGATCCTGCTTCGCTCGGCAAGAATCTGGACCCCTTTAATCATCGAAGAGCTTCGGATGGAAGGTATCCCTGCTTATGGTGATCTGAATAAAGGTTATTTTGAAGCTACAGAAGTGGAAATTGCACTTTCCCTCTTAAAAATAGTTGATAATCCTCTGCAGGACATTCCGCTGGCTGGCGTACTTCGTTCACCTGTGGTCGGATTAACGGAAGAAGAATTGGCTACGGTGCGTATGTGTAGTCAGGGTCCTTTTTTTCAAGCAGTACAGATGGCCGTGGATATGCATGATGCAAAAGAGGCTGAAGAAGAGTATGACCTCTTCTCGGCTCATGTGATTGAATCCGCAAGCACCGTCGAAAATAATGTCTTACCTGATAAAGATCTGCCGCAGATCAGTCCAGAACTGAAGCGCAAGCTTAAACATTTCCTGGAACAGCTGGAAAGCTGGAGAAATGCGGCTAGACAAGGTAGTCTCAGTGAGCTGATCTGGCGTATCTATGGGGAGAGCGGCTATCTGGAATGGGTTGGAGGACTGCCTGGAGGCTCGCAGCGCCAGAACAATCTTAAAGCTTTGTATGACCGGGCTGTGCAATTTGAGAATGACACCGCAGCGCGTGGATTGTTCCGTTTTCTGGTGTTTATTTCACGGCTTCGTGAGAATGGCGGAGATCTGGGTGTAGCTGGCGGTGGCGGTGAAGAAGGCAATGGCGTCAGAATCATGACCATTCATAAATCCAAAGGTCTGGAGTTCCCTGTTGTTTTTGTAGCCGGGATGGCAAAACAGTTCAATCGACAAGATTTGCATTCGCCATTTCTTATGCACAAAGAGCTTGGCTTTGGGCCGCGTTTTGTGGAACGGGAAACGCGAGTTAGCTACCCAACACTTCCTTATCTGGCTATTAACCGGCGTACACGGCTTGAGTTATTAGCTGAGGAAATGCGTGTATTATATGTAGCGTTAACTCGTCCGAGAGATAAAATGATTCTAGTAGGCACTGTAAGAGATTTGCCGCGTAAAATCGCTAGCTGGAGCAGCGTGCAGAACCGGGATGAGCTGCTGCTTGCAGATCATCTGCTGGCCCGAGGGCGCAGCTATTTGGACTGGGTTGGACCGGCATTGATCCGGCACCCTGCGGCGGCGATTCTTCGTAAGCTGGGCGGTTCAGAAGGTAGCGTCTCCACGGTGCTGCACAACGATGTCTCCAATTGGAGCATCAGTGTGCAAAATGCTTCCGAACTTAATTCTGGGGCGTTCCTGCCAACGGATCAGACTGAGGATAAGGTAGAGGAACGGCAAGCCGTACTCGAAGCACTGCATAAGGGTGAAGCTGTAAATATATATGGAACAGAGACTAGCGATGAAATTGCTAGAAGACTGGAATGGAATTACCCGTATGCGGCAGCCTCAGGTATTCCGGCTAAAACTTCTGTTACGGAGTTAAAAACGTTGTTGTCGTTGCAGGAGCAGCCCTCTTTTGATCTGCTGGAAGAAGGCAATTCTCCAACCTCAATAGAAACCGATAAACGTCCAAGTGTTGCAGGTGCGGACAGTCTTCATTTGCGGCGCCCGAAATTTATGGAAAAACGCAGTCTAACCCCAGCGGAACGCGGGACAGCATACCATACAGTCATGCAGCATATTCCGCTGGAGGGTTCAGTTGATCCTATGGTTGTGGAAGAAACCTTAGCCCGACTCCAGAGAGTGGCTATTCTAACTGCTGAGCAGGTGGAGGCTGTAGCTCCCGATCAGATAGAAGCTTTTTATACTAATGAACTTGGACGTAGATTAATAGCTTCTTCTTGGAAGCTTAGAGAAATGCCGTTCAGTTATATGGTTCCCGCAGGTGAGGCTTATCGAGGGCTCGATTATATGAATAAAGCCGTCTCGGAGCTTTCCCCTGAGAACAATAAGGAAGGCTTTAGTGAGGCTGTACTGATTCAAGGGGTCATTGACTGCCTGTTCCGAGAAGAGGACCGGATTATTCTGCTAGACTATAAGACGGACTCCGTGTTAGAACATCAGGGCGGCTTAGAAGCACTTAAAGAAAAATATCGTTTTCAGCTAGAGTTATACAGCAAGGCATTACATGATATTTTGGGAGAACCGATCAGCGAGATTTGGCTGTACTTTTTTGACGGCGATCATGCTGTGAAATTATAAATTATTCATTGCCGCATAGGAGCGGGGAAAGAGGACGAAGATGCGGATATTGCATACGGGGGATTGGCACTTGGGCCGTACGCTGGAGGGAAGAAGCCGCCAGAAGGAGCAAGAGCAGTTCATAGATGAATTGGTGGAGATCGCCGATTTTCATAAGGTGGATTTGATTATGATGGCGGGAGATGTGTACGATTCCGTTAATCCACCAGCGGCTTCGGAGCAATTATTCTATGAGGCTGCTGCCAGGCTGACTTCAGGGGGCAGGCCCCTTGTGGTGATTGCCGGCAATCATGACCAACCGGAGCGCGTATCTTCTGTCTCCCCGCTTGTATTAAGGCAGGGGATTACCTTGGTAGGACTTCCAACCTCAGAGCCAGTGACAGTTCATGCTGCGCGCACAGGTGAGATTGCCAAAATCGCAGCCCTTCCCTATCCCTCTGAGGCACGTCTCGGTGAGTTGCTTGCTGGGGACAGCGGGGAAGAGGAGCTTCGACTAGCTTACAGCGCACGGGTAGGCAAACTTATGCAACTGTTGGGACGGGAATTTACGCCACAAACCGTGAATTTGGCGATGAGCCATATTTATGTGCTTGGAGGTGTAGAGAGTGATTCGGAACGCCCAATTCAGGTGGGCGGGGCTTACACTGTAGATCCTTCTGCTTTATCCTGTGGAGCGCAATATACTGCACTAGGCCATCTTCATCGCGCTCAGCGTGTTAAAGGGGAAGGGATGATCCGTTATAGCGGATCTCCGCTGGCATATAGCTTTTCGGAAGCAGGACAAGCCAAGTCGGTGACGCTGATTGATGTTGCGCCGGGCGGTGAGCCGACCTTCGAAGAAATCTATCTTCGCTGTGGGCGTCCACTTGTAAGATGGAGCTCAACGGGGGGATTGCAAGAGGTATATAACTGGTTGGATGAAGGTAGAGATGCTTCCGCTTTTATAGATTTGGAGATTCGGCTCAGTGAAGCTATGTCGATGAATGATATTCAGCGCCTGCGTAAATCACGTGAGGGAATCATTCATATTCGTCCGATTTATCCGCAAATGGAGCTGGAGCTCGAACAGATTTCCCGTTCACGTATGCCTGTACAAGAATTGTTCCGTAAATTCTATCAGCGCCAGACGGGCGGGGCGGAGCCGGAGGATCGTTTGATTGAGCTGTTCTTACAGCTAACCGAAGAAGAACGGCAGCAGCCGGAGGAAGGAGAGGAGAACTAAGGTGAAGCCTATTTTATTAAAAGTTGCAGGATTGCAGAGTTATAGAGAAATGCAGGAAATAGATTTTGAAAGTCTGTGTGAGACTGGGCTGTTTGGGATTTTTGGACCTACGGGCAGCGGCAAGTCCAGTTTGCTGGATGCTATTACTTTGGCGATGTACGGCAAAGTGGAGCGCGCCGTTAATGGAACACAGGGGATTATGAATCACTCTGAGGATTCACTCAGCGTGGCGTTTACCTTTGAGCTCACTTCTTCCGCTGGGGCACATCGTTATCGTGTTGAACGTAAGTTCAAGCGGACAGGTGAGCAAACAGTCAGCAACACCATTAGCCGTTTCATTGAAGTCACACCTGACGGGGATAACGTTATGGCGGATAAACTCGCAGATGTTACACGTTGTGTGGAAGAGCATATTGGGCTCAAAATGGATGACTTCACGCGAGCAGTTGTATTGCCGCAGGGGAAATTCGCCGAATTTTTATCGCTTCGGGGCGTAGACCGCCGACAAATGCTGCAGCGCCTGTTCCATTTGGAACAGTATGGCGATCAGCTTGCGTTGAAGCTTAGCCGGCGGGTGAAGGAGAATGAGGCCGCGCTCCGCGCGCTCGAAGCGGAGCAGCAGGGGCTTGGCAGCGCAGGCAAAGAGGATGTAGAGGCAGCGGCGGAGCGCCTCGAACAAGCAGCCCAACATGCTGCGGAATGCCGCCGCAAGTTGGAGGCGGCGCTGCAGGTCGCGGAGCGTTTCACGCGCATTCGCGAGCTGCAAGAAGAACGGACCCGCCGCGAATTGCAGCGGCAGGGACTGCTCTCCAAGGAGGAGGAGATTCTCCTCCTTGAACGGAAGCTCGGCCAAGCTGACGAGGCCGAGGCTAGGCTTCCCGCGCTGAAAGCATGGCGAAGCGCGGAAGATGCCTTCAAGAGCCGATTGACCCGCGCGGAGGGTCAAGAGGTGCTGGC